>CAZVNR010000179.1:0-1110 GCA_964628945.1 uncultured Alistipes sp. | reverse complement strand
AGGCTGCAGATGTAAAGGTAGTAATATCAAAGTCGAGCAGTACTAATTACCCGAAAGGCTTTCTTACGTAACACTTTATCTCATATCCGAAGGATGTCAAGTTATACCGTGTGCGACGGATAAATGAATCGCACCGCTTTGAAACAGAAGCACAGGTTCTTTTAGGTGGTTATAGCAGTGAGGTTCCACCTCTTCCCATTCCGAACAGAGAAGTTAAGCTCACTCACGCCGATGGTACTGCGGTTTTCCCGTGGGAGAGTAGGTAGCCGCCTCTTTAAGAGAAGACCGAATGAAAATTCGATCTTCTCTTTTTTATTTGCGCAGATTTCTGCTGCACCTTATTTGAATGGCGATTTGGCTGTACGGGGCGTACTATCCAAATCGCCATTCTTCATTACGGCGTAGCATAATTCCTGCGCAAATAGAAAAATGGAGAGATCGAAGTTTAGGTCTTCACTTAAAGAGGCGGCAATCTGCTCTTTTAAGAGAGCGTCTGCAAACACCATCGACACGAGCGAACTTAACAGCTCTGTGAAACAGAGACCGGCGGCCGCAGGCGAGTGGAGAGCGCAGGCAGCTATGCCAACAAAAAAGTAGCGAGAGAAGATTCATAGCTTGTATGAGATCCTTTTCTCGCTACTTTTTGTTGGGGTTGTTCGACAAACCGCGCTCTCCCGAGCCGCCACAAGCCGAAGGGTCGTGCGTAGCACGAGCCAAGTTAAGCTCCCCCGCCCGCAACGGCTCAGTGAGAGGAATGGAATGGAATAAAACAAGCGTGGAGTCAAAGGTTCCCCACGCTTTTGGTTGTTGCGAGCCGTTTATTGTTGAATAGCAACAAGGTCGGCTTTATCAATCCCCTCGGGAAGGTTATTAATATCGTAAACCACTAAATCGGCTGTTGAAAGGGGGGCTAATCTAGCATCAATCTGTTGGTCCTTGATTTTATACATTGCACCTGATGCCGGATCGACTACAAGCATACCGACTAAACCACCCAGTAAAATATTGGCGATATACCATCCATCAAGGCTCCCCGAAACGGTGTGAATTTGTGCGGGTAATGATGCAAAAAGCGGCGCTTGGATAAAAATATAAGTGTTTGTAGATTTG
>CAZVNR010000178.1:0-1113 GCA_964628945.1 uncultured Alistipes sp. | reverse complement strand
GTAAACGATAATAGCTGATGATAAATAGATGGCGATAGTCGCAAACTTTGCGGAGTTGATTAGGACAAGCAAGTAGCTGCCAACCAAAAGCTGAAAATACTCCTACTCTATTAATAGTCTAACTATTAAATCGCAAGCAAATGAGAAGGAGTAAATTTAGAAGACCATGCAAGGTACTTATTTTCAATGGTGCAAGGGTGTTGGTGGCGATTGTTCGGTCGTTGCATTGTGCCGCTGAATTGACGCACGAAAACAAATCGGCAATACACAATTGTTGCACAGGCAAATCGGTCCGCTCGGGGGCATATTATTACCGCCAACTGCATTCCGATATTCTATTGGAAATGGACGATTTGGACAAACTAACACTGAAAGAGTATGACGACTTGTGTGGCATCAAACGAAAGTACATCTCCACACGGAAGATGACACATATTCGCCAGAGGGTAAAAGACAGGCAAAGCGTGAAAATTGCCACCTCCCACCAGGAAATGAACTAATAACGGCAACTCTCAAAGCATTAGGCGATTGCAACGATGCGCAAAATAAATGCTCACTCTATTGTTCTTTCCTCATCTCGCTATTCTTCGGTATTTTTCCAAATCTGCGAGATGGGGATTTTATTTTAGAGGTCACCACAAACCCTACTTATAAAAATATCACTAACTTTGTGAGAGAATTAAAACCACCCAATATGTCAGAAAAACAACCACAGATACTAATATTTAACGCCTCAGGAGAGTTAGTGGCAATTGCAAGGTCTATCCGCTCGGCTGCGGAACTTACAAAAGTTGCTGAGAACGAAATCAAACTCTGCTGCGAGAACCAACAAAACATCTCCGGGCAATATTGTTTTAGATACAATACCGAGCCCACAATCGCAGGAGATGATGCATTTGACAAATTGACTTTTGAAAATACAACTAAGAATCGGCAATAAATCCAATTATTGCCGATTCTTAGTTATAGGACAACCACAACTCTATTTCTGATACTTTACCGCTTAATCTCTGAGACAACCAATAGGAATTACATATACACCATCGTCTCGTCTGAAAGCGTACTTGCCAACTCCAATGATTACCGCCATAAATGATGGAGCAGGCATCTTAT
>CAZVNR010000177.1:0-1142 GCA_964628945.1 uncultured Alistipes sp. | reverse complement strand
ATGATCATCACCACGCAGAAGAGCATCTGCAATGCAGCCGAGCGTTGATCGAGTGGAGCGATTGTTGCCGGATCGTCCGTTTCGAGATATTTGCGCATCTGACGGCTGTTGCCCATCGCCACTTTCATCACTGCCACGAGGATCAGCGTGAGGTAGGGGAACTTCCCGAAAGGGATGCAGCAAACCACCCAGCAGAACGGGAAGAGCACCTCGAAGATGTAGAGTGCCGCCGAGAGTCGCTTACCCAAGCCATGTGCCAAGGTGTGAATCGAGGCCTGACGGTCGGTCTGCATATCGCGCGTATTGTTGGCGTGAAGGATCGAATCGACCAGCAATCCGATCGGAAGAGCGATCCACAATACACGCCAGTCGATCTCGCCAACAGCGACATACGAGGTACCGATGGCCGGAAGAAATCCGTAGGCCAATAAAATATCCACATCGCCCAGCGCGTGGTATTTCAGGTAGGGGTAACCGAGCGTACAGATCAATCCGCCTACACCGATCCACAATAGCGTCCAGCCCGTCTGCCACAACAGATAGAGCCCGACGGCAACGGCAACAACAAGGATGCTCAATGCAAAGTTGCGCAGCTGTTTCGGCGTGAAAACCTCGCGCACGAGGCTGCTGTCGGAGCTGTACGCTCCCTCGACACGATCGACCCCCGAGCGGTAGTCGAAGTAGTCGCTCCACATATTGCCGACCGCGTGGAAGAGAATAATGCCGACAACAGCCAATAGACCGAGCCGCCAATCGACCTCGCCGGTCAGCCAACGGAGGTAGAAGAGGGTGGTCAGTACGGTCAGTCCCGAGGCGGTAAACGACCACGGACGGGTGGCGATCAGCCAATCTTTCAAAGTGTGTTTCTGTTGCATAGTTTTGTTGTATTAAATCACTTGTTCAAAGTAGTTTTTCACCTTTCGCGCCTTCGCTGCTCCGATCAATGCCGACAGCTCCTCGAAGGGGGCGGTGCGCACCTTCTCAACCGTGCGGAAGTGCACGAGGAGTGTTTGAATCGTCTTGTTGCCAATGCCCTCGATCTGTTCCAACTCGCTGTGGATGAAATCTTTGCTCCGTTTTTTGCGATGGAAGGTGATGCCGAAACGGTGCGCCTCGTCGCGGATGTGGCAGACGACCTTCAG
>CAZVNR010000176.1:0-1234 GCA_964628945.1 uncultured Alistipes sp. | reverse complement strand
GATCGCTGCATAAACCGTCCCAAAGCGGAAGAAATGGAGAAAGAGCGAATTTTTAGGGGCTTTTTTTTCGGCGTTTTATTCCAAAAAGTTATCTTTGCGGCTTGATAATAAACACAATCATCCGTTTTTATGCAGATCGCCGACAAATACACGCCTCAACAACTGGAGGCAAAATGGTACGAATACTGGATCGAGAACCGCCTGTTCCACTCCGAACCGGATCATCGCGAACCCTACACGATCGTCATCCCGCCCCCCAATGTGACGGGTATGCTCCATATGGGCCACATGCTCAACAACACGCTGCAAGATGTCTTGGTGCGCCGCGCCCGTATGTCGGGCAAGAACGCCTGCTGGGTGCCGGGTATGGACCACGCCTCGATCGCCACGGAGGCGAAGGTGGTGGCGATGCTGCACGAGCAGGGGATCGAGAAATCGCAGCTCTCGCGCGAGGAGTTCCTGCGCTATGCGTGGGAGTGGAAGGAGAAGTACGGCGGCGTGATCCTGAAGCAGTTGCGCAAATTGGGCGCATCGTGCGACTGGGAGCGCACCTGCTTCACGATGGACGACGAGCGCACGGAGAGCGTGCTGCGCGTCTTCTGCGATCTGTACGAGAAGGGGAAGATCTATCGCGGCGTGCGTATGGTGAACTGGGATCCCTCGGCAAAGACCGCCCTCTCGGACGAGGAGGTGATCTTCAAGGAGTCGCACGGTAAGCTCTACTACCTGCGCTACAAGGTCGAGGGTTCGGACGAGGCACTGATCGTCGCCACGACCCGCCCCGAGACGATCTTGGGCGATACGGCACTCTGTGTCAATCCGAACGATCCGCGCTACCAACATCTGCCTGCCGACGCGCGTGTCATTGTGCCGATCGTCGGGCGTTCGATTCCGGTGATCCGCGACGAGTATGTCGATATCGAGTTCGGTACGGGTGCCCTGAAGGTGACCCCCGCCCACGATGTGAACGACTATATGCTGGGCGAGAAGTACAACCTCGAGACGATTGATATTTTCAACGACGACGGTACGATCAACGACAAAGTAGGTATTTATGTCGGGATGGATCGCTTCGAGCTGCGCAAGCAGATCGAGCAGGATCTGAAGGCCGCCGACCTGCTGGAGAAGACGGAGGATTACACGAACAATGTGGGCTACTCGGAGCGCACAGGCGTAGCGATCGAGCCGAAGCTCTCGATGCAGTGGTTCCTCTCGATGGAGGAGCTGGCCAAGC
>CAZVNR010000175.1:0-1251 GCA_964628945.1 uncultured Alistipes sp. | reverse complement strand
ACATCGTCGGCCGTCCACGCCTTGTTCACCTCGCCGTACTCGCCGAAGTCGGTCTTCATCAGATCGAACGACGAATCGACACCCACGAGCGTATAACCGAGCGGACGGAGCGTCAGCTCAACCGTACCCGTCACATTGCGCTGCGAGCTTTCCAACATCGCCTCGATGTCGCGCATCACCGGCTCGAGGTACTGCGCCTCGTGGAGGAACATACCGTACCATGTGGCCACCTGCTCCTTCCAGTAGAGCTGCCACTTCGTCAGCGTGTGCTTCTCGAGCATCTTGTGGGCGGCGATGATCAGGATCGGGGCGGCAGCCTCGAAACCTACGCGACCCTTGATGCCGATGATCGTATCGCCGATGTGCATATCGCGGCCGATGCCGAACTTCGAGCCGATCGCCTCGACGGCACGGATCGCCTCGACCTTGTCTGTGTATGGCGTACCGTTCACGGCCGAGAGCTCACCCTCGGTGAAGGTCAGCTTTAAGCTCTCCTCCTCGTGGCAGCTGACCTGACTCGGATAGGCCTCCTCGGGGAGCGTCTGCTCCGAGCGGAGCGTCTCCTTACCACCGATCGAGGTGCCCCAAAGACCCTTGTTGATCGAGTACTCGAGCTTGCGGAAGTCGGCCTCGAAGCCGTGCTCCTTGAGGTAGTTGATCTCGTACTCGCGCGTGAGGATCATATCGCGTGTCGGGGTGATGATTTCGATCTCGGGAGCCAAGATCTGGAAGGTCAGGTCGAAACGAACCTGATCGTTACCGGCACCCGTCGAACCGTGTGCAACGGCATCGGCACCGATCGACTTGGCGTACTCGATGATGGCGATGGCTTGGAAGATGCGCTCCGAGCTGACCGAGATGGGGTAGGTGCCGTTGCGCAGGATGTCGCCATAGACCATATAGCGGATCGACTTCTCGTAGTACTCCTGCTCGATGTTGAGCGTGGCGTGCTCGACGGCACCCAGCTGCAGGGCGCGTGCCTCGATGTTTGTCAGCTCCTCCTTCGAGAAACCGCCCGTGTTGGCGATGGCCGTATAGACCTCGTAGCCCTGCTCCTCGCTCAAATACTTCACGCAGAACGATGTATCCAATCCTCCGCTGAATGCTAAAACAACCTTTTTCTTGCTCATAGTGTATTTCGTTTTTTTGTTACTTCAAATGAAAAATCTTCTTCAGTCCGTTCATCAGATAGACGGCATAGGGCTTCAGGCGCGAATGGCGCGGCTCCTCCTTCGAGGGGTCGTACAACAT
>CAZVNR010000174.1:0-1258 GCA_964628945.1 uncultured Alistipes sp. | reverse complement strand
TAAAACGATCACGCTCGGCGGTAAGAAGATCGACATTAAATATCAACGATATGAGGATCTCGATCCCGAGTGTCGCATTTCCTACGAGGTGAAGTGCTTCGCAGATAATCCCAAATATACCGATGACGGTTTTGCTTTCCGTAACGGTCAGGATGATGCCTGTCCCTATCTGATTCCGAGGGATGGAGATAAGGACAGAAACTTTACTTGCGATACTTGTGCATATCTGTCAGACCGAATTGAACATATCGGCATCTGTGGCTGTACCGCAAAAAGACAGCGCGGAGCAAAGACGGCATTAACAGGGAAGAAGATGCGTATAGCTGTTGTTGGTGAGCTTCCCGCAGTGCAGGCTATCGTACTTGACGAGTATAAGGACGTTACCTTCGACCATTATGAGAACACCGGAGATATGTCGATCTCCTGTAAAAAGCAGAATATCCGTTACGATGTCATCCTTGTTCAGTGTGATGAGGTTGAGGTTCTTGAGGATATGCAGCTTGTCAGCAGATACAAGGTAAACGGAGAGCGTGTGGAAACTCCCGTGACACTTATTTCCGAGCCGCCTACCTACATCTCTGAGCTTCAGCTTGCCAAACTGATCGTGTCCATTGCAAAGAAACTGAATAAATGAATTTTAGCTCTCGTACTGAGGGCTTTTTCATTTGTAAACTTTTTCTCCACATGTGCTGAAATTGTCATTTTTATCTTGACAACTTCGCGCGAACGAAGTATAATATAAGTGCGAGATTTAGTCCTCGAACGGTATGAGAAAGAGGGGGATTTGCCAAGGAGCAGATATGAGTATGAATATGATAACCGCCAAAGAAGCTGCGGAAAAATGGGGCGTTACGCCCCGCAGAGTGCAAGACCTCTGTAAGCGAGGCGAGATAAAGGGCGCGTCCCAATTCCAACGAGTATGGATGGTTCCCGCCGACGCGGAATATCCCGATAAGAAAAAGGCGAAAGAGATCGCAGAGCAGGATCAACCCTTGCCGCGAAAAACTCCGTTTCTTTATATGACCAATCTATACAGTGTCCCCGGCAGTGCAGATGAGGTTGCCGAGAGTCTGTCCTATAATCACGAGGCGCAGGTGCTCTTTGAAGCTGAGGTAGCGTACTCACGCGGTGAGATCGACAAGGTGTACGATCGTGCAGACTACCTTCTTAACAAGCACTCGGGATTTTATGCCATTATCTCCGCAGGTATGCTGCTCGCCCTTTGTGCCATATGGAAGGGCGATATTGAAATGTGGCG
>CAZVNR010000173.1:0-1340 GCA_964628945.1 uncultured Alistipes sp. | reverse complement strand
CTCGAACCCTCAAACACAGAAAAGGATCGCTCCACGCGGAGCGATCCTTTTCTGTGTTTAGGAAGAGCGGTGAATGCTGCAAGACAAAACACGATGAAAATCTGATTATTAACATCATAAATTCTATTGAAGCTCCGAATTTTGGCCGAAAACTATTTTGCTGTATCCCTCACGCCGTGTCGCAAAAATTGCTAACTTTGTGGGAGAAAGCCCAAACGGCTGGTATTACATCTTACTCAAAAACTAAAAACCAAAATGACCGAGAAGGAGAAGATGTTGCATCAGATGCTCTACGATGCAAACAACGATACGAACCTTATCGAGGAGCGTAAGGCGGCGAAAGATCTCTGCTACGAATTCAACCTGTTGCGCCCCTCCGATAGCGAGGCACAACAGCGGATTATGCGCCGATTATTGGGTAAAACGGCAGATGACAGTTTCTGCATCGTTGCCCCCTTTTGGTGCGATTACGGCTACAATATCGAGATTGGCAAAAACTTCTTTGCCAACCACAATACGGTGATTTTGGACGGTGCGAAGGTGCGCTTTGGCAATAATGTATTTATCGCGCCCAACTGTGGTTTTCACACCGCCGGACACCCCGTTGACGCCGAGCGTCGGAATCAGGGATTGGAGTACGCCTACCCGATCACCGTGGGCGACAATGTGTGGATCGGTGCAGGGGTGCAGGTGATGCCGGGCGTAACCATCGGCTCGAATGTCGTCATCGGCGGCGGCTCGGTGGTGGTCAAGGATATTCCGTCGAATGTGGTGGCGGTGGGCAACCCCTGCCGTGTTCTGCGCCCAATCACCGACGAGGATAGGCTTAAATCGTGGGATAGGGTGTAAGTCGTCCAACAAGGGGATTTCGGTTTTTACGCGTCCTCAAAATACTCACATACGGTTAGGATGCTCTCTCCGAGGCATTATAGACTGACACATTGTGGCAATGCGCATGTAAAATCTTGTAGACGGAATTTTGCAAACGGTTCGCAAATTCAATCTATTGTCACGAATTAATACATATTTTTGGAATAATCTCATAATCCGCTAAGAATAAAAAGTTTATGCGGAAAGTTCAAGAACGAGGTAATGAGTTGGCAACAATTATTTTTCGCGATTGTATATCCCTATCTTTCAGAAATTTACGCATCCATCAAATTGCGATAGGTAATGGATTTGTAACGTGCTAACTTCCTTATCTTTCTCCAAATAGAGTGGCTAATGATTAGCTGTGTACAAAGGTAATAAAAGATTTTGAATTAGCCATATGGTATAAGCAAAGTTTATTTTAATATTTCATCGATTTGATATAATCGTTTGAAGAATAAACACTTGAA
>CAZVNR010000172.1:0-1349 GCA_964628945.1 uncultured Alistipes sp. | reverse complement strand
AACCCGATAAAGTTGCTCACGCTCTTGCTCGGAATTACGGATGGACTATCGTTCCATGCGGAGACACCGCACTGAATATGCTTGGACTTTCTACACAAGTGCCTGCCGTTTGGCTTTACGTTAGCGACGGAACGTACAAGGAATATACCTATGGTAATACGATCATCAAATTCAAGCGCACGACGAATAAAGAGATTTCAAAAATCTCCTACAAGACCGCGCTCGTCATTCAGGCGTTGAAAGCGCTCGGAAAGGAAAACATCACTGCTGAGATTATCAACAAGATTGCATCAACAATCACTGATGAAGAAAAAACTGCGATGTTTACAGAAGCGAAATATGCAACATCGTGGATCTACGACATCATAAAAGAAATTTGCGGAGGGGCAAAATGAGAAATATAGCAACGATACCTGCACGTGACCGCGAAGCGCTGTTTCGTAATACAGCCGCCAAGATGGGTATGAGCGAAGCAATCATCGAGAAAGATTTTTGGGTCTGTTATATGCTCGACTATCTTTTTCACCGTTGCGCGTGGAAAAATAACCTCGCGTTTAAGGGTGGTACAAGCCTTTCAAAAGCCTATGGACTCATAGAACGCTTCTCCGAGGATATTGACTTGATCCTCGATTGGCGTGTTCTCGGTTATGGCATTGACGAGCCGTGGGAAGAGCGTAGCAATACGAAACAGGATATTTTCAATAAAGAAGCGAATACAAGAGCCGAAGAGTTTCTTCGAGATACATTCCTGCCTGCTATTTCTGCTGATCTTACTTCCGAGCTTGGCGAGGGAGTGAAATGCTTTATTGATCCCGACGATGCGCAGACCGTAAAAATTGCATACCCGAATAGCTTTGCGGATATGTCGATTCTCCAAGAGATCAGGCTTGAAATCGGTGCGCTTGCCGCGTGGACTCCGGTAAAAACGGCGAAAATTACGCCCTATGCGGCAGAGAAGTACGCACGTGTGTTCACGCAACCGACTACCGAAATTTTAACCGTTTTACCCGAGCGAACATTTTGGGAAAAGGTTACGATCCTACATAGAGAGGCGTTTCGCGCGGAAGATAGACCGTTCCCGTCGAGATATTCAAGACATTATTACGATCTGTATCGAATGATGCAGACCGAAGTGAAAGATAACGCGCTTGCAGATTATGACTTGCTTACGCGCGTGGTGGATTTTAAGGACAAGTTTTACCGTTGTCCGTGGGCAAGATATGACCTTGCAAAGCGTGGCACGATGCGCTTGATGCCACCTGATTATAACCTCGATAAGCTCCGCGATGACTACGAGCATATGCAAAATATGCTGTTTGGCGATAAGCCGAGTTTTGAGGAGATTATGG
>CAZVNR010000171.1:0-1381 GCA_964628945.1 uncultured Alistipes sp. | reverse complement strand
AACGAGGGGCAGTTTGCCGGCTACCTGCGCCAGCAGTTCCAGCAGTTCCACTACGAGCAGTTCGGCAAGAGCGAGGGGCAACCCTTTACGATTGTCGAGCTGAAAGCGAAGTTTCAATCCTTAATCGACTAACAAGCTATGGCAGACTACAAATATACCCCCGCCGATTTTAAGAGTGATCAGGAGGTGCGCTGGTGCCCGGGTTGTGGTGACCACGCCATCTTGAACGCCGTGCAGCGTGCCCTGCCCGAGATCGCCGATGCGACCGATACGCCCCACAACAAATTTACCTTCGTATCGGGTATCGGCTGTTCGTCGCGCTTTATCTATTATATGAAGACCTTTGGTTTCCACTCCGTACACGGTCGCGCCAACGCGATCGCCACGGGTGTCAAGACGGCCAACCCCGAACTCTCGGTGTGGGTCGCTACGGGCGATGGCGACTCGTTGGCCATCGGCGGTAACCACTTCATCCACGCCATTCGTCGCAATGTCGATCTGAATGTGATCCTCTTCAATAACGAGATCTACGGTCTGACGAAGGGACAGTATTCGCCCACCTCGAAATTGGGCAAAATCACGAAGACCTCGCCCTACGGTACGGTCGAGAAGCCCTTCAACCCGGGCGAACTGGTGATCGGTGCGAAGGGTTCGTTCTTCGCCCGCTCGGTCGATATGGAGGTGATGCTGACGAAGGAGTGCTTGGTCGAGGCGGCCAAACACAAGGGGATGTCGGTCGTCGAGGTGCTGCAAAACTGCGTCATCTTCAACGACAAGACCCACGCCCTCTTTGCCGGCGACAAGGCGACGCGCGCCCAATATACGATCACGCTGTGCCACGGCGAGAAGATGCTCTTCGGCGCGAACAAGGAGAAGGGGCTGGTTTTTGAAAATATGAAACTGAAGGTCGTGACCGTTGGCGAGGAGGGTTACACGATCGACGATGTGCTGACACACGACGCCCACGAGCAGGATACGACCCTGCACGCGATGCTGGCGGCGATGAAATACCCCGACTACCCCGTAGCGGTCGGTGTGATCCGCAATGTGGCCGATCCGGTGATCTACGATCAAGGCGTGCAACGGCAGGTCGAGGAGGTAAAGGCCTCGAGCAAGCTCAAGTGCGTGGACGATCTACTGCACTCGGGAGCGACATGGGAGATTAAAGATTAAGAATTTAAAATTCAACATTGGGGGCTGATGCGGTTGTGCAAATCGTGTCAGCTCTCATTTTTTTTGTCCGTAAAGGAGATCGGCTTTTTGAGAGCAAAGAGCAAAGAGCAAAGAGATGGGCTAACGCGCCGACAACAAAAAAAGCAGAACCTAAAAAAAGGTTCTGCCGTCTGCTGAATTTTGTCGGGGAGACTGGATTGGCTGCTAC
>CAZVNR010000170.1:0-1453 GCA_964628945.1 uncultured Alistipes sp. | reverse complement strand
CAGCCAGCAGCTGACGGTCGATTTCACCAACTACGGTGGCGGCGACAGCGGTTACACGAAGATCGAGTTTAACTACTCGGGTGCTGTAACGGAGCTGTAATCGTCAGCGCACAACACAAGAGAGGGTGGACAAATCGCTGTCCACCCTCTCTTTGTATTGCTAAAAAATGACTACTCGTAGAGCCCCGACTTCAGGCGCGTCACCTCCTCCTTCGAGAGGAAACGCCAAGCACCGCGCTTGAGGTTCTTCTTCGTCAGGCCGGCGTAATAGACGCGGTCGAGCTTCGTTACGGTGTAACCCAAGAACTCGAACATACGGCGCACGATGCGGTTGCGACCCGAGTGGATCTCGATGCCGATCTCCTGCTTGTTATCCTTTAGGTAGCTGATTTCGTCGGCGAAGATCTCGCCATCCTCGAGCGTGATGCCCTCGGCCAAACGATCCATATCGGCGCGGGTCAGGGGCTTGTCGAGCGTTACCTGATAGATCTTCTTCTTGCGATAGGAGGGGTGGGTGAGGGTCTTCGTCAGATCGCCGTCGTTCGTGAAGAGCAGCAATCCCAACGAGTTCTTATCCAAGCGACCTACGGGATAGATGCGCTCCGTGCAGGCACCCTTGACCAGCTCCATCACCAGCTTGCCGGCGTGCGGATCGTCGAGCGAGGTGACATAGCCCTTCGGCTTGTTCAGCACCAGATAGACTTTCTTCTCGCCCTGAATGCGGCTGTCGTTGAACTTCACCTCGTCCGTCGGTTGAACCTTCGTTCCCAACTCCGTGACAATCTGTCCGTTCACGCTTACCAGTCCGGCCGTGATCAAGTCGTCGGCCTCGCGGCGCGAACAGATGCCCGACTGCGCCAAAAATCGGTTCAGACGGATCGCACCCGTCTGTACCTCGGGAGCAAAGCGGGGATAGCTGTACGGACGCTCGTTGCTATGCTTGTTGGGCGAACGCTTCTTGTTGAACTTCTTGTCGCCAAACTGTCTCTTCTCGCCGTAGGGCTTGTGCTCACCCTGCGGTTTGCGATCGCCGAACTGCTTTTTTTCACCGAACGGTTTGTGGCCGCCGAAGTTGCGCTTCTCGCCATAGGGTTTACGCTCCGTACGCTCGCCGCGCTCCTCAAAGAGGGGACGATTCTCCTCCGAGAAGTGGGGGTTGTAGGAGGCACGCTTGAAGGGCTTTGCGCCCTGCTCGGTGCGGTTGCTGCGGAAGTCGCGCTGCTCGCGGTTATCGCGATTGAAACCACCTTTGCGCTCGCCAAAGTTGCGCTCGTGACGCTCATACTGTCCGCCCTCGGTCTGCTCCGTGCGCGGACGACGCTCTACGCGCTCGGTGGCGGCCGTCACGGTACGCACGCGCTTATCGCGTCCGAAACGCGACAAGGCCGAGCTTGAGTCGTTGAATTTCTTTTCCATTGTTTTAATTGATAGCTGTTTTGCGGCTGCAAAGGTA
>CAZVNR010000169.1:0-1475 GCA_964628945.1 uncultured Alistipes sp. | reverse complement strand
TGCTGGCAGCCCTGCGGGAGATCACTTCTGTGAATATGCTGCTGACGGTGCTGGGCGTGGCTGCGGTGATCGTCGTGCTGCTGTTCCTGGCAAATTACTGGAAGCCCTATGCCGCTGTTCGCTGTGTCGGCATTACCGCCATGGTGGCGGCGCTGCCGTTCCTGGTGCCGACTATTCTGGTGCTGGCGGTGCCGTCTATGTTTACTGACACAGCGATGAGTATTGTGGCACTGATACTGAAGCTGACGGCAGTTGTGTGCATCGGCGTGTTTGCCGGCGGTGTGGTGCTGCTGGTTGGCAGCATTGTTTGGGGCAGCCTGTGCAAGAAGAAGGCCCGGGCGCTGGCGGCAGCACCTGTCACGGAGCAGATCCCGGTGGAGCAGGAGATTCCGCAGATGCCTGTGATGGAGGAAGTATCTGCCGAGGCTGAAGTGCCTGCGGAAGAAGCCCAGGAAATCTGATACATAATAGGGAAGCGCGGTGCGTCAGCACCGCGCTTTTTTCATCCCAGCACCAGATCCAGAATCATCATCAGCGTAAAACCGGCGGTAAATAGCGTAGTTCCGGTATTGGGCGATCGCGCGTCCTGCATATCAGGGATCAGCTCCTGCACCACCACATAAAGCATCGCCCCTGCGGAAAAGCTGAGCAAAAACGGCAATATCGGCACGGCAAGCCTGGCCAGAAGCAGCGTGACCACAGCGCCCAGGGGCTCGACGATGCCGGACAGCGCGCCGCAGGCAAAGGATCTTCCTCTTGAGATACCGGTGCTGCGCATAGGCAGGGAAATGATCGCGCCTTCGGGAAGATCCTGAATGGCGATCCCCAAAGAGAGGGTCAATACAGCGGCAAAGGAGATCCCATCCCCGGCAAGAAAGCCGGCAGCGGCTGCGCCTACGGCCATGCCCTCCGGTAAATTGTGCAGCGTTACCGCCAGCATCAGCAGATCGCTGCGCCGCTGGTCACCCTGGATATGCCCCCGGTGAAGCCAGGGGATCAGCCGATCCAGCAGCCGCAGGGCAAATATGCCGCACCAAATGCCCAAAAACGCGGGCAGAAACGCAAATTTCCCAAGATGCGCCGACCGCTCCAGAGCGGGCAGCAGCAGACTCCAGATGGAAGCGGCCACCATGACCCCGGCAGCGAAGCCGGAAAGTCCTTGTTGCAGCCGTGGTCGCAGCTCTCCTTTGAGAAAAAATACAAGGGTAGCGCCAACGGCGGTGCCGAAAAACGGTATGGAAACAACGGTAAGCAGTTGGACGGTCATGATCATGCTCCTTTTGGCAGGTTTGTTCCAACCTATGCGTAATGGCGCAAAAAGGTGCCTTTCCAATTTTTGCGTCGATTTCCGAAAACAAACAGTCATATCTGCACCAAAAAGGGCAAAGCTATGTTTGCGGAAAGAAACCGCGAGAAAAGCAAAAGGAGAGAAACGGTTATGAAGAACAACAATCAGATCAATGTTCCCCAGGCAC
>CAZVNR010000168.1:0-1512 GCA_964628945.1 uncultured Alistipes sp. | reverse complement strand
TTCCTGTGCCGGTGAAGGTAAAACGCTTCTTCGCCGCGGCATTGGTTTTCATTTTTGGCATTGTTGTAAATAGTTAATTAGTTAAACATAGCCTGCAAAAGTACACAAATTTTCTCGATCCGCAATCTTTTTCCAAAGAAATTTGCTTCCGGCTTGGCAGTTTCGCCAAAAATCACTACCTTGCTTCTGCAAAAACGCCTTAAAATAACCGTTTATGCGCAGATTAACACTTTTTACACTGCTTACTATGTCGATTTTCTCCCTCTTCGGATGCGGCAAAAAGCCTCACTATCCGACCGATACCATCACGACGCGCGGCGGCGAGGAGCTCACTGTGCACTTCTACGCCCACGCCTCGCTTGCGATCCAGCGCTACGACTCCTATATATATATCGATCCGGTGATGGAGCACGCCGACTACAGCCGTCTGCCGAAGGCCGACATCGTCTTGGTCACCCACCACCACTCCGACCACCTCGATCGCGTAGCGGTCGATGAGCTGACCACGCGCCAATCCGAGATGGTCTGCGACCGCACCTCGGCCGAGGCGTTCGATATGAACTGCCATACGATGCGCCCGGGGAGTGTCGCCACACCGCGCGAGTGGATCAAGATCGAGGCCGTAGCGGCCTACAACACCTCGGAGGGACACACGAAATTCCACCCCAAGGAGCGCGAAGATTGCGGCTACATCCTCACGATCGACGGCACGCGCATCTACATCGCGGGCGATACGGAGCTGACCCCCGAGATGCGGGCGTTGAAAGATATCGACATCGCCTTCCTGCCTGTCAATCAACCCTATACGATGACGGTCGATCAGGCGGTCGAGGCCGTCAAGGCGATCCGCCCCACGATCTTCTACCCCTACCACTACGGGCAGGTCGAGGAGAAGACCGACCTCGAACGCTTGAAGGCCGAGCTGGAGGGCGTATGCGAGGTAAGGGTCTTTCCGATGGAATAGCGCGTAAAATTCAAAATTTAGAATGCAAAATTCAAAATGGGCTGTCGGCTGTTATTAGTTGGCAGCTCTTTTTGGTGAAGTTAGGGAAGTTAGGGATATTAGGGAGTAGCTACCTCACTAAACTCACTAAAAAAAAAGCTGACAGCTGACGGCTGATCGCTGATCGCTGACAGCTGAAAGCTGAAAGCTAATTTTTAATTTTGCATTTTGAATTTTGGATTGCCTCGCCATTGATCCATTTCGGAACATTTCGTGCAGCTTTGAGCAGCAGAAAACGGAATGCTCCTAAATCGAACAACCACCGTCATAGATTCACCAACAAAATCGGGACAAAAAGCCGCGCAGAGGCTCTTTTGAGCCGATTTTTTACTTATCTTTGCACCCACAATTTAGGTGATTTAGGACAACAAAACAACGGATGAAAATGAAACGAAACAATCTCTTAATTGCGCTCGGTGCACTGCTGTGCATCGCGTTCACGCCCGCCAAGGCGCAGGAGGTGAGCACAGAGGCCGCCACGGCTTCGCAAACGCTCACCCTGACGCTCG
>CAZVNR010000167.1:0-1525 GCA_964628945.1 uncultured Alistipes sp. | reverse complement strand
AAAAAAGGGGCTGAGTCAAAAGCTTTTAATTAAGCAAATGGCTCAGCCTTTTGCAATGCAAATAATAGAAAATCAGGAGATAAAACAAAAAAGCCCCGAAAGAAGGGCAAAAAAGGGTACGACAAAAAGAGGATCAATAAAATCCTTGTTTTTGAGGTTGTATTCAGTTTGGAAGAAATGGTCTAAGAGGCATTTAGTGGAAACAAATCGAGACCAATTCTTCCTTTTTTCTCTCTGTTACATAGTTTTTGTATGTTAAGAGCAAAGGCGAGAAGGAAAAATTGTGTCTCCACGTTTCGTTTTCCTCTCGTAATAAAGCGTCTGAAACCATAATCTTCTTTCAGCACGCCAAATACGCCTTCGACTTGAATTGATCTATTCATACGAAGAAGTGCGCCCTCATCACTCGTCAAGGCTTCAAGCACCTTAGGACGGTGTTTGTTGAGAACCTGATTGATTCTGATTGTTCTGTAACCGTTTTTAGACTTGTGGCATTTAGCCCGATGTGGACATCTTCCGCATTTATCGTTACTGTAATACCTCGTAGATACGACATATCCGTTTTCGGTTGTCTTGGAAATCTCTTTTATGAATTTTAATCTTCGTCCGTCAGGACAAGTATATTCGTCTCTTTTCGCGTCGTACTTCATATTTTCCACAGCATAAGGATCGGTTTTGTAAGTTCTCTTTTTGCTGATCTCGTAATTTGTGGGCTTGATAAAGCATTCCTGTCCGTTTTCCTCAAGATACAGATAATTCTCGCTGCTCTCGTAGCCGGCATCAGCTATGATCCTTTCAAATAATCTCTTTGTATGGCTTTTGATACGATTCAAAAACGGTATTAAGGTATTTACGTCGCTTCTGTTAGAAAATATACCTATGCCAACAATATATTCGCTCTCCACTCCGATCTGAACGTTGTATCCCGGCTTGAGTTGCCCGTTCCTCATATAGTCTTCCTTCATATGCATAAAGGTGGCATCCACGTCGGTCTTGGAAAAGCTGTTTCTGTCACCAAGCTTGCCGAGATGTGAAAAATATTCTGCTCTCTTGCTCAAAAATTCTTCCAACAGTTCAATGTCTCTTTGAAGCTGGGTCTTGTGTTTGCCTTTTCCTTGAACAAAGGTAAGATCTATCCACTGTGCTTGACGAAGAAGTGATTCATAACATTCTTCTACGGGAACACTTTCTATCACACCGTATCTTTCCGCTATGGTCGGTAAAACCTTCTCTATCTTTTCGTTTAGTTTGGTAAGATTCTTTTCTACTGTCTTTTTCCATACAAACGTGTACTTGTTAGCATAGGCTTCGATCTTGGTACCGTCTACGAAAAGACTCTTGAATTTTATCTCTTCCATTTCGTAAAGAAGCTCAATGAATTGATAGTGAAGATCCTCTATGACCTCAGAGAGATGTCCTCGCATAAATCTTGCGATCGTTGAATCGCTTGGCGCAGGTTCTCCGTTCAATAGCCACATAAAACGAATATCCGTCTTACATGCCTTTTCGATCTCTCTTGATGAAA
>CAZVNR010000166.1:0-1605 GCA_964628945.1 uncultured Alistipes sp. | reverse complement strand
GTCGATGACGGCACTTTCTGTCAAATTGGCAGAAAGCAGCCGCAAATTGGCAGAAAACGGCGTTTGGTATGGGGTTTGTTCAGTGAAAAAGCGTGTCGCAACGCAGGGTGTAGCACAAAAAAAACAGAAACGAACAAACAACTAAAAACACAAATAAGATTATGGCAAAGATTATTGGTATTGATTTAGGTACGACGAACTCGTGCGTAGCAGTGATGGAGGGCAACGAGCCCGTAGTTATCCCCAACTCGGAGGGGCACCGCACCACCCCGTCGGTAGTCGCCTTCACCGAGGGCGGCGAGCGCAAGGTGGGCGATCCCGCCAAGCGTCAGGCAATCACGAATCCCAAGCGTACGGTCTTCTCGATCAAGCGTTTTATGGGTGAGCGTTACGACAATGTGACGAACGACATCGCCCGTGCTCCCTACGCCATCGTGCGTGGCGACAACAATACGCCGCGTGTCGAGATCGACGGTCGTCAGTACACGCCGCAGGAGATTTCGGCCATCACGCTGCAGAAGATGAAGAAGACGGCCGAGGACTACCTCGGTCAGGAGGTGACGGAGGCCGTGATCACCGTACCGGCCTACTTCTCCGACTCGCAGCGTCAGGCTACGAAGGAGGCGGGCGAGATCGCCGGTCTGAAGGTGCGCCGCATCATCAACGAGCCGACGGCTGCCGCACTGGCCTACGGTCTAGACAAGAAGAACAACGATATGAAGATCGCCGTCTATGACCTCGGTGGTGGTACCTTCGACATCTCGATCCTCGAGCTGGGCGACGGCGTATTCGAGGTAAAATCGACTAACGGCGATACGCACCTCGGCGGTGACGACTTCGACCATGTGCTGATCGACTATATGGCCGAGGCCTTCAAGGCCGAGCACGGTGTCGATCTGCGCCAAGACCCGATGGCCCTGCAGCGTCTGAAGGAGGCTGCCGAGAAGGCAAAGATCGAGCTGTCGAGCTCGACCACGACGGAGATCAACCTCCCCTACATTATGCCCGTAAACGGCATTCCGCAGCACCTCGTAATGTCGCTCACGCGTGCCAAGTTCGAGCAGTTGTGCGACCACCTGATCCGCAAGACGATCGAGCCGTGCCGCAACGCGCTACGCGATGCCGGTATGTCGGCTTCGGAGATCAATGAGGTGATCCTCGTGGGTGGTTCGACCCGTATTCCCGCGATCCAGAAGGTCGTAGAGGAGTTCTTCGGCAAGGCTCCCAACAAGTCGGTGAACCCCGACGAGGTGGTAGCCGTAGGTGCCGCTATTCAGGGCGGTGTGCTCACGGGCGAGGTGAAGGATGTGTTGCTGCTCGATGTTACGCCGCTGTCGCTCGGTATCGAGACCCTCGGCGGTGTGATGACGAAGCTCATCGATGCCAACACGACCATTCCGACCCGTAAGTCGGAGGTCTTCTCGACGGCTGCCGACAACCAGCCTTCGGTTGAGATCAATGTATGTCAGGGCGAGCGTCCGCTGGCACGCGACAACAAGTCGATCGGCCGCTTCCACCTCGACGGTATTCCGGCCGCTCCGCGCGGTGTGCCGCAGATCGAGGTGACCTTCGATATCGACGCCAACGGTATTCTGAATGTCTCGG
>CAZVNR010000165.1:0-1627 GCA_964628945.1 uncultured Alistipes sp. | reverse complement strand
AGCGAATCGACAGCCTCCTGCAACATACGCTTCTCGTTGCGCAGAATCACATCCGGCGCCTTGATCTCGATCAGACGCTTCAGACGGTTGTTGCGGATGATCACGCGACGATACAGATCGTTCAGATCCGAGGTAGCGAAGCGACCACCATCCAGCGGCACCAACGGGCGCAGCTCGGGCGGCGTTACGGGGATGACATTCAAGACCATCCACTCGGGCTTGTTCACCTCGCGCGAGGCGCGGAACATCTCCACCACATTCAGCTGCTTCAGTGCCTCGGTCTTACGCTGCTGCGAGGTCTCGCGCGAAGCGCGGTCGCGCAGCTGGTACGACATCGTGTCCAGATCGACCTGCTTGAGGAGCGTGAGGACAGCCTCGGCACCCATCTGTGCAATAAACTTGTTCGGATCCGAATCCTCGAGCTGCTGATTGCCCTTCGGCAGGGCATCCACCACATCGAAATACTCCTTCTCCGAGAGCGTCGCCAAACGCTCGATACCCTGCTCGGCAGCGGCACCGGCCTGAATTACGACATAACGCTCGTAGTAGATGATCGACTCCAGCTTCTTCGACGGAATACCCAGCAGGTAACCGATCTTCGAGGGGAGCGACTTGAAATACCAAATATGAACCACCGGAACGACGAGCGAGATGTGACCCATACGCTCGCGGCGTACCTTCTTCTCGGTCACCTCTACGCCGCAACGGTCGCAGACGATGCCCTTGTAGCGGATACGCTTGTACTTACCGCAGTGGCACTCGTAATCCTTGACAGGGCCGAAGATGCGCTCGCAGAACAGACCGTCGCGCTCGGGCTTGTAGGTACGATAGTTGATCGTTTCAGGCTTCAGCACCTCACCGCTCGACTGCGCCAAGATCTCCTCGGGCGAAGCCAAACCGATCGAGATGCGGTTGTAACCGCCATTCGATTTATTGTCTTTCGTAATTGACATATCTCTAAACTTTTTTCTTTCTCCTAAAATACCTTATTACTCGAGCTTAACCGAAAGTGCCAAACCACGCAACTCGTGCAACAGCACATTCATCGCCTCCGGAATACCCGGCTTGGGCAGGTTGTCGCCCTTGACGATCGCCTCGTAGGCCTTCGCACGGCCCATCACATCGTCCGACTTGATCGTCAAGATCTCCTGCAGGATGTTGGCGGCACCGAAGCCCTCGAGTGCCCAAACCTCCATCTCACCGAAACGCTGACCACCAAACTGGGCCTTACCTCCCAGAGGCTGCTGCGTGATGAGCGAGTAGGGACCAATCGAACGGGCGTGCATCTTATCGTCGATCATGTGACCCAGCTTGAGCATATAGATCACACCCACCGTAGCAGGCTGGTCGAAACGCTCACCCGTACCACCGTCGTAGAGGTAGGTGCGGCCGCTGTGCGGGATACCGGCCTCGGCCGTGTACTCGTTGATCTGATCAAGCGAAGCACCGTCGAAGATCGGCGTAGCGAACTTCAGACCCAGCTCACGACCTGCCCAACCGAGCACCGTCTCGTAGATCTGACCGAGGTTCATACGCGAAGGCACACCCAGCGGGTTCAAGCAGATATCGACGATCGAACCATCCTCCAAGAAGGGCATATCCTCGTCGCGCACAATCTTCGCTACGA
>CAZVNR010000164.1:0-1636 GCA_964628945.1 uncultured Alistipes sp. | reverse complement strand
TATGAACATTCTCGCCCGCTACCAATTTCAGTTCAATGGTCTGAGACTGATAGCCGAGCGAGCTGTACTGTACCGTGACGGCGGTGGTGCGGATGTGGGTGATCGCGTAGTACCCCTCGCCGTCGCAGATGGCCCAAAGGCCGTTTTGATCGACAAGCACCGTAGCTCCGGCCACCGGCTCGCCGCTATCGGCATCGAGGACTCGGCCCGAAAGTTGCACGAGGGGCTGCGCCCAAGCCGCAGAGAGGCTCCAAACCGCGAGTACGAGGGCGAGAAGCAGCCCCGCAAGGCACTTCGCGCTGTTCGATCGTATGGTTCGCCGTTGTTGCATCCGATGCTGTTTCACTCCACTTTTTCGGTGCAAAGATACCCTGTAACGGGATGTCGTGCAATACTCTAAATTCGGTATTTTCGGAGGAGGCGGGGTGTTTTTCACTACTTTTTGGTATTGTCTATTTATAAATAGGTATGTAATTTTGCCCTGCAAATTGACACTGAATAATCGAATGAACAGCACGAAAGGATATCAACCGACCGACAAGATGCGCGATCTGGTGAAGGACAACAGCGCATTGATTCTCGTGATGGGGCGTTTCGGCATCTCGTTGGGTTTTGGCGACAAGACGGTCAGCGAGGTCTGCAGGATGCACCGCGTGAACGAAACGACCTTTCTCGAGGTGGTGAATTTCGTATCGAACCGATCCTACGACTACCACGCCGTCTCGTTGCGACCGCTTACGGAGTATCTGAAGCAGGCGCACGAGTACTTCTTGGGGTTCAATCTGCCGAACATCCGCCGCAAGCTCATCGAGGCGATCGACTGCTCGGGCAAGAACGATCTGGCGGTGCTCATCGTCCGTTTCTACGACGAGTATGTGACCGAGGTGCGTAAGCATATGGAGTATGAGAACGAGGTGGTCTTCTCCTATGTCGAACAGCTCGCACAGGGCTATCTGAACCGGCAGTTTACGATCTCGGATTTCGCCGGCAAGCACGCCCCGATCGGGGATAAGCTCAACGAGTTGAAGGATATCATCATCCGCTACTACCCCGAAAAGAACAACTACCTGCTGAATGCCGTGTTGTTGGAGATCATTCTCTGCGAAGAGGATCTTACGTCGCATTGCAGGATTGAGGATAAGTTGTTTGTACCGGCGGTCAAGTTGATCGAGCAGCAGATTCAGCAGAGCGGTCAGGCGCTTTATACGGCCGATACAACAACGGAAGTGAGCGAAAAAGAGCGGTTAGAGGTCCTCAGCGACCGCGAGCAGGATATTTTGATCTGCATCACCAAGGGGATGAGCAACAAGGAGATCGCCGATGCGCTCTACCTCTCGATCCACACGGTGACGACCCACCGTCGCAACATCTCCAACAAATTACAGATCCACACCACCGCAGGCTTAATCATCTATGCCATTGCCAATAAACTGGTAAACATTGAGGAAATACAGAAGTAAAAATGAAGAGGCTGTCTAACAAGTCTAATTTGAACGATTTCACCCCCGCCAGAAGCGCATCTGACGGGGGTGATTTTTATTTTTGAGGACTTGTTAGACAGCCTCTTCATTTCTTTTAAAGCTGTCCCGTCCTGAAATAGCGTTACACAAAAAATGTAAAGCTATGGAAGAAAACA
>CAZVNR010000163.1:0-1665 GCA_964628945.1 uncultured Alistipes sp. | reverse complement strand
CGCTCTTCGATACGGCGATGTAGGAGCACATACCGAAGAAGAAGGCGAAGACCATATTGTCGATAAAGATCGACTCAATAAAGATATTCAATGATTCCATACTTTACCCTCCTATTTTTCTTGTAATTCCTTATTTTTCGAGCGGTGAACCCAGATGATGCAGCCCACGATGATCAGTGCCATCGGCGGGAACAACATCAGACCGTTGTTCGCATAGAAGCCGCCCTCGGTGATATACCAGCTCTCGGGGATGATACGCAGACCGAAGAGGCTGCCCGAACCGAGCAACTCACGGAAGAAAGCGACCGTCACCAAGATCAAGCCATAGCCCAAGCCGTTACCGATACCGTCGAGGAACGAAGCCCACGGCTTGTTACCCAATGCAAAGGCCTCGACGCGACCCATCACGATACAGTTCGTAATGATCAGACCGACATAGACCGACAGCTGCTTCGACACATCATAAACGAAGGCCTTCAGCACCTGATCCACCAAAATTACCAACGAGGCGATCACGACCAGCTGAACGATGATGCGGATGCGCGACGGCACACCGTTACGCAGGAACGACATTACGAGGTTCGAGAAACCCGTTACAGCCGTTACCGACAGTGCCATCACGATTGCAGGCTTCAGCTGCACCGTTACGGCCAACGCCGAGCAGATACCCAAGATCTGCACGATGACCGGATTGTTCGCCGAGAACGGACCGGTCAGATATTTCAGATTCTTGTTACTCATTGTTTGCTACATTTTCAGTTTCCAACTCCGTGCAGCACGAGCAATCCTCCGCCGGCTTCAAGATCGGCAGATAGGCGCCCAAGCTCTTCTTTAACATATCGGTCACACCGTCCGAGGTCTTCGTACCACCCGAGATGGCATCCACCTCGTGTGCGGGATCCTTCGCACCACCCTTGCGCAGGGTGATACCCACGAACTCCGCACCCTCGAAGATCGTCTTCCCCTTGTAGAGTGCCTGATGCTTCGGTGTGGCCACCTCGGCACCCAGACCCGGGGTCTCGCCTGCGTGGTCCAAAACCACACCGGCAATCGTGTTCATATCCTTCTCCAAGGCGACATAACCCCACATCGGGCCCCACAAACCCGTACCCGAAACGGGTACTACGATGCGGCCGTCGGCAGCCTCAAAGACGGGCAGCGTCCCCTCGGCAAAGGCCGTCGGCAGATCGAACAGGAGGTCGAGTGCCTTGTTCTCCATCGCCGCGATCGGCTGACCCTCGGCGTCTACGACATACGATTTGATGTAGCTGTCGTAGCTCTCGCCCGAAGCCGAGAGCGATGCCAAGATCGCCTCCTTCTTCTCGTTCAGAATGTTGGCGTTCTGACGATTCTGCAATGCAAGCGCAGCCACAGCCAGCAGCGTAGCCACAATGACTACCATCACCGTCGAATAGATGATAATATAAGTATTGCTGTTCTTATTCATATCGCTTCGACTTATTTAACAGTTTTTACTCGATTCTTACGACGGTTGATGTTGGCCTCAACAACGAAGTAGTCCACCAGCGGAGCCAGTGCGTTCATGAAGAGGATCGCCAGCATCATACCCTCCGGATAGGCGGGGTTCACCACGCGGATCATGACGGCCATCGCACCGGTCATAAAGCCGACGATGTACTTACCCTTGTTCGTCTGCGCCGAGGT
>CAZVNR010000162.1:0-1723 GCA_964628945.1 uncultured Alistipes sp. | reverse complement strand
AGAGTACACGTCTGGGGGGCGTGTTGTCGCTGGTTCGAATCCAGTCATCCCGACTTCTGAGCAGGTAGCAGAACTGAAATGTTCTGCTACTTTTTTTGTTGCCTTATCATGTTGTGTGCAAGCCCACCATGAAGGCAACAAAAAAAAAGCACGCTTTGCGTGCTACCTGCACAGTCGAGCTGACTGGTATTTTTTATGGGCGGTTGCCGGATTAAGTGTGTTGCGGGCTACGCCCTGATTTTTAAAGGTAATCCGGCGAGCTTGGGGCAAAAGCCCTGCGCTTCGAATCCAGTCATCCCGACAAAGTTGAGCGCAAAGCCTTCGATCGAGAGATCGGAGGTTTTGTTTTTTTACGCCGCTCGTGCTTGCACGAAAGCTGGCTCATCTGCAAAAGTCGGTGGGACAGTAACTTTGGAACCACCTATAGAAGTGTGCTTAAAGCGTCATCTTAAGCATAGTGAAAGATCTGTACGGCAAAGTTTGCCGACATACAGATTCTTCGTTTCACTCAGAATGACGGCGGCTTTTCTTAAATCCCTCCACCGAAATTTACGACTGGTCCCGAAAGCGGATGGGACTATCTGAACGGGCACGGGGAGGATCGTGGAGCTTTTTTAGATCGCCACGAGCCTAACGGCTCTCGCGGTGACGGCCGCTTAAAAAACGGTTTTTGAGGGGGGGGGGCTGGGAATGCTTGGAATACTACGAGTGCTCCCTAAACTCTCTTTGCTCTTTGCTCTCGAAAAGTTTATCTTCCATTGGAAACTCCTTGCGATCTCCTACGCCGATCGTTACGCGGCTTCGCTGCGCTGCGCACGCGTTTCGATCGGTGGCGCCGAGGGCGTACAAGACGGCGAATCCGCGCAAGCGGAATAACCACAACAAAGACAAAACCGAACTGATGCAAGCATCGTCCGGTTTTGTCTTTGTTGTGGTTGGCACTTCGTGCCTTCGCCGTCTTGTGTGCCTCTCGGCTGCAGCGATCGTTGAGCTACCAGGATTCGAACCTGGAATAACAGGACCAGAATCTGTTGTGTTACCATTACACCATAGCTCAATGTCCTTTTATCGTGTTTGACGGTGCAAAAGTAGAACTAATTTTTGCAAATACAAAGTTTTTTTCGATTTTTTTTCATACTTTTGTTTCGTGGCGAGGGGTGGCTCTCCGCCAAAAGCGTGACTTACAACAAAAAAGCATAACTTATGGGAACAAAATTTCGTTTGACCGTAATGAATTTCTTGCAGTATGCCGTCTGGGGCTCCTATCTGACCTCGATGGGCTCGCTGCTCTACGGGATCGGGATGGCCGATAAGATCGGTATCTTCTACGCGATGCAGGGCATCGTCTCGATCTTTATGCCCGCCCTTGTCGGCATCATCGCCGACCGCTGGGTACAGGCTCAACGACTGCTGGGTATCTGCCACCTCTTGGCCGCCCTCTTCATTGGCTGTGCAGCCTACGCCATCGCCACAACCGCCCCCGACTACAACTACTGGCTGATCTTCGGGTGCTACTCGCTCAGCGTGGCCTTCTATATGCCGACGATCGCCCTCTCGAACTCGGTGGCATACAGCATCCTCGAGAGCAATCGCCTCGATACGGTCAAGGCCTTCCCGCCGATCCGTGTGTGGGGTACGGTAGGTTTCATCTGCGCGATGCTCTTCTGCGACTTCGCCGGTTTCCAGTCGAACCACCTGCAGTTCTACCAATGCGCCGTGTTGG
>CAZVNR010000161.1:0-1726 GCA_964628945.1 uncultured Alistipes sp. | reverse complement strand
TGCACGCGATGCGCACGATGGAGGACGGCCGCTACAACAAGGTGGCCAACATCGTGGGTCAGACGATGCAGTTCCACCCGCACGGCAACGCCTCGATCGAGGATGCCCTCGTGCAACTCGGGCAGAAGGATCTGTTGATCGACTGTCAGGGTTCGTGGGGTAACATCCTTACGGGTGACGATGCTGCTGCCGGTCGATACATCGAGGCACGCCTCTCGAAGTTTGCCCTCGATGTGGTCTTCAACAAGAAGACGACCGAGTGGATGATGGCCTACGACGGCCGTAAGGAGGAGCCGGTCACGCTCCCCGTGAAATTCCCGCTCCTGTTGGCGCAGGGTACGGAGGGTATCGCCGTCGGCTTGGCGGCGAAGATTCTGCCCCACAACTTCAACGAGTTGATCGCGGGCTGTATCGCCCACCTCGAGGGGCGCGAATTTCAGCTCTATCCCGACTTCCCGACGGGCGGTCTGGCCGATGTGAGCCGCTACAACGACGGTCTGCGCGGTGGTGCGGTGCGTGTGCGTGCCAAGATCTCGAAGATCGACAAACGCACGCTGGCCATTACCGAGATCCCCTTCACGACCACCTCGGAGTCGATCAAGGAGTCGATCATCAAGGCCAACGAGCGCGGTAAGATCAAGATCCGCAAGGTCGATGACCTGACGGCCGACAAGGTCGAGATTGTGATCCAAGTCGCCCCCGACGAGTCGTCGGACAAGACGATCGATGCTCTCTACGCCTTCACCGACTGCGAGGTGTCGATCTCGCCGAACGCCTGTGTGATCTGGGACGAGAAGCCCCACTTCTTGGGCGTAAGCGAGATTCTGCGCCGCTCGGCCGACCATACGAAGTACCTCTTGGGGCGCGAGCTGGAGATCAAGCTCGACGAGCTGAACGCCGCATGGCATACCGCCTCGTTAGAGCGCATCTTCATCGAGAACAAACTCTATCAGCTGATCGAGGGGTGCCGCACGCGCGAAGCAGCCTACGAGGCGGTCGATAAGGGGTTGGAGCCCTTCAAGAAGCTCCTGCGCCGCGAGGTGACGATCGAGGATGTGCAGCATCTGACGGAGTTGAAGTTTATCCGCATCTCGCGCTTCGATTCGGAGAAGGCCGACAACGAGATCAAACAGATCGAGGCCGACATCAAACAGACGAAGTACCATCTGGCGCATCTGACCGAATACGCCGTCGCCTACTACGAGCGCATCCGCGAGAAGTACGGCAAGGGGCGCGAACGCCTCACCGAGCTGCGCACCTTCGATACGATCGAGGCGACGAAGGTGGCCGTTACGAATGCCAAACTCTATGTCGATCGCGCCGAGGGCTTCTTCGGTATCGGCAAGTCAATGAAGGATGCCGAGTTTGTCTGCGACTGCTCGGATATCGACGATGTGATCGTCTTCACGAAGGATGGCCGCTATGTGATCACGAAGGTACAGGAGAAGGCCTTCTTCGAGAAGAACATCTACTATATCGGGGTCTTCAAGCGCAACGACGAGCGCACGATCTACAATGTCCTCTACCGCGACGGTAAGGCGGGCGGGCCGTTGATGATGAAACGCTGCGCCATCAAAGCCATTACGCGCGACAAGGTCTATGATATGACGAAGGGCACGCCGAAGAGCGAGATCCTCTATATGTCGGTCAATCCGAACGGCGAGGCGGAGGTGCTGAAGGTCTATTTCAAGCCCCGTCCGCGCTTGAAGCGCGTGATTGTCGATCT
>CAZVNR010000160.1:0-1845 GCA_964628945.1 uncultured Alistipes sp. | reverse complement strand
TTGGAGGTATTGCTTGGCGAGGCGTTGCACCTCGGCGGGGGTGATGCGGCGGATGCGCTCGACATTCTCGTTGATCACGCGGTTCGTGCGACCGCAGAGGATGTTCTCGATCGTCACATCGGCGATGCCGAACGGGCCGTCCAAGATGCGCATCATCTCGCCCGTCATGATGTTCTTCACGAGCTGCAACTCCTCCTCCGAGATCGGCTCCGTGCGGAGGCGTTCGATCTCGAACTGAATCTCCCGCAACGCCGCCTCGGTTACCTCCGAGCCGACCTGTGCCGCGATGGCCAAGTAGCCCTCGTGCTCGAAATTGACCATTGCCGCCATCACACCATAGGTGTAGCCGTTTCGCTCGCGCAGATTCTGCATCAGGCGCGAACCGAAGTAGCCGCCGAGTGCCGCCGCTACGACCTGCATCCCCACAAAATCGGGGTGCTCGCGCGGGAAGAGCAACCGCCCGATGCGGATCGAGGATTGCACGGCCCCCTCGTGCGGGAGGCGCACGCTGTGGGTCTGTTGCGGTGCGGGGAAATGGGGATGGAGCTTATCGCCCGTCGAGGGGAGCTGCTCTAGAAGGGCGATGAGTGCCGCCCGTTCGTGTGCGCCCACCCGTCCGCTGCAGACCGCAAAACCGTTGTCGGCCGTGTAGTGGCGCGTGTAGAAGGCGACTAAATCGTTGCGTGTCAGACGGTCGTAGGCCGCCTCGTCGAAGCGTTGGCCGTAGGGGTGTTCCCGTCCGAAGATCGCCTCGGCAAAGGCTTCGCGGGCACGCACATCGACCTTCGTGCGGTCGATCGCAAGGCGTTGCTTGCGCTTGGCGCAGTAGGTGCGCACCTCCTCCTCGGGGAAGGTGGGGCGCATGAGAATCTCGGCCGCCACCTCAAGTGTCGGATCGACGAACTTCGAGAGCATCGCAAAGCTGATGTAGGTGTAGTCGCGGTCGATATTGACATCGAAATAGGAGCCGTGGTAGTCCAATCGCTCCGAGATCTCGCGGCCGCTCATACGGCTCGACCCTTCGGCCAAGAGGTTGGCCGTGGCCGAAGCCGAGAAGGGGACGGTCTGCAAGGCCGATCCGGCACGAAAGACCACCGAGAGGCGCAGAATCTCGAAGTCGTCGGAGTGGAGCAGATGCAGTTGCAAGCCGTTACGCAGCGTGATCACCTCCGCCTCGGCAATCTCGATCGAGGGGGGCAGGGGTTGTTGCGGTCGTTTCATTGGTGGGCACGGTAAATAAGGGTGGAACTATTCTCACGGCGGAAGGTGCGGCGGGCGAAGTCGAAGATGCGCTCCGTGTCGATCGAACGATACTCGGCCACCTCGCGGTTGATGAGCGGCAGATCGCCGAGGAACTCGTAGTAGCCGAGGTTCATCGCCTTGTTCATCACATTCAGTTCGCCAAAGAGCGTGTTGGCCTCAAACTTATTCTTCACCTTCTCCAATTCGTACGGGGTGACGGGTGTGTTTTTCAGTACCTCCAACTCGCGGTGGAAGGCCTCGACGGCCTCCTCTTCGGTCGTGTCGGGCAGCAACTGTCCGGTGAGGATGAAGAGCCCGGGATCGACATCGCCCGAGATGTAGGCATTGACCGAGGCAAAGAGCCGCTGCTCCTTGACCAAGTGCTGGTAGAGGCGCGACGAGTCGCCTCCCGAGAGCATATCCGATACCAGATCGCCCGTGAAGAAGTCGCGCGAAAGGCGGCTTCCCATATGGTAGGCGATGGTGACGGTCGTTGCGGGAACATCGCGCTCGACGATCTCGAAACGCGCCTCGGTCTGCGCAGGCTCCTGCGGAATCGGGACGGTCGGAGCGGGGGTGTCCTTCAGGCAGCCAAACCACTGC
>CAZVNR010000159.1:0-1849 GCA_964628945.1 uncultured Alistipes sp. | reverse complement strand
ACTACGAACCGAAGTTATCGTAGAGGATATTCTCCGGCGGTACGCCCAGCGAATCGAGCATATTGACCACCGCACCGATCATCATCGGAGGTCCGCACATGAGGTAGATGCAATCCTCCGGAGCCTCGTGGTTCTTCAGGTAGTTCTCGTACAGCACATTGTGTACAAAACCGGCCGTATAAGCCACGCCCTTGGCATCGGCCTCGGGATCGGGACGGTCGAGAGCAAGATTCATCTTGAAGTTGGGGAACTCCTCCTGAATCTGGTTAAACTCATCCATATAGGGAGCCTCCTTCAGGGCGCGTGCACCATACCAGAACGATACGGGACGCTTCGTCTTCTCGGTCTTGAAGAGGTGCATCAGGTGGCTGCGCATCGGCGCCATACCTGCACCACCACCGATGAAGATCAACTCCTGCGTATCGGGCAGGTTCTCATCGAGGAAGAACTCACCGTAGGGACCCGAGATGGTCACCTTGTCACCCGGCTTGCGCGAGAAGATGTACGACGAGCAGATACCCGGGTTCACCTTCATAAAGCCGCCGTTCACGCGATCGAACGGAGGCGTTGCGATACGGATGTTGAGCATAATGATATTGCCCTCGGCGGGGTGATTGGCCATCGAGTAGGCACGGAAGGTCGGCTCGGGGTTCGTCGTAACGAGGTCCCACATCTTGAAGTGGTCCCAATCGGCACGGAACTTCTCGTCGATATCCATATCCGAGAACTTGATTGCATCGTACTGCGGGATGTCGATCTGAATGTAACCACCGCTGCGGAAGTTGAGCTTCTCGCCCTCGGGGAGCTTAACGACAAACTCCTTGAGGAAGGTCGAGATGTTGCGGTTCGAGATCACCTCGCACTCCCACTTCTTCACACCCAGTACCGACTCCGGCACCTGAATCTTCATATTCTCCTTCACCTTCACCTGACAGCCCAAGCGCCAATGATCTTTTGCCATCTTGCGCGTGATGAAGCCCGTCTCGGTCGGCAGCAGGTCGCCACCGCCCTCCAAGACTTGGCACTTGCACATACCGCAGGCACCACCGCCACCACAGGCCGAGGGGAGGAAAATCTTGTTATCGGCCAGCGTTGCGAGCAGCGTCGAGCCGCTCTCGGCCTCGATAATCTTGTCACCGTTGTTCACATCAATCGTCACGGCACCCGAGGTTGTCAGCTTCGCCTTGGCCAAGAGAAGCAGGCCCACCAACACGAGGGTCACCACCAAAAAGGCTGCGATTCCAACTAGAATTGTCTGTGTCATATTCCTATTCTCTTTTTAAGGTTAGAACTGAATGCCCGAGAAGATCATGAAGGCGATACCCATCAGACCCGTGATGATAAAGGCGATACCCGGGCCCTTCAGCGCAGCCGGAATATGCGAATAGGTCGTCTTCTCGCGGATGGCGGCCATCATCACGATTGCCAACCACCAGCCAAGACCCGAACCCAAACCATAGACGATCGACTGCCAAAGGCTCGTCAGCTCACCGCCATCGACCTTCTGCTGCATAAAGAGCGAACCACCCATGATGGCGCAGTTCACGGCGATCAGCGGCAGGAAGATACCCAGCTGGTTGTAGAGCGCGGGCGAGAACTTCTCGACGGCCATCTCGACGAGCTGCGTAAAGGCGGCGATCGTTGCGATGAAGATGATAAAGGTCAAGAAGCTCAAATCTACCCCCTCGACCAAGGCATCAGCTTTCAATACATAGGTGTACAAGAGGTAGTTCAGAGGTACGGTCATTACCTGTACGAAGGTAACTGCAGCACCCAGACCGAGGGCCGTCTTAACGCTCTTCGATACGGCGATGTAGGAGCACATACCGAAGAAGAAGGCGAAGACCAT
>CAZVNR010000158.1:0-1899 GCA_964628945.1 uncultured Alistipes sp. | reverse complement strand
CATAGGGCTTCAGGCGCGAATGGCGCGGCTCCTCCTTCGAGGGGTCGTACAACATACCCGTACAAAGGCACATACGACGCTTGTTGCGCAGCAGGATGTCGTAGTTGCAGCACCCCTCACACCCCTTCCAGAACTCGTCGTCTTCGGTCAGCTCCGAGAAGGTGACAGGTACATAACCCATACGCGAGTTGAGCTTCATGACCGGAAGCGAGGTCGTGATACTGAACAACTTGGCGTATGGGAATCGTCGTCGTGCCAGCTCGAATGTTCGTCGCTTGATGCGCTCGGCGAGTCCCATGTGACGGTACTCGGGATCGACAATCAGACCGGAGGTAGCGACGAAATCGCCGTGCTCCCAACACTCGATGTAGCTGAATCCGATCAGCTTCTCTCCGTCCAACGCCACGACGGCCTTGCCGCCTGTGATCTTGGCAGCGATGTACTCGGGCGAACGCTTGGCGATACCCGTACCGCGCTGCAAGGCCGATTCGTAGATCAGATCGCAGATGCGCTGTGCATACTGCGCGTGCTCTGCCTCGGCAAAAATGACGCTGATAGCTTTGTTGCTCATTTCGTTAAAAATGTGGAAAAAATTGGGTTTGTTTCTATTGTGTGTTGTTTGGTTAAATGTGCGCAGTAGTTAGTTTACGCGGTAGGCTCGTTGCACCCCCTTGATGCGCAGGATGTTGTGGATCAGCGCATCGGCGGCTGCAGCCGAGGGCACCTCGACGGTCACCGTACCCTGTACGATGCCCCCTTTGGCCTGCTCGAAGGCCATCGAGCGGATGTTGAGCTTCAGATCGCGGCTGATGATCTCCGTGATCTGGTTGGCCATACCCGTCGTATCGACCGCCACGATGCGGATCGCCACACGGAATGCCCCCTCGGAGTGCTGTCGCCAGCGTGCCTCGATGATGCGGTAGGGGTAGTTCTCGTGCATACGCTTCGCGTTGGGGCAGTCGGTGCGGTGGATCGTGATACCCGAGCTGATCGTGATGAAGCCGAAGACCTCGTCGCCCTTGATCGGGTTGCAGCACTTGGCCAGCTTGTACTGGATCTTCGAGATGTCGTCGTCGATCACCAGCGCATCGGTCGAACGGTTCTCCTGCCGTTCGGCTTCGCGCTCGGCGAAGGCGGCCTGCTTCAGTCGCTCCTGCTCGGCAGCGGCGGCGCGGCGCTCCTCCTCGGCCTCGCCCGAGAGGTGGCGCGTCAAGACCTCCTTGATCGAGAGGAAATCGAGTTTGTTGGTCGCAATCAGCGCATAGACCTCCGTCCCGAGGCGCAGCTTGTAGTGCTTCGAGAGGTAGTTCACCGCCTCATCGACCGTCAGGGCCAGCTTCCAGTTCTTCAGCTTGCGCTCCAGCTCCTCGCGCCCCATACGGGTATGCTTGGCCGCCTCCTCGCGCATAAAGGCCTTGATCTTGTTCTTCGCCTTCGAGGTGACGACAAACGAGAGCCAGTCGGCCTTCGGGGTCTGGTTCTTTTGGGTGATGATCTCGACGATGTCGCCGTTGCGCAGCACCTCGCGGATCGGTACCGAGCGGTTATTGACCTTCGCGCCGACACAGATCGCGCCGAGGTTCGAGTGGATGTCGAAGGCGAAATCCAAGACACACGCCCCCTCGGGCAGCTTGCGCAGGTCGCCGTTGGGCGTGAAGACGAAGATCTCGCCCGAGGCGGGCTTGGCATCGAAACGCTGTGCCAACGAGTGGGTCGTCTCCTCCATCGCGGCACGCAGACGGCCGAGCCACTGCTCCGAGGTCTGACCTCCCTGCTGTACCCCCTTGTAACGCCAGTGGGCGGCGATACCGCGCTCGGCGACGGCATCCATACGCTCGGTGCGGATCTGCACCTCGACCCAGCGACCCTCGGCCGAGACGGTCGTGTGCAACGACTCGT
>CAZVNR010000157.1:0-1924 GCA_964628945.1 uncultured Alistipes sp. | reverse complement strand
TGGCGTTCGAGTTTCCCATAGACCGAGAACTCGACCATCTTGGGGTCAATCATCACCAATTTGAGTTGCGAGGGATGTTTGTGGTAGAGCAGCGAGGTGATAATGGCATTCAGACCCACCGACTTACCCTGACCCGTCGCACCGGCCACCAACAAGTGCGGCAGCTTCGAGAGGTCGAAGCAGAAGTTCTCGTTCTGGATCGTGCGACCGATCACAACGGGGAGCTCGGCCTTCTGCGCAAACTCGAAGAAACGCTTCGAGCGCACGGCCGAGTACATCGACACGATCTGTTTGTTCTGGTTCGGCACCTCGATACCGATCGTCCCTTTGCCCGGGATGGGGGCGATGATGCGAATACCCAACGCCTTCAGGCTCTGTGCAATATCCTGCTCCAAACCCTGAATTTTGGCAATCTTGACACCCTGTGCCTGCACGATCTCGTAGAGCGTAACCGTAGGGCCTACGGTCGCCTTGATCTTTTGAATCGGGATGCCGAAGTTGGCCAAGGTCTCCTCGATCTTCGACTTATTCTCGAAGATCTCCTGCTCCGACACCTCCGACGAGGAGGTGTAATCCGCCAAGAGCGTCACGGGCGGTTTGCGGTAGGTCAAGAGGTCCTTCGTCGGGTCGTACAGCTCGCTCTTCAACTCCTTGTTCGTGGCGGCGACATCCTCCTCGGGCACCTCAACCGTCACGACCAACCCCTCCGGCTCGCTCTCATCGGCGGGTTGGGGGGCGGGTTGCGCAATCGGCTGCGTTGCAGGGGTATTCGGGGTTGTCTGAACAGCTTGTGCGGGTTGCGCCGGCTCCTCGATCAGCTTATCGAGATCGATCTCGACCATACCGTCCGCCGAGGTGCGGCGTGCCGTGCGACGAGGGGTCAGCTCCACCAAGCCACTGCGCCCCATCACCACGCGATCCTCGGGGGCATCCAGCTCGACAAAGGGGTCGTTGACCACCTCCGCAGGTCGCTCCTCGACCACTTGGGACGGTTCGGCCGGCTCGGTCTGCTCGCTCGGATCGTACGCCTCGAAGCTGACGACCGGCTGCTGCGGCTCGTGGCGCACGACCGTCGGACGGCGTGCGGGGGTCTGCTCGGCCGTCTGCAGCTCCTCGACCACAACCGGTGCCGGTTCATCGACAAAGGGATAGGGCGCATCCTGCTCCTCCTCCACAGCGGCCGTTACAGGCTCTGCCGCAGGCTCTTCCTCGGAGCGGTTGGTGTGGAGGACGCGCTCGACGAGCTGCCCGCTCTTATCGACCACGACCTGCCCCGCGCCATTGACTACATTGATAAAGTTACGGTTGATAAAGACCCCTGTCAGGATCCACCCCGCCACAAGGAGCATCGTCACACCGAATCCTCCGATATGCCCCTTGAGCAGTTTGGCTACGGCGATACCGAAGTCACCACCCCACCCCGTCGAGGCACAGAGGCTCCACTCCGTCCCGAAGGCAAAACCGAGCGTCAGCGACCCGAGCAGGGTCACGAGCAGCAGCGAGAGGGTCGAGTGGTTGAACAGCAGCGGCCGACGGCGGATGATGCGGATGCCGAGCAGCAGCACGATGATCGGAAGCAACAGACCGAATACGCCAAACGAGCGATCGACTAACCACATACCGATCCGCGCACCTGTCCAACCACACATATTGGCGGGAGTGACACCGAGGGTTTCGCGCTCCTCGGCCGTGAGTTGCAGGCCGCTTTGGTCGGCATCCCAGTTGAAGAGGGAGAAGAAGACCGACGAGGCGACATAGAGCCCCACGAAGGCGATCAGCAAGCCGACGATCCAGCGCATGCTCTCGCTGTTCGACTGCTCGATTGGTTTGCGACCGGTTGTATGCTTATTTTTTGTTGCCATAGTTTACACCAATTTACGAAAGCAAAGATAGCGATTTCCAATTAAAAATTACTACTGGTGCG
>CAZVNR010000156.1:0-2023 GCA_964628945.1 uncultured Alistipes sp. | reverse complement strand
ATGTACCACAAGCTGGCCGGTATGACCGGTACGGCCGAGACGGAGGCATCGGAGTTTTGGAGCATCTACAAGCTCGATGTGGTCGTGATCCCCACGAACCGCCCGATTCTGCGCCAAGACCGCGAGGATCTGGTCTATAAGACCAAGCGCGAGAAGTACAATGCCGTGATCGACGAGGTGGTAAAGCTCGTCGGCGAGGGTCGCCCCGTCTTGGTCGGTACGACTTCTGTCGAGATCTCGGAGGTGTTGAGCCGTATGCTGAAGTTGCGCGGCATCAAACACAATGTCTTGAACGCCAAGCAGCACGCCTTGGAGGCACAAGTGGTGGCCGAGGCGGGTCGCAAGGGTCAGGTGACGATCGCAACGAATATGGCCGGTCGTGGTACCGATATTAAGCTGACAAGCGATGTGAAGGAGGCCGGCGGTCTGGCCATCATCGGTACGGAACGCCACGAGAGCCGTCGTGTCGATCGCCAGCTGCGCGGTCGTTCGGGTCGTCAGGGTGACCCGGGTTCGTCGCAGTTCTTCGTCTCGTTGGAGGATGACCTGATGCGTCTGTTCGGCTCGAACCGCATCGCCTCGATGATGGACCGCATGGGGCACCAAGAGGGCGAGGTGATTCAGGCCGGCATCATGACCAAGGCCATCGAACGCGCACAGAAGAAGGTCGAGGAGAACCACTTCGGTACGCGTAAGCGTCTGTTGGAGTACGACGATGTGATGAACTCGCAGCGCGAGGTGATCTACACGCGTCGTCGCAACGCCCTCTATGGCGAGCGCATCGAGATCGACCTGAACAACATTATGTACGACTACGCACAGAACTTCGTCGAGACGCATCAGGGCGCCGACTACGAGGATCTGAAGTTCGAGCTGATCCGCGAGGTGGCCGTCGAGCCGAGCTTCGATGCCGCCGCCTACGAGAAGGCGAAGGAGAACGAGTTGGTCGAGTGGATCGTCAAGGATCTGAAGGCACTCTACGCCCGCCGTGCCAAGGCCGTTGCCGACACGGTACGCAATGTGATGGAGCGTGTCTATGAGGAGCGCAAGGATCAGCTCGACACGAAGATGTACTTCCCGCTGACGGATGGTCACTTGGGCTACAATGTTCCCGTGAACCTCCAAAAGTGCAAGGATACGGACGGGGCGGAGATCTTCCGCGTGCTGACCAAGATCGTGATGTTCACGACGATCGACGATGCTTGGCGTGAGCACCTACGCGAGATGGACGACCTGCGCCAGAGCGTACAGAACGCCACCTACGAACAGAAGGATCCGCTGCTGATCTATAAGTTCGAGTCGTTCGGTCTGTTCCAGAAGATGCTAACGAAGGTCAACCGCGATACGCTGGCCGTGCTGTGCAAGGCCTATGTGCCGGTGGACAACCAGCGCAGCGAGGCTCCCGCCCGTCAGCACCGCGCCAAGGTCGATGTCAATAAGTTGCAGGCTTCGCGTATGCAGGCCGCCGCACAGGCCGGTCAGGGCGAGAAGGAGAAGCCGATGCCGATGCATGTCGAAAAGAAGATCGGCCGCAACGACCCCTGTCCCTGCGGTTCGGGCAAGAAGTACAAACAGTGCCACGGAAAAGGAATGTAGTGGTCTGAAAACCACTACATTCCTTAAATTCAAAATGAAAAATTCAAAATGCAAAATTATGTATTTAGGAATAAACTCATTTTGAATTCTAAATGCTAAATTTTGAATTACGAAGTATGGGATACGCCGAAGAGAAACAACGCCAATTAGACCTCCGCTACCTGCGGATGGCGCGTATTTGGGCCGAGAACTCCTACTGCGTGCGGCGCAAGGTGGGGGCGTTGATCGTCAAGGATAAGATGATCATCTCGGACGGGTACAACGGCACGCCGTCGGGCTTCGAGAACATCTGCGAGGATGACGAGGGGAAGACGAAGGCCTATGTGCTGCACGCCGAGGCGAACGCCATCACGAAGGTCGCAAAGTCGGCCAACAACTGCGACGGCTCGACCCTCTACATCACCGCCGCCCCCTGCATCGAGTGCTC
>CAZVNR010000155.1:0-2082 GCA_964628945.1 uncultured Alistipes sp. | reverse complement strand
TGGCCGATGTGGATGTAGCTGACGAGCGATTTCTTCTCCAGCTTCTGCACCTCGGTTGCCTCGGGGAGTTTATAACGAACCAACAGCTCCTGATCACGCATCGTGGTAGTCACCATAAAGAAGAACAGGATCATATAGATCACATCAGGAAGCGACGCGGTCGAGATAGCGGGCACCTCTTTGTTGCCCTTTTTCTTCATTACTGCCATAATCCTCTCTTACTTTTTAATGTTACGCGGCTCTGCCTCCGAAATCTTCAGAGGAATCGCCTTGGTGATTACACTGCGCTGCTCCTCGGTCAGATCGGTGAATTTCGAGCCGAACTTGCGTTCCGACACATCATCACGGATCTCGTTGAAGGCGCGCGTCAATTCGTTCTGCACCTGAATATACGACTGGTAGCCCGTATCACGCGTGGTCTGAAGCGAGATCACACCCTGACTTACAGGGTAAACCCACTTCGAACCGTCCGGCATCTCAATCTCCTCCTCCTTCATCTCGGGAAGGTTCTCGCTCTGCATCGGGTTGAGGATAAACTCCTTGGCACGATCCGTGAGCTCGTTGAGGGTGATGATATGCTGATCGGTGGGCGTACCGGCCATGATAGCACCGTTACCGGAGATGAGCACCAAGAAGAGGTTGCGCTCCTTCACCTTGACGTCCTCCTGCTTCTGATTTTCGGGAGGCATCGGGGGAAGCATACGCGTCAGACCCGTATCGGTGTTCATCGTCGTTGCTACCAAGAAGAAGATCAACAGCGAGAAGGCGATATCGGCCTGCGAGCTACTATTGACTTCTGGTACTTTTCTCTTATCAGTTGGCATATCTTACTCCTTTCTGCTATTTGAAAGCGGCCCAAATCTCGGTCACGATGGCAACCACGATCGAAGCAACACCGGCAACATAGGTTACCAAGATGCTCGCCTCGGTGATTACGGTCTCAAAGTGGCCGAAGTAGCCATTGTTCTGAATATCGGGAATCTGCACCGTGTGGCCTGCCGCAATAAAGTAGGACACTACGATTACTGCCACGATCAATACGGCCGAGATCCACGATCCCTTGCCGCCTGCCGAACTCTTCAGCGAGCTGTAGATAGCACCGAACACAGCGCATGCAACCGCACCGACCAAGAGCACATAGCTCCAGATCAGGTTGACGCTGATCGACGCCTCCGAGCCACCTGCTGCGATCGCGTAGCCCGTCAGAGCAAGCGTGATCAGCATCAGAGCCGACAGCAATACATTCAACATTTTCTTCATAGTGATTTCAATACTTTAAGGTCGGTAGATTATTTCTTGTTGTAAACCGTCAGGATATCCATCAGCGTGATCGAAGCATCCTCCATATCGTTTACGAGCGTGTCGATCTTGGCAATGATGTAGTTGTAGAAGATCTGCAGAACGACAGCGGCGATAAGACCCATCATCGTCGTCAACAGAGCCACCTTAATACCACCGGCAACGAGCGTCGGCGAGATATCACCGGCAGCCTGAATAGCGTCGAATGCGCCGATCATACCTACTACCGTACCCATGAAACCCAACATCGGCGACAGAGCGATGAACAGACCGATCCACGAAAGACCCGACTCCATCTGACCCGTCTGAACCGAACCGTACGATACAACAGCCTTCTCAACAGCGTCGAGACCCTGATTGTAACGGTACAGACCCTGCCAGTAGATCGAAGCGATCGGACCGCGCGTGTGCTTGCAAACCTCCAAAGCTGCATCTACACCACCGTTGTTCAGCGCCTCCTCAACCTTGGCAATGAACTTCTTGGTGTTGATCGACGACAGCGACAGGTAGAGGATACGCTCGATGGCGATGGCCAAACCCAGCACCAAGCAGACCAACACGGGGAGCATCCAGCCCCAACCACCCTCGAGGAACTTCTGCATCATCACATGGTGCATCGTCTCGCCGGCAACAACCGTCTCAGCCTCAACAGCAGCAACCTCATCGGCAACAGCAGCAACCTCCTCCGCAGCAGCAGCGGCCTCAGCCTCCTGCGCAAACGCGTTAACGGTACCCAACGAGAACAGGGCAACCGTCAGAATCATAAAAAGTTTTTTCATAGTT
>CAZVNR010000154.1:0-2124 GCA_964628945.1 uncultured Alistipes sp. | reverse complement strand
ATGAAGGCCGAGGCCGAGGAGTGGCGCAACAAGCTCATCGAGGAGGTTGCCGCTACGGACGACGCGCTGATGGAGAAGTTCTTCGAGGATCCCAACTCGATCACGCCCGAGGAGCTGCTGGCAGCGATCCGCACGGCTACGATGTCGATGCAGCTCGTTCCGATGCTCTGCGGTTCGTCGTTCCACAACAAGGGTGTGCAGAAGCTGCTCGACTATGTGATGGCATTCCTGCCCTCGCCGCTCGACCTGCCCGCCGTTGAGGGTACGAACCCCAAGACGGAGGAGCCGGAGGTTCGTCGCGCTACGGAGGATGATCCGTTCTGCGGCCTCGCGTTCAAGATCGCTACCGACCCCTTCGTAGGTCGTCTGGCATTCGTTCGCGTTTACTCGGGTAAGCTCGATGCCGGTTCGTATGTGCTGAATGCCCGCAGCGGCAAGCGCGAGCGCATCAGCCGTATCTACCAGATGCACGCCAACAAGCAGAACCCGCTCGAGATGGTAGGTGCAGGCGATATCTGCGCAGCCGTAGGCTTCAAGGAGATCCGCACCGGTGATACGCTCTGCGCCGAGAACGCGCCGATCGTACTGGAGCAGATGACCTTCCCCGAACCGGTGATCGGTTTGGCCGTAGAGCCCAAGACGCAGAAGGACCTCGACAAGCTCGGCATCGCGCTGGGTAAGCTGGCCGAGGAGGACCCCACCTTCACGGTGAAGACCGACGAGGATTCGGGTCAGACGGTGATCAGCGGTATGGGTGAGCTTCACCTCGACATCATCGTCGATCGTCTGCGCCGCGAGTTCGGTGTCGAGATCAATCAGGGTGCACCGCAGGTGAACTACAAGGAGGCCCTGACGCAGACCGTACAGCACCGTGAGGTCTTCAAGAAGCAGACCGGTGGTCGCGGTAAGTTTGCCGATATTATCTTCGAGATCGGTCCCGCCGAGGAGGGCAAGATGGGTCTGACCTTCGTCGATGAGGTGAAGGGCGGTAACATTCCGCGCGAGTTCATCCCGTCGGTACAGAAGGGCTTCGAGCAGGCTATGGCAAACGGTGCGTTGGCCGGCTACTCGATGGACTCGATGAAGGTGACGCTGAAGGATGGTTCGTTCCACCCCGTCGATTCGGATCAGCTCTCGTTCGAGATCGCTGCACGCAATGGTTATCGCGCCGCTGCCCCGAAGGCCGGTTCGATCATTATGGAGCCCGTGATGGCTGTCGAGGTGGTAACGCCCGAGGAGTCGATGGGTGACATCATCGGTGACCTGAACAAGCGTCGCGGTCAGATTACGGGTATGGAGTCGAAGGGTACGGCTCGCGTCGTGAAGGCCAAGGTTCCCCTGTCGGAGATGTTTGGCTATGTGACGGTGCTGCGTACGATCTCGTCGGGTCGCGCTACCTCGTCGATGGAGTTCTCGCACTTTGAGGAGGTTCCTGCCAACTTGGCCAAGGAGATCATCGAGAAGGCGAGTGGTAAACGAAAGGATATTGAATAAGGAAACGATACGATATGAATCAGAAAATCAGAATCAAGTTAAAGTCGTTCGATCACAACCTCGTCGATAAGTCGGCCGAGAAGATCGTAAAGACCGTAAAGAGCACGGGCGCCATCGTTAGCGGTCCGGTACCCCTGCCCACGCACAAGCAGATTTTTACGGTGAACCGCTCGACCTTCGTTAACAAGAAGGCCCGCGAGCAGTTCCAGCTCTGCACCTTCAAGCGCATCCTCGACATCTACTCGTCGACGCCCAAGACGATCGACGCGCTGATGAAGCTCGAGCTTCCCTCGGGTGTTGAGGTCGAGATCAAGGTGTGATAAATGTGGGGGGAAGGGGTACCCCGACGGGGTGACCCCGCCCACCCGCACAAAAGCGAAAAGCAACCTCCCTCGCGGAGCCGAGGGCAGCGGCATATATAATATAGGTGTGAGAGGCGACCTGAAACAGCAAAAAGTCGGCTCTTTAAGCCCGATATGCGCCCTGCGAAAAGCTCCACAAACGAATGAGAAAAACTCAATTCACTTATTTATAACAAACAACTAAGACACAAAATGTCAGGACTTATTGGAAAGAAAATCGGAATGACTTCCGTTTACAGTGCCGAGGGTAAGAACATACCATGCACTG
>CAZVNR010000153.1:0-2200 GCA_964628945.1 uncultured Alistipes sp. | reverse complement strand
CTCTTCAACGGCATTCCGCTCGATCGTATGTCGGTGTCGATGACCATGAACGGTGCCGTGCTGCCCGTCTTGGCCTTCTACATTGTGACGGGTCTGGAGCAGGGCTGTACGCTCGATCAGCTCGCCGGTACGATCCAGAACGACATTCTGAAGGAGTTTATGGTGCGCAATACCTACATCTACCCGCCCGAGTTCTCGATGCGAATCATCGCCGATATCTTCGAGTACACTTCGAAGAATATGCCCAAGTTCAACTCGATCTCGATTTCGGGTTACCATATGCAGGAGGCGGGTGCTACGGCCGACATCGAGTTGGCCTACACGCTGGCCGACGGTCTGGAGTACCTCCGCGCCGGTATCAACGCCGGTATGTCGGTCGATGCCTTCGCACCGCGTCTGTCGTTCTTCTGGGCAATCGGTATGAACCACTTTATGGAGATCGCCAAGATGCGCGCTGCGCGTATGCTGTGGGCGAAGATCGTCAAGCAGTTCGATCCGAAGAACCCCAAGTCGCTGGCACTGCGTACCCACTCGCAGACCTCGGGTTGGTCGCTTACGGAGCAGGATCCCTTCAACAATGTCGCTCGTACGGCGATCGAGGCGATGGGTGCCGCACTGGGTCACACGCAGTCGCTCCACACGAACGCCCTCGACGAGGCAATCGCTCTGCCGACCGACTTCTCGGCGCGTATTGCGCGTAATACGCAGATTTACATTCAGGAGGAGACCTCGGTTTGCCGTCAGGTCGATCCGTGGGCAGGTTCGTACTATGTCGAGTCGCTGACCAACGAGATCGCTCACAAGGCTTGGGAGCACATTCAGGAGGTCGAGAAACTCGGCGGTATGGCCAAGGCCATCGAGACGGGTATTCCGAAGATGCGCATCGAGGAGGCTTCGGCTCGTACGCAGGCGCGTATCGACTCGGGTGAGCAAAAGATTATCGGTCTGAACGAGTATCGCTTGGAGAAAGAGGCTCCGATCGACATCTTGGCCGTCGATAATACGGCCGTGCGCGAGAGTCAGGTGAAGCGTCTGCAGGAGCTGCGTGCCAACCGCGATCAGGCTGCTGTCGATAAGGCACTGGCCGCCATTACGGAGTGCGTCAAGACGGGTGAGGGTAACCTCCTCGAGCTGGCTGTCGAGGCTGCCAAGGTACGCGCCACGCTGGGTGAGATCTCGGATGCCTGTGAGGTAGTTGTTGGCCGTTATAAGGCCGTTATTCGTTCCATTTCAGGAGTTTATAGTTCAGCTGTGAAAAACGACGATACTTTCGAGCACGCCAAGGAGCTGTGCGCCGAATTTGCCAAGAAGGAGGGCCGTCAGCCGCGTATTATGATCGCGAAACTGGGTCAGGATGGTCACGATCGTGGTGCCAAGGTGGTGGCTACGGGTTACGCCGATATCGGCTTCGATGTCGATATGGGTCCGTTGTTCCAGACGCCCGCCGAGGCGGCCAAGCAGGCTGTCGAGAACGATGTACACATCGTCGGTGTCTCGTCGCTGGCTGCCGGTCACCTCACGCTCGTTCCGCAGATCATCGAGGAGCTGAAGAAGCTCGGCCGCGAGGATATTATCGTAGTGGTCGGCGGTGTGATCCCCGCGCAGGACTACGACGAGCTGTATCGTGACGGTGCTGCTGCGATCTTCGGCCCGGGTACGAAGATCTCGGTTTCGGCAATCAAGATGCTCGAGATTCTGATGGAGGAGTAGTCATCGCCTCTTCCGGTAACCTGTTCGGGTCGATGTGTTTGGTCGCATCGACCCGAATTGTTTCTGTGCGTGTGCCGATAGGGGAAAGTTGTCGTCGAAAATTTGTTGAAAACTTTATCCCTATTATTTATAGGTATCTATGCGGAAATTTTATAATTTTGTCGGTTGAATTATAATGGGGTGTTATCCCCGATTCCGAACCGAAAAAAAATGTAGCGCATGTTTAGCTTGATTTATTGGATTTACCTCTGTGTGGTATGCCTGATTTTTACGCTCCTCTCGGCGGTGGCGTGGATTGTTCTCTATCCGTTCGATCGGCGGCGTAGGGTTGTGCACTGGCTCTCGCGCCTTCTGGTGTGGTCGATTCACGGTGTTCCGTTCCTGACGCGCCATCGTGTCGAAGGGCTGGAGAAGATCGACCGCAAGAAGGCCTATGTCATTATGTCGAACCACAACTCGATGTTCGATATTACCTCGATGTACTACCTGC
>CAZVNR010000152.1:0-2229 GCA_964628945.1 uncultured Alistipes sp. | reverse complement strand
AACCCTTGAACGGGATGATACGCGCCGAGTAGAGCTTCGTACCGTTCGTGTGCATACTCTGGCCGAAGAAGACACCCGGCGAGCGGTGCAGCTGCGAAACGATGACGCGCTCGGCACCGTTGATCACGAAGGTACCGCGCTCGGTCATGTAGGGGATCGTGCCAAAATAGACATCCTGTACCACTACACCAAAGTCCTCGTGCTCGTCGTCGGTGCAGTAGAGCTTCAGTTTCGCCTTCAGGGGCACGCTGTAGGTCAGACCGCGCTCGATGCACTCCTCGATCGTGTAGCGGGGGGGATCAATGTAGTAGTCGATGAACTCGAGAACGAAGTTGTTTCGAGTATCCGTGATCGGGAAGTTCTCCTGAAACACCTTGTACAGCCCCTCATTCTTGCGATTCTCGGCTGTGGTGTCCATCTGGAAGAAGTCACGGAACGATTTGAGCTGTACCTCCAGCAAATCGGGATAGGGCACCCGATTCTTCACGGTGGCAAAGCTAATTCTCTCTTGTGTTTTTTTGTTGGACATCGGTAAAAACCTTTAATTGTTTTTGAACGCCTCGGCGAGCTTCCGACAGTCGCCACCCCTCAAAAAGGTGCCGATCGACTCGGTGCGTTCCTGTTTTTGCCGCTTCAGTGCGGCCGTACGGACGGACCGGAGAGCCCGATGCCGGGATTCACTCTACGATCGGAGATTGCTCGTACCCTAACTAAACTGTTTTAAGAAGCTGTTTTAATTTGTTTACGAAACTATTTTATAGCTATTTTCGAGCTGTTTTTTCGTGTGATTCGAGGCGCATAGGGGTTCCTATGTAACGAGAATCACGCGGGAGAAGAGCTGTAAAGAGCGTAAAAGAGTGAAGTAAATAAATTTCAAACTGCTTCTAAATTCCGGCTTTCATTGCGGAAAAAAAAGCCCCAGCGCAAGAGAAAACCTCTCGCACCTCGGGGCCAATCGTTGATCTAAAAGGCACAGCTCCCTGCCTAAAGCGTGGTCCGAGTCGTCACTCATTCCACCTCCGCCACACGCTAAAAGCATCATTTCCAACGCCTTCCGCAGCGGACTCCGCATTACGCATTTGGCACTCCTTTTTAGACCAAGAAAAGGCATAGAGCCACACTTGAGTGTGTGAGCTCTATACCTGTTGTCTGAGGGTTGCTCGTGGCAACCGGCGAACTATTTCAGCTCTACCTCAGCACCTGCATCCTCGAGCGTGCTCTTCAGGGCCTCAGCCTCCTCCTTCGAAACACCCTCCTTTACTGCCTTGGGAGCAGCGTCAACGAGCGCCTTAGCATCGCCCAGCGACAAGCCGGCGGCCTCCTTAACGGCCTTGATGACCTGCAGCTTGGCCTGACCTGCGCTCTTCAGGATTACGTCGAACGACGTCTTCTCTGCGGGAGCAGCCTCACCGGCTGCAGCGGGAGCTGCAACGGCAACAGCAGCAGCTGCGGGCTCAATGCCATACTCCTCCTTGAGGATCTGAGCCAGTTCGTTTACCTCGGTAACCTTCAGGTTAACCAGTTCTTCAGCAAGTTTCTTGATATCTGCCATAGTAGTAGATTATTAAAATTTTGTTTGTTTCTTTTGTGATTAATTGTTTCTCTCTTCGAGCGTCTTTACGAGGCCCGCGATCTTCTGACCTGCAGCACCCTGCAGTGCAGAAATAACATTCTTGGCCGGCGACTGGAGCAGTGCAACGATATCGGCAACCAGCTCCTTCTGCGACTTGATGTTGCAGAGTGCCTCGAGCTTGTCGTCACCTACATAGACGCAACCCTCGGCAAACGCTGCCTTCAATACGGGCTTGTCCGACTTCTTGCGGAACTCCTTGATCAGAACCGCCGGAGCCTTTGCTACATTGGTGAACATAACCGAGGTCGAACCCTCCAGCGTACCTACCAAATCAGCATCAGCCTTCTCCACCTTCTCCAAAGCCTTGGCGAAGAGCGTGTTCTTCACGACCACGAGCTTCACCTCGCTCTCGAAGCACTTACGACGCAGCAGAGCGGTCTGCTCGGCGTTCAGCGACTCGATGTTGGTGATGTAGAAGTGAGGATAAGCTTCGAGCTGCTCGGCGAGGCTGTTAATTACAACCAGTTTTTCTTCCTTTGTCATCTCTTACTTCCTCCTTGATTATTTGGTTTCTACTGATTTAGCGTCGATCTGCAAGCCCGGACTCATCGTGGTCGAGAGATAAATGCTCTTCACATAAGTACCCTTAGCGGCAG
>CAZVNR010000151.1:0-2273 GCA_964628945.1 uncultured Alistipes sp. | reverse complement strand
ACTTCAAGAACGAGCTGCACATCGGCTATGTAACGAACGGTGTACACTTCCCGACTTGGATCGCCACCTCGTTGCGCCGCCTCTACTCGCGCTACTTCGCCGATGCCTTCGAGGGTCATGTCTATGACATCCCGGGCTGGCAGAAGGTGAAGCAGATCCCCGACGAGGAGCTGTGGTCGGAGCGTATGAAGCTCAAGGAGCGACTGATCCGCCACATCCGCCGTCGCTACAGCGATACGAAGCAGGTACGCCTCGAGTCGCCTCGTCAGATGCTGCAGATCATCGACAGCATCAAGCCCGAGGTGCTCACGATCGGTTTCGCCCGTCGTTTTGCAACCTACAAGCGTGCCCACCTACTCTTCACGAACTTGGAGCGTCTGGCTGCGATTGTAAATAACAAGGAGCGTCCCGTACAGTTCATCTTCGCCGGTAAGGCGCACCCGCACGACAAACCGGGTCAGGATCTGATCAAGCGCATCGTCGAGGTATCGGCCATGCCGCAGTTCGTAGGCAAGATCCTCTTCCTGCAGAACTACGATATGGAGCTGGCTCGCCGCATGGTTCAGGGTGTCGATGTATGGCTCAACACGCCGACCCGTCCGTTGGAGGCTTCGGGTACCTCGGGCGAGAAGTGCGTAATGAACGGCGTGATGCAGTTCTCGGTGCTCGACGGCTGGTGGGTCGAGGGCTACAAGGAGGGCGCAGGCTGGATGCTGCCGATGGAGCGCAGCTTCACCGACCAGCACTTCCAAGACGAGCTGGATGCCGAGATGATCTACAACACGATCGAGAACGAGATCGCACCGAAGTACTACAACCGCTCGGAGGATGGTGTTCCGCACGAGTGGGTGGAGTCGGTGAAGAGCTGCGTAGCCGACATCGCCTCGAACTTCACGACGAACCGTATGCTGATCGACTACGAGGAGCGTTTCTACAACAAGCTCGCTGCCCGCAAGCGCGAGATCGTTGCCGGCGGTTACAAGCTCGCCCGCGAGATCGCCGCTTGGAAGCGTAAGGTTTCGGCCGCTTGGGATTCGGTGCGCGTAGTGAACACGGAGCGCGTCGAGCTGGGTCAGGAGGCCATCTTCGTCGGCTCGAAGTATCGCTTCTCGGTGACGCTCGACATTCAGAACCTCCAGCCCGAGGATATCGGTGTCGAGATGGTCGTAGCACAGCAGATCGTCGGCCGCGAGCAGGTCGATGTGAAGAGCACGATCGCACTGGAGCGCACGAAGGTCGAGGGTTCGCTCGTCACCTACTCGCTCGAGTACACGCCCGAGGAGGCCGGTACATTCGACTACGCACTGCGCGTATTCCCCGAGAATGTACACCTGCCTCACCGTATGGACTTCGCCCTCGTAAAGTGGGCATAAGTCTGACCCGATCGCTATAAGCTGCTGTCGCGCCGACGGAATCCGCAAGGGGTTTCGTCGGCTGCGACGAACGGCCAAGGAGTCACAAAGAGAGCCACCGGCACCTATATATATAAAGTGCCAAACAGACAAAAAAGTCCGTATGCTGCCCCAAACGGCTCTCGATTTTGTATGAAAAAATAAAAAAATAGGCTCCATAAAGATTTTTTTTGCAAAAATTAGATACAACCTATCTATTTTTTTAATATCTTTATGGAACGAATCGATTTAATTAGCATATGTCAGCCTTAACTTTCGACAAAGCCTCGCTTGGAAACCTCGAGTATTCACTCCAACGCGAGATGCTCGCAACCGACCGTATCGGCGGTTACATGAGCACGACGATCGTCTGCTGCAACACCCGTAAGTATCACGGTCTGATTGTGGCACCGATTGATGACAGCGACCGCACCTATGTACTGCTCTCGTCGCTCGACGAAACCATCGTCCAGCACGATCAGTCGTTCAACCTCGCGCTGCACCGTTTCCGCGGGGTCTATGAGCCGCGCGGTCACAAGTACATCACCGATTTCGAGTACACGCCCACCCCGACGATCACCTACCGTGTCGGCGGCGTGATTCTGAAGAAGGAGATGTTGTGGATCCACAAGCGCACGCAGTTGATGATCCGCTACACCTTGGTCGATGCCCACTCGGAGACCAAACTCCGTCTGCGCCCCTTCCTTGCCTTCCGCGACAAGCACGCGCTGACACACGCCAATATGGAGGCTGACGGCCACTCCTATCCGGCTGTTAACGGCGTAAAGTGCCGGATGTACGGCTCGTTCCCGTGGCTCTATATGCAGACCAACAAGCCGGCTGCCGAGTTTGTGCCCGCCCCCGACTGGTACTACGACTTCG
>CAZVNR010000150.1:0-2288 GCA_964628945.1 uncultured Alistipes sp. | reverse complement strand
AGGAGGGTGGCCGTCACACGCCGTTCCACAACAAGTATCGTCCCCAGTTCTATCTGCGTACGATGGACGTAACCGGTGAGGTTTCGCTGCCCGCAGGTGTGGATATGGTGATGCCGGGTGACCACATCACGATCACCGTGAAGCTGATCTACCCCGTTGCTCTGAACGCCGGTCTGCGTTTCGCAATCCGCGAGGGTGGCCGTACGGTAGGTGCAGGTCAGATCTTGGAGATCGTTGAGTAATACACTCGACCACGATAGAGAAGCGGTAGCAACCGCCGCCGCTTCTCACTTATAGGAGCATAGTTCAAGGGTAGAATAGCGGTCTCCAAAACCGTTGATGGGAGTTCGAATCTCTCTGCTCCTGCTTGTTTAAGAGAGGAAAATTATGATCAAATACATCAAAGAGGCTTATAACGAGCTTGTAAACAAGGTTTCGTGGCCTTCGGGCGCGCAGCTGCAAAGCTCGACGGTAGTGGTGATGGTGGCTTCGGCGATCTTCGCCGTTGTCGTTTTGGCTATGGACATCACATTCGAGAATGTGATGGAGTTTATTTACCGCACACTTGGCAATTTGGGTCGCTAAACTTTCGTTTTTAGGGCGATGAGTGAGATTCAGAAGCAGTGGTATGTAGTTCGTGCCATCGGTGGCAAGGAGAATAAGGTCAAGGAGTATCTCGACAAGGAGATCAAGTTGGCCGGCCTTGAGGACTACATCTCGCAAGTGTTGATTCCTACGGAGAAGTACTACACGATCCGTAACGGTAAGAAGGTCTCCAAGGAGAAGGTTTCGTACCCGGGCTATGTGCTGGTCGAGGCCGCTTTGGTAGGCCAAATTCCTATGATTATTCGTAATATCCCCAATGTGTTGGGATTCTTGGGCGAGACTCAGGAAGAGAGTCGCAAGATGATCGCAGCACCCCTTCGTCCACAGGAGGTTGCTCGTATCTTGGGTCGCGTCGATGAGATCAACGCAATGGATGAGGAGAACGAAATACCCTTCTTTGTCGGCGAGACCGTACAGGTCACCGATGGTCCTTTCTCAAGCTTCCAAGGCACCATTGAGGCCGTTGACAATGAGCGCAAGAAACTCACGGTATCGGTGAAGATATTCGGGCGCAAGACTCCGATGGAGTTGAGTTTCACACAAGTAGAAAAAGAATAATTAACAAAGGAAAACTATGGCAAAAGAGGTTGCTGCATTTATTAAATTGCAGATCAAAGGTGGTGCCGCCAATCCTTCGCCTCCGGTAGGTCCGGCATTGGGTTCTAAGGGAGTCAACATCATGGACTTCTGCAAGCAATTCAATGCGCGTACGCAGGACAAGGCAGGTAAGGTTCTTCCGGTCATCATCACCGTTTACAGCGATAAGTCGTTCGACTTTGTTGTAAAACAGCCGCCTGTAGCTATTCAGCTCAAGCAAGCAGCCAATGTGCAGACGGGTTCCGCACAGCCTAACCGCGACAAGGTAGGTGAGGTTACGTGGGATCAGGTTCGTGCCATTGCTCAGGACAAGATGCCTGATATGAACTGCTTCACGATTGAGGCTGCAATGCGCATGGTAGCCGGTACTGCCCGCAGTATGGGTATCAAGGTCGTAGGTGAGTTTCCTAACAACTAAAGAAGAAGATGAGTAAGTTGACGAAAAACCAAAAGATTGCCATCGCAAAGGTGGAGGCTGGTAAGGCCTACAAGCTCTCGGAGGCTGCCGCTCTTCTGAAGGAAATCACCTTTACGAAGTTTGATGCTTCGGTCGATGTCGATGTACGCCTTGGCGTTGATCCGCGTAAGGCAAACCAGATGGTGCGTGGCGTTGTGACGCTGCCGCACGGTACGGGTAAGGTCGTTCGCGTCTTGGTACTTTGCACCCCCGAGAAGGAGGCAGAGGCACAGGCAGCAGGCGCCGACTTCGTAGGTTTGGACGAGTATGTCGAGAAGATCAAGGGTGGCTGGACCGATGTCGATGTGATCATCTGTACGCCGAATGTGATGGGTAAGGTTGGTGCGCTGGGTCGTATTCTCGGTCCGCGCGGCCTGATGCCGAACCCCAAGACGGGTACGGTGACGATGGATGTTGCGAAGGCTGTGAAGGATGTGAAAGCCGGTAAAATCGACTTCAAGGTCGATAAGTTCGGTATCGTTCACACCTCGGTAGGTAAGGTGTCGTTTACACCCGAGCAGATTGTAGACAACGCCAAGGAGGTGTTGAACACGATCATCAAGCTCAAGCCGTCTGCCGCTAAGGGTACTTATGTGAAGAGCATTTATCTCTCGACCACGATGAGTCC
>CAZVNR010000149.1:0-2306 GCA_964628945.1 uncultured Alistipes sp. | reverse complement strand
AAATCAAGACTGTCGAGAAGGACAACTACGAGGCAGTTCAGATTGCCTATGACGAGAAGAGTGAAAAGCACACCACCAGCAGTTTGTTAGGTCACTTCAAGAAGGCCGGCACGACCCCGAAGCGCAAGCTCGCGGAGTTCAAAGGCATGCCTGAAGTGAATCTCGGCGACACGCTGACCGTTGACCTCTTCACGGAGGAGGACTGGGTCGATGTGACCGGGATCTCAAAGGGTAAGGGCTATCAGGGCGTAGTGAAGCGCCACGGCTTTGCCGGTGTAGGTGGCCAGACGCACGGTCAGCACAACCGCCAGCGCAAGCCCGGTTCGTTGGGTGCATCGTCGTACCCCTCGCGCGTGTTCAAGGGCAAGCGTCTCCCGGGTCAGATGGGTGGCGATCAGGTTAAGGTGCTGAACCTGCGAGTATTGAAGGTAATTCCCGAGAGCAATCTGATCCTTGTTAAGGGTTCGATTCCGGGTGCAAAGGGTGCTTATTTAACGATTGAGAAGTAGTATGGAATTAGCAGTATTGAACGCACAGGGTAATGAGACGGGTCGCAAAGTAGTTCTTTCGGAGGCCGTCTTTGGCGTGGAGGCTAATGACCACGCAATCTATCTCGATGTGAAGCAGTATTTGGCTGACCAGCGTCAGGGTACGCACAAGGCCAAGCAGCGTAATGAGGTAACCGGTTCGACGCGCAAGCTGAAGCGTCAGAAGGGTACGGGCGGCGCTCGTTGCGGCTCGATCCTTTCGCCCCTCTTCCCGGGTGGCGGTCGCGTATTCGGTCCCGTTCCGCGTGACTACAGCTTCAAGCTGAACAAGAAGCTCAAGCAGCTCGCTCGTCGCAGCGCACTGTCGTACAAGGCACAGGCAGGTGCAATCATCGCACTGGAGAACCAGACGATGGATGCCCCGAAGACGAAGACGGTAGTCGCTCTGATGGAGGCGCTGAAGGTTTCGGACAAGAAGGTTCTGCTCGTGCTGCCCGAGGGCAACGCCAACCTGCAGATCTCGTGCCGCAACATTCCGAACATCAAGCCCGTGCTGGCGCAGAATGTCTGCACCTACGATGTAATGAACGCATCGGCGCTGGTGATGGTCGAGAACGCTGAGAATGTATTGAATACTTTGTTAGCATAAACCGCAAGACAACTATGGAGATTATTATTAAGCCGGTATTGACCGAGAAAATGACGATTCAGGGCGAGAAGTTGAATCGCTACGGTTTTATCGTTGACGTGCGCGCTAACAAGCTGCAGATTCGTCAGGCCGTAGAGCAGATGTACAATGTAGTCGTTACTGATGTAAACACGATTAACTGCATGGGCAAGCTCAAGAGCCGCTACACGAAGGCGGGTCTGCTGGAGGGCCGTGCCAACAACTTCAAGAAGGCGATCGTCACCTTGAAGGAGGGAGATAAGATTGATTTTTACAGTAATATCTAACGAAGATGGCAGTAAAGAAATTTAAGCCTGTAACCGCAGGTACAAGACATAAGGTTATCAGCGCGTACGACGAGATCACGAAGTCGACGCCTGAAAAGTCGCTGTTGAGCCCGAAGAAGAGCTCGGGTGGCCGCAACAACGACGGTAAGATGACGGTTCGCTACATTGGCGGCGGTCACAAGCAGATGTATCGTAATGTCGATTTCAAGCGCACGAAGGACGGTATTGCTGCTACGGTAAAGGCAATCGAGTACGACCCGAATCGTACGGCACGCATCGCCTTGTTGGTTTATGCCGACGGTGTGAAGAGCTACATCATCGCACCCAACGGCTTGAAGGTTGGTCAGACCGTAATGAGCGGCGCAGGCGTTGCTCCCGAGGTAGGTAACACGCTCCCGTTGAGCGAGATTCCGCTGGGTACGGTTGTCCACAACATTGAACTCTACCCCGGTCAGGGTGCCGCAATGGCTCGTTCGGCCGGTTCGTACGCCCAGCTGCTGGCTCGTGAGGGCAAGTTCGCCATCATCAAGCTGCCCTCGGGCGAGACTCGTATGGTACTCGTGACCTGCCGCGCTACGGTAGGTGTTGTTTCGAATGTCGATCACAACCTCGAGTCGTCGGGTAAGGCAGGTCGCAAGCGTTGGCTCGGCCGTCGTCCCCACAACCGTGGTGTCGTGATGAACCCCGTCGATCACCCGATGGGTGGTGGTGAAGGCCGTGCGAGCGGTGGTCACCCGCGTTCGCGCAAGGGTCTGTTGGCTAAGGGTTACAAGACGCGCAATCCGAAGAAGACGACCTCGAAGTTCATTATTTCCAAGAAGAAAAAATAATTAAATAAGAGTACATAATGAGCCGTTCATTAAA
>CAZVNR010000148.1:0-2375 GCA_964628945.1 uncultured Alistipes sp. | reverse complement strand
TGATGATTGACCCCAAGATGGTCGAGTTCTCGGTCTATGGGAAACTCGAACGCCACTTCTTGGCCAAGATGGAGTCCGAAGATCGCGCCATCATCACCGACCCAATGAAGGCGGTCTATACGCTCAACTCGCTCTGTACGGAGATGGACAGCCGCCTCGAGCTCTTGAGCCGCGCCACCTCGCGCAACATCGTCGAGTATAACCAAAAGTTCACCGAGCGTCGCCTGAACCCCGAAAAGGGGCATCGCTACCTGCCCTATATCGTGGTGGTGGTCGATGAGTTTGCCGACCTGATTATGATGGCTCGCGAGGTCGAACGCCCCGTGATGCGACTGGCGCAAAAGGCGCGTGCGGTGGGTATCCACCTCATCATCGCCACGCAGCGCCCCGATGTGAAGGTCATTACGGGTGGTATCAAGGCCAACTTCCCCGCCCGCATCGCCTTCCGTGTGATGCAGATGATCGACTCGCGCACGATCCTCGACCGCCCGGGTGCCAACCAGCTGATCGGTCGGGGCGATATGCTCTTCTCGAAGGATGGCGAGGTGACCCGCATCCAGTGTGCACTGGTCGAGACAAAGGAGGTCGAGGGGATTGTCGAGTATATCTCGAAACAGCAGGGCTACATGGAGGCCTATCCGCTGCCCGACTATGTGCCCGAGGGCGGTGACTCGGCGATGGGGAGCGAGGAGGCCGATTTGGCCCCCAAGAAGTACGACTCGCTCTTTGCCGAGATCGCCCGCGATGCCGTGCAGAGCGGCTCGATCTCGACCTCGATGATCCAGCGCAACTACGAGGTGGGCTTCAACCGCGCAGGGCGTATTATGATGCAGTTGGAGCGTGCCGGCATCGTCGGCCGTCAGCAGGGTGCCAAGCCGCGCGATGTGCTCTTCCACGACAGCCCCTCGCTGGAGGCGAAGTTGCAGGAGTTGGGACTCTTCTAAATTCAAAGTTTAGAATGCAAAATTCAAAATTATATTTAGCGTTCTTGAGCAAATACCTCTTTACTCTTTGCTCTTTACTCTCTCCTCTCTCTGCTGTGGCGCAAAACGAGGCCGAGGTGTACCTCGCCCGCCTGTCGGAGGCGGTGCGGAGCGAAGCGCGTGCGCTGCGCTTTACGGCCGAGGGTGACGGAATGCAGTTCGAGGGGGTCTGCACCCTCTCGGGCGATCGCTATCGGGTCGAATTGGATGGCGTAGCCGTTGAGGGTGACCGCACGATGCGTGCCGAGATCGACCACCGTCGCAAGACCGTTACGCTCCTGCCGGTGGATGCCGAAAGCCGACAGCTGCTTGATAATCCGATTCGTGCATTTGATTTTTCCGATATGTCGGATCGTGCTAAACTGCTGCTTGCGACCGACTCGGAGGTGGTCGTCGAGTGGCGTGAACCGACCGAACCTCCCACCACGATCCGTCTGACGATGGATCCCCGAACAGCCCTGCCGCGCAAGGTGCGCTACGAGATGGAGGGCATCGCGCTCGAGATCGTGATTCGTGCGATTGAACCGATTGCTCCGCTCACGCCGTTTGTGCCGACCGACTATGTCGGCTACGAGGTGGTGGACTTTCGATAGCGGTAAGCGCTCGTGTTAAATTCAGAATTTAGAATTTAGAATTCAAAATTGTTTTTTTTGATCGAACTCTCGGCTCTCCCAAAACTCGCAGCTTGTGGTATCAACAACACCCGATTTTTCTCGACACCCCGTCGATACAGTTGATGTTGGAAAAATTAAAGAAATCGCATAAGTAGCTGGTTCAAAGTTAGTTGGGGTAAATTTAGAACAGTGTGTAAGATTTTGGAATTTTACACGCTGTTTATTTTGTTGAATATCAGTTGTTTACGATTTAAACTTGCAAGGTGGTTTTTGCCCGTTTTCCTTGTTTTGGCTTGGGTACAGCTTTAATTTTGCACTCGGGAATAACCCGCAAAACAAAAAACATCAACACAATGAGAAAACTACTCTTCTTGTTGGTAGGTGTCTGTTTATTAACCGCCTGTGGCAAGGATCCGTCTCTTGCAGATAGGTCGGATCACACTTACCGCTCAAAAGTCTATACGGTAGGTGAAGCTCGAGCGAGTTATGAACGGGTTTGCGAAACCGCTTCGCGTGCGGAAGCGGAAGGTGTGCTGACACCGGGTGATTACACACTTGATTGGGAGCAAGCGCAAATCTCGATTGACTCTACGCTGTACAGTGCCGATGTGCCGATCGAACTCGCCTATGAGTATTATCGCTATTTAGAGATCGAAGGTGAGGTCTATTGGATTCCGCTCTATCCAAAATTGGTAACGGTAACACCGCCCGACAAGGAGCATTCGAGCGTGTATATTCGCTATTATGTTCCGCACGAATATTACGAATGGGCACACGA
>CAZVNR010000147.1:0-2378 GCA_964628945.1 uncultured Alistipes sp. | reverse complement strand
CAACTGCTCGATGACGAGGCGATTGCGATGGATCTGAAGGCGGGCACCTCGGCCGTGCAGTTCAAGGATGTGTTGTCGCTCATTCCGGCCTTCTATATGCGTGATTTCCGCAGCCTGACGGCGGGCGGTGAGCTTGCGCTTTCGTTGTGGGCGAAGGGTGAGATGCGGGGCGAACAGCTGCCGCAGTTCGAGCTGAAGACGGAGGTGAAGGACGGCCGTTTCCAATACGCCTCGCTTCCCAAAGCGGTGACCGGCATCCAGCTGGCCGCACGGGTGGCCAATCAGGGCGGCAACATCGACAAGACGGTTGTCGAGGTGTCGAAGTTGGCGATGAACCTCGCCGACAACGCCCTCTCGGCCTCCTTCTACGGTACGAACCTGATGAGTGACCCGCAGTTGAAGGCGACCCTGCACGGCGATCTGAACCTCGCCGACATCGGGCAGGTCTATCCGTTGGAGGAGATTCAGCTCAAGGGTCAAATCACGGCCGATCTGAAGGCCGCAGGCCGCCTCTCCGACCTCGAGAAACAACGCTACGAGCGCTTCTCGGCGGCGGGTACCTTCGTTGTGGGCGGGATGGAGCTTGAGATGCCCTCGCTCCCGACCGTCAATCTGAAACGCGCGGCGGCGAGCATCACGCCGGCGGCGATGACCCTCGGCGAACTGAATATGACCGTCGGACAGAGCGATGTGGTGGCCAACGGGCAGCTCTCGAACTACCTCGGCTACCTGATGCAGGGGACGACGCTTTCGGGTCGTCTGTATGTGAAGTCGAACCTGCTCGAACTGAACGAACTGATGACGGCGATGGCCTCCGACGAGCCGGCCGAGGAGAGCAAGAGCGCGAAGCAGAGCGCACCGGCCGGTGACGGCGCGATGGCCGTTGAGGTGCCCGAGAACCTCTCGTTGTCGCTCTCGACCGACCTGCGGAAGATCCTCTTCCAGAGGATGACGATCGAAAATGTAAAGGGCGAAGTGCGCGTAGCCGACGGTGCGGTGTGTCTGAATAATTTGGGTATGAAGCTCTTCGAGGGTACGGCGACCGCCTCGGGCAGCTACTCGGCCAAGGCCGATCCGAAACGCCCCGTCGTGGCGATGCAGTTCAATTTCGAAGATGCCTCGTTCCAGCAGACCTTCGGTCAGCTCGAGATGGTGCAGCAGTTGGCGCCGATCTTCGAGAAGACGGGCGGCCGATACGCGATGAAACTCGATATGAACGCCACGCTCGACGAGCAGTTAAGCCCCGACCTGCAATGCCTCACGGCGAGCGGTCAGCTGAAGACGGCCGACATCAAGATTCAGAACATCGAGCTGTTTGGTAAACTGGCCGACCTCTTGAAGAACGACCGCCTGCGCAACATCGAGGCCGAGGATGTGACGATCGACTTTACGGTGAAGGATGGCCGCATCACGACCAAACCGTTCGATCTGAAGGTGGGGACGACCGTGATGACCTTCGTCGGCTCGACGGGGTTGGATCAGACGATCGACTACGAGGCGACGATCGCCCTGCCCGAGGGCACGGCGGGTGGCGTGTTGAGCAAGATGAAGGCCGACATCGGCGGCACCTTCACGAAGCCGACCATCGAGCTCGGTATGCGCGAGGTGGTGAAGGAGAGCGTGACGAATGTCGTGATGGATCAGGTGAGCAAGTACACCGAGAGCAAGACGGTCGATGAGGAGATCAACAAGCAGGTCGATGCGCTGCGCCAAGAGGCCCGCGAGGCGGGCGATCAGCTGGTCAAGGAGGCCGAGCAACAGAGCCAAAAGCTGATCAAGGAGGCCGCCAAGAAGGGCAAGTTGGCCGAGATTGCCGCCCAAGCGACGGGCAATGCACTGATCAAGGAGGCGCGTAAGCAGGCCGACAAGCTCGTTGCCGCCGCCGAGGAGAAGATCGAAAAACTCCGCCGCGAACAAGCTGCCACTCCGGCAGAGAATTAGCAATTCAAAATGCAAAATTTAGAATTCAAAATTGAGAAGTTGGGAATTGCAAGTTGAGAATAATTCTTGGCTTACGCGATAAAAAGAGCAGGATGGTGTTGGTTCGTCATCCTGCTCTTGCGTTTGGCGTATTAGGTCGCGTTAACCTAATTTTGCATTTTGCATTCTACATAATTGAGAGTTGAGAATTGCAAGTTGAGAATGTTTGGCGTATTAGGTCGCGTCAGCCTAATTTTGCATTTTGCATTCTACATAATTGAGAGTTGAGAATTGCAAGTTGTGAATGTTTGGCGTATTAGGTCGCGTCAGCCTAATTTTGAATTTTGCATTCTACATTTTGAATTTTGACTTACCCTACGATCACCGTTACCAGCTCCTCCGGTTGGAGGTATTGCTTGGCGAGGCGTTGCACCTCGGCGGGGGTGATGCGGCGGATG
>CAZVNR010000146.1:0-2417 GCA_964628945.1 uncultured Alistipes sp. | reverse complement strand
TCTGCTCGGTGATGGGCTTCTTCCAGCCCCACATCTACGAGACGGCGGGCGGCCTGTCGAACGAGCACGCCAATATGCTCTCGGCGGGGCAGTGGGTGATCATCATCTTCACGACCTTCATCTTCTCGCTCATTGTCGATAAGGTGAATCAGCGTTGGCTCTACGCCGTCGGCGTGAGTTTCGGCGTACTGGCGTGGGTGATCGTGATCTTCCTCGGCATCAACAGCATGTCGGGTCTGTTGTTCTTCACCCTGCTGTGGGGCCTTCAGGCGGGTATCTCCGTGCAGTCGTTCTATGCGCTGTGGGCTTCGGAGCTCTTCCCCGCGAAGTATCGCGCCGCCGCACAGGGCGTGATGTTCTTCGTCGTGCGCGGTCTGTCGGCCGTGTGGGGCTTGGTATTCGTCTATATCTATGGCAACGAGGGGCAGGGCTTTACGCTGGCCGCCTCGATTATGTTGGCCTTCTTCGTCATCTCGCTCCTGATCGGTACGATCGGTGCGCCGGTGACGCGTGGTAAGAGCCTCGAACAAATCACCCGTGAGCGTTATGGCGATGACTTCTAATCAGGCAACTTGGATCTGGTACCCGGGCGACTACGAGATTTGGCTCGGCAACAAGATGAACAACCGCCGCACGGAGCGCGGTGCCTTCTTCCCGCCGTTTTGGAAGTCGGACAGCCACTATGTGACGGTCGAGTTCTCGACCGAGGTCGATTTGGCCGAAGAGGAGGAGATCACGATCGCCGTCGAGGGCGTGTTCAACATCAAACTCGACGGTAAGCTGCAATTCGGGCAGCCGTCGCGCTTCCTGCTACCGGCCGGTCACCACAACCTCAATATCAAGGTGTGGAATCAGGCCACGCCGCCGGCACTCTTTGTCGAGGGGGCAACCGTTAAGTCGAACAGTGCGTGGCGCGTAACCTTCGAGGATAAGGAGTGGATCGACGAGAGCGGCAAGGCGAGCGACACCTCCGCCACGATCTACGCCTCGGCGGGTTCGTGGAACTTCACGCAGGAGGAGCGCCCCTCGCAGTATAAACTCTGCCGCGAGCCGCAACAGGCCGTCAAGGTGGAGGCGGTTGCGGGTGGTCGGCTTTACGACTTTGGCCGCGAAACCTTCGGCTATGCCGTCTTGGAGCACCTTGCGGGCGAGGGCGAGGTGGCACTCTACTACGGCGAAAGCCCCGAGGAGGCGCAGGATACAGCGCATTGCGAAACGCTCGATCGGATTGCGGTCGGTGCAGACGGCGTGACCGACTGCGCCGTGAACCACACCGCACCACTGACCGATCGTTATGTGCTGGGCAACAGCAAGGCGTTCCGCTACATCTATGTCACGACCGAGGGTGCTACGCTCGACGGCGTGAGCATGGAGTATGAGTATGCGCCGGTCGATTATCGCGGCTCGTTCAGGTGTAACGATGAGGAGTTGAACCGCATCTGGGAGATCGGTGCCTACACGATGCACCTCACCACGCGCGAGTTCTTCATCGACGGCATCAAGCGCGACCGTTGGGTCTGGAGCGGCGATGCCGTGCAGAGCTACCTGATGAACTACTACCTCTTCTTCGATTCGGAGTGCGTGAAGCGTACCACTTGGCTCTTGCGTGGCAAGGACCCCGTGACGGCGCACACGAATACGATTATGGACTACACCTTCTACTGGTTTATCGGCATCTACGACTACTATATGTACACGGGTGACCTCGCCTTCGTCAAGCAGATCTACCCCCGTATGCAGACGATGATGGCGTATGTCTTGGGGCGCACGAACCGCAACGGTATGGTCGAGGGAATGACCGGCGACTGGGTCTTTGTCGATTGGGCCGACGGCTTTCTCGATAAGAAGGGCGAATTGGCAATCGAACAGGTGCTGCTCTGCAAGAGCCTTGAGACGATGGCCTTGTGTGCCTCGTTGGCCGAGGTCGAGGAGGATGTCGCAACCTACGAACGGTTGGCTTCGGAGCTGCGGGCGAAGTTGATGCCCGCCTTCTGGTCGGAGGCAAAGCAGGCGATGGTACACAACCGCATCGACGGCGTGCAGTCCGCGACGGTGACCCGCTACGCCAATATGTTTGCCACCTTCTTCGGCTACCTCACCCCCGCCCAACAGGAGCAGATCAAGCACTCGGTACTCTTGAACGACGAGGTGCTGAAGATTACGACCCCCTATATGCGCTTCTACGAGCTGGAGGCGTTGTGCGCGATGGGCGATCAGAAGGAGGTGCTGCAGGAGATGAAGGCCTACTGGGGCGGTATGCTCCGCGAGGGTGCCACCTCGTTCTGGGAGAAGTACAACCCCGACGAGCAGGGGACGGAGCATCTGGCAATGTATGGCCGTCCCTACGGCAAGAGCCTCTGCCACGCGTGGGGCGCCTCGCCGATCTACCTGCTCGGTAAATACTACCTCGGCGTGCG
>CAZVNR010000145.1:0-2419 GCA_964628945.1 uncultured Alistipes sp. | reverse complement strand
TCGGTATGAAGGGCTCGCGCATCTACTCGATCGTCAAGGAGCTGCGCAACGAGAATATCGATGTGGTGAACTACACGGCCAACACGCAGCTAATGATTCAGCGTTCGCTCAATCCGGCCAAGATCTCGTCGATCACCATCGACGAGGAGAAGAAGACCGCTTCGGTCTATCTGAAGCCCGATCAGGTTTCGCTGGCAATCGGTAAGGGCGGTCTGAACATCCGTCTGTCGAAGATGCTCACGGGCTACGACATCGATGTCTATCGCGAGGTAGAGGAGGAGGATGTGGCCCTCTCGGAGTTCTCGGACGAGATCGAGGGCTGGATCATCGAGGCGTTGCAGCATGTGGGCTGCGACACGGCAAAGAGCGTACTGGAGCTCCCCGTTGAGGAGATCGCTGCGCGTGCCGACCTCGAGTTGGAACAGGCTCAGAAGGTCGTTGAGATTCTGAAAGCCGAGTTTGAAGAGTAACAAAAGAAAGGAGCGACAGATATGGGGAATGAAAGAAGATTAAGGCTCATTCAGGTTGCAAAGGAGTTCAATGTGGGTCTGAACACCATCACGGACTTCTTGCAGAAGAAGGGCATCAAGAGCGACGGATCGCCCAATACGCTGGTCGATTCGGCCACCTATGCCGTATTAGAGAAGGAGTTTGGTGCCAACCGCAGCGCGACGGGTGCGCGTGATTCGATCCGCGAGCGCATCGCACAGCGACAGGGCACGGTTTCGATCGACAAGACACCGAAGGCCGTCGAGGAGAAAGAGGTGATCATCAAGTCGAATATGATCAGCGTCAAGGACGAGATTCAGCAGCCCAAGTTCTTGGGCAAGATCGACCTCTCACCCAAGAAACAGGAGCCTGCGAAGAAGACCGAGCCGCAGCAGCCGGCCGAGGTGAAGCCGCAGGCCGAGGCACCGCAGGCCGAACTGAAGCAGGAGCCGAAGGCTGTGGTCAAGGAGCCTGCGACGGTGGTCGAGCAGCCCAAGCAGGAGCAGCCCGCCGCCCCGAAGGCCGAGCCGAAGCAGGAGGTTAAAGCAGAGGTAAAGGCTGAGCCGAAAGTCGAGCCGAAACAGGAGGTGAAGGCCGAGCCGAAGGCTCCGGAGGCAGCTGCTCCGAAGAGAGAGCAACCGACCGCCGAGCAGCCGGCCAAGCCGAAGGACGGGGTCTTCCGTCCCGAGACGGTCACGCTCACCGGTCCGCAGGTGCTGGGCACGATGGATGTATCGGGCTTTGTGCCGGGTGGCAAGCATAAGCGCAAGCGTCTGCAGAAGGAGAAGGTCGATGTAGCGAAGGCCGCCAAGGGCAACGGTCAGGGTGGTCAGAAGCAGGGCGGCCAGAAGCAGAACGGTGGTCAGGGTGGCAACAACGCCCAGAACAACAACCAGCGTCGCAACCCGAATCAGCAGCAGAATCAGCAGCAGAACCAACCCAAAGCAGGGGAGGGTCGCCGCAACAAGAATAAGCAGAAGGCACAGCCGAAGCCCGTCGTACGCCCCGAGGTGAGCGACGAGGAGGTATCGAAGCAGGTAAAGGATACGCTGGCACGCCTCACGGCCAAGGGTACGAAGACCAAGGCGTCGAAGTACCGCAAGGAGAAGCGTGAAATCATCGCCGAGCGTATGAACGAGGAGTTTGAGCGCGAGGCAGCAGAGCGCAAGGTGCTGAAGGTGACCGAGTTCGTCACCGTAAGTGAGCTTGCGACGATGATGAATGTAGCTCCTACGCAGGTGATTATGGCCTGTATGAACCTCGGCCTGATGGTGTCGATCAACCAGCGACTGGATGCCGAGGCGTTGGTCGTTGTCGCCGAGGAGTTCGGTTTCAAGACCGAGTTCGTATCGGTTGAGATTCAGGAGGCGATTACCGACGAGGAGGATTCGGAGGAGGAGTTGGTTCCCCGTCCACCCGTAGTGACGGTGATGGGTCATGTCGATCACGGTAAGACCTCGCTGTTGGATAATATCCGTAAGACGAATGTAATCGCCGGTGAGGCGGGTGGTATCACGCAGCACATCGGTGCCTACAGTGTCGAGCTGAACGGTCAGAAGATCACCTTCCTCGATACGCCGGGTCACGAGGCCTTTACGGCGATGCGTGCCCGCGGTGCGAAGCTGACCGATGTGGCGATCATCATCGTAGCGGCCGACGACAGCGTGATGCCGCAGACGGTCGAGGCGATCAACCACGCCCAAGCAGCCGGTGTGCCGATGGTCTTTGCGATCAACAAGATCGACAAGCCGCAGGCCAACCCCGAGCATATCAAGGAGCAGTTGTCGCAGATGAACTACCTCGTCGAGTCGTGGGGCGGTAAGTACCAAGACCAAGAGGTGTCGGCCAAGAAGGGTCTGAACCTCGACAAGCTGCTGGAGAAGGTGCTGTTGGAGGCCGAGCTGTTGGAGCTGAAGGCCAACCCCAACAA
>CAZVNR010000144.1:0-2480 GCA_964628945.1 uncultured Alistipes sp. | reverse complement strand
CAGTTTCGCCAATCACGCGCGATATAGCGAGCAACACGCCCGTAAAGATACCACCAAAAGCAGCAGGGAGTTGAACTTTCAGCATTACACGAGCACGGTTGCCACCAAGAGCCAAACCAGCCTCTTTGAGTGATTGGGGTAATATTTTCAAGGTCTCTTCCGTTGAACGGATGATAAGCGGAAGCATCATAATAAATAATGCAACACTACCGGCAATAGCCGAATAGCCCTTCATCGGGACAACAACCCAAATGTAGGTAACAATACCGATAATCACCGAGGGAGTGCCTTGCAGTAGGTCGGTAAGATAACTCACAATCTGAGCAAATTTGTTTTTAGGATTTTCTGCCAAAAATGCACCGCATAAAATACCTGTGGGAACGGCAACCACAGCAGCCATACCGAGCATTATCATTGTACCGATAATTCCGTTCGCAATACCGCCAGGGATTGGCTCACCTGCCTCGATTGCTTTCATCGCCTTATATGCGGTAGGTGTCGGCTCGGTAAAGAACGACCACGACAACTGGTCAAAACCTCGCACAAACACCTCACCCAAAATGGCAAATAGCGGGACAGCCGTAAGTGCTGCAAACAGGCAGACCACCCAGAGCATTGCTTTGTCCTTTGCCAAACGATTTTTTATTGTTGAAGTAGTCATAGTCTAAGATATTCTTGCGCGTTTGATTATCATTCTACCTATCATATTAATCACTGCCGTAATCAAGAACAATACAAGCCCGATGGCAATCAGCGATGAGAAGCGCAGGTCAGATGCCTCGCCAAATTGGTTGGCGATGATTGAAGCCATAGAATTTCCTGTTGAGGTGATTGAATCTGGAATATTGTTGGTGTTACCGATAAGCATCGTAACGGTCATCGTCTCACCCAGCGCACGACCAATAGCCAATATATAAGAGGAGAATATACCCGAACCCGCAACAGGGAATACAATCTTGCGAATAACCTCGGCACGAGTTGCACCAAGACTATATGCTCCCTCCTTCAAGTCGTTAGGCACCATCTTAATAAACTCGGCACTAAGTGAGGCGGCGTAGGGTACAATCATAATTGCCAATACCAATGAAGCGGTCAATACACCCGAGCCTTGCGGTGAGATATTGAGAGCCATAATCAGCGGTCGTAGCGAGTAGAAACCCCACAAACCATAGATAATAGAGGGAATACCAGCCAAAAGGTCGGTTACAGTGCTTAACACCGATGCCACTTTCGTTCCTTTGAAGTATTCGCCCACGAACAATGCAACGGGCAGTGAAAAGGGGATACAGAAAACGAGGGCCAACAGGGTTGTCATCAGCGTACCCGTGATGAATGGCAACGCTCCATACTGCTCTGCACCCTCGGTGTAGCTCCACTCTTTGGATGTGAGGAATTTGAAGAATCCGAAATGTTCGAAAGCATCGTATGCGTCAGTGACGAGGGCGTACACGACACCCCCGCACACTAACGGCATTACCAATGCTGCCACGAACAACAGGACTTTGTATAGTTTATCGTTCATTCGTCCGGCGTTGTTATTTTAAGATGGGTTCACCGTCATAAGTGACCGCTTTCAGATTTTTGTGGCTCAACTCCTTCGCTTTGGCGGGCAGCGGAGCGTAGTGTACCTCGGAGGTGATTGTCTGCGCTGCATCGGAAAGGATGTACTTCAACAGATCGAGCGTCGCCACGGCCTGCTCCTTCGTGCGATCCGAGTAGTTCTGCTCCTTGTAGATAATCATCCAAGTAAAAGTTGAGATCGGATAGGCTCCTGCGGCATCCGAGTTGGTGATCGAACAGCGCGTATCGGTCGGAATCTCACCCGACGCGGCAGCCGAAATGGTGGCAGCGGTCGGGGTGATGAACTCGCCGTGGCGGTTCTCGATCTTGGCGTAAGGGATCTTCTGCGCAAAGGCATACTCCGAGCCGACATAGCCGATGGTGTTTTTGGTCTGCTTGATGACACCTGCCACACCCGGGTTACCTTTGGCTGCCTGCCCCGTGGGGAAATTGACCGATTTGCCGGCACCATAGTTGGCAGCCCACATCGGACTCACCTTGGTCAGGTAGTCGGTAAAGACAAAGGTTGTACCTGAGCCATCCGAACGATAGACCGGCATAATCGGCTCGGCGGGGAGCTTCGCCTTGGGATTGAGTGCCACGAGGCGCGGATCGTTCCACATCGTCACCTTGCCGGCAAAAATATCAGCAACGAGTGCACCCGTGAGGTTGAGGCTCTCAACCCCCTCCAAATTGTAGGCAACCACCACAGCACCCATACAGGTCGGGATGTGTACCACGGGAGCCATCTCTGCCATCTCCTTATCCGAGAGGAAGGCATCGCTGCCGGCAAAATCGACAATTTTGTCACGCAGGTTACGCACACCGCCACCCGAGCCGATACCGCCGTAGGCCACTTGGTCGCCATTTATCTCTCCAAACTGCTCGAAAACCACATTGTAGAACGGCTGTGGGAATGT
>CAZVNR010000143.1:0-2505 GCA_964628945.1 uncultured Alistipes sp. | reverse complement strand
ACGGCCGTTGTCAGGTAGAGCATAGATTACTCGTTTTCGCGTGCGACAATCTTACGATAGATGCAGGTCTTATTCTGGCAGATCACGCAGCCGTAGGCACGCCGCCGCGCCTTTTCGCCGATGCCGATGATGCCGCTCACCGACTTGATCGGGTGCATCAGGCACGAGGCACTCAAGGTGATCCCCGTCGGATTCTCCCCCACGAATTGGAACAGCGGTTGCTGATCGACCAGCGGCCAGTTGCAGTAGCCCGGGCTGTAACGATTCGTGATCTTCAAGCCGCGCTCCGCCTGCTCTTCGCCCAAAGCACGGTGGATGCGATCCATCGCTCGCTCGACACTCATCGAACCGATGGCGTCGATAATATACGCCTCGACAAACTCTCCTACCACATTCAGCGCGTGCGCCTCGTCCGAAAACAGCGCCCCCGCCGTACAGAGGAAGAGTGCCGCCTCATTTGCCCCTTTCAGGTAACCGCAGACCTGTGACCCGACCGCAAAATCCGTCCCCTCGACCGTCACGATCCCCTCCTGCACATCGAGCCGATCAACGCGCCCGATTGCATAGCCGCCTACAGCCTCCAAATCGGATGAGGCAAGCTCCGCAAGCCGCTGTTGCATATAGCTATAAGCAGGATGCTCGGCATCCTCCAAATGAAGATGCCGAGCAAGCTCGTCAAGCGAGGGAAGCACCTCGCTCAAGGGGAAACGATAGGTATGGAAACGGCGCTCCACCCTACTGCTTATTAAAGGCCTCGACTGCCCCAAAGAAGGCCGCGAGGTTTGCTTCGGGAACGGCGGGCGGCAGGTCGCAACCCGACGAAATAACGAAGTTCTTCGCCCCGCGCGTCTGCTCCAGCAGTTCGGTCGTCGCAGTAGCCACCTGTTCGGGAGTCGCCTGCTTGAAGATGCCGACCGGATCGAGGTTGCCCATCACAAGGATATGCTCGGGGACCTCGGTCAACACCTGCGGAATATCCACCCGATTGCCGAAGTGCATCGCTGCCGCGCCCGACTCGACCATAGCACCCGTACATTGCCCCGTGTTGCCGCAGTTGTGGAGAATCACCGTAAAATCATCATCCTGCACGGCATCCACGATCTGCTTGATGTAGGGCGTGGCGTAGATCTGGTGATCTTCGTTCGACAAAAGACCGGCAGCCGGCTCCGCCATCACAACACCCGCTACACCCGTCGCTTTCAGCGCCTTGCAGTAGTCGATGAGAAAGGCGGTACACTTATCGAGCAGCGCCATAATCACATCCGGCTCGATGTAGATCGCCACCATAATCTCGCTCATGTCGTACAGACGGCCTGCCAGCGAGAAGGGGCCGATACACCCCGCCAAGACGGGACGATCGGTGATCTGCTCGGCAGCCAAACGGTTCGCTTTCAGATACTCCGGCACGCGCCCCGCCTCAAGCGACGGCACCTGCAACGCCTCGACCGAGGCGGCATCCGACACCAAACGCTCCGTGACGGTCGGAATCTCCTCCTCGGGGATCAGGATCTTTGCGCCGAAGGCCTCGGCCTCGACCGTCAAATCCATAATCACCGTACAGGCGGCCGACGGATAACGCTCTGCAAGCGCCTTGATGGCGGCGAAGTGTACCTCGCCGTCGGTCACCGCCTCGCGTACCGTCTTACCGACATACTCGATACCCGGGTGGGTCATAATCGGGAGGGCGATGCGCCGATCGGAAGCGAGCACCTCCTCAATCCATTTTTTCATTGTGTTATGTTTTTAAGCGTTCAGGAAACTCTCCAGAATCTTAATGTCATCCTGCGGATCGGCAGCATAGCCGTCGGCACCAATCTCCTTGGCGAACTCGGCCGATACGGGAGCACCGCCGACGATGAACTTCGTTGCAGGGTACTTCTCGTGTACCTTGTCGATGATTGTCTTCATGTTGGTCATCGTCGTCGTAAGCAGTGCCGACAGACCGACATAGGCGTTGGGGTGGGCATCCAGCGCCTCGATAAACTTCTCGGCCGTTGCATCCACACCGAGATCGACAACCTCCCAACCGGCACCCTCGACCATCATACATACGAGGTTCTTGCCGATGTCGTGCAGGTCGCCGAAGACCGTACCGATGATGAAGGTACCCTTGCGCTGCACCTCGCCCGACGAGAAGTAGGGCTTGATGTAGGTCAGGGCGGCATTCATCGCCTTGGCCGAGAGCAGCATCTGCGGCACGAAGATCTTACCCTCGGTAAACTTCTGCCCCACGCAGGTCATGGCGGGGATCAGTGCCGTATCCATAATCTCGGCGGGGGCAATACCGGCCTCCAACGCCTTTTGCGTCAGCTCCTGCGCGCCATCCTGACCGCGCATTTGGGGAGGATAGGGCGAAGCTGCATTGATTTTGCCGAACTCTACACAGGTGAAGAGTTGCTGTAACAATTCGTTCATACTCACTTTTGGGTTTTGGTTTGCTTTTAATTGTGCGAATATAGAAAGAAAAACCGAATAAATCAAATTTCCGTTACAAAAGCTTTCAAA
>CAZVNR010000142.1:0-2517 GCA_964628945.1 uncultured Alistipes sp. | reverse complement strand
ACCTGTGCCCGCATCTTCGCCAAGGCGATCAACTGCCTCTCGCCCAACGGCGCCGAGGCCTGCAACGCCTGCGAATCGTGCCGTTCGTTCAACGAGGGGCGTTCGCTCAACATTCACGAGTTGGATGCCGCCTCGAACAACTCGGTCGAGGATATTCGCACGCTGATCGAGCAGGTGCGCATCATCCCGCAGGTGGGCCGCTACTCGGTCTTCATCATCGACGAGGTGCATATGCTCTCGGCTGCCGCCTTCAACGCCTTCCTCAAGACGCTCGAAGAGCCGCCGCAGCACGCGATCTTCATCCTCGCCACGACCGAGAAGCACAAGATCATCCCGACGATCCTTTCACGCTGTCAGATCTACGACTTCAACCGTATTCGCGTGGAGGATGCCGTCGTGTATCTGCGCCACATCGCCTCGCAGGAGGGGATCACGGCCGACGAGGAGTCGCTGAACCTCATCGCACAGAAGGCCGACGGCGGTATGCGCGATGCCCTTTCGATGTTCGACAAGGCCGTTTCGTTCTGCGGCACGACGCTCGACTACCGTTCGGTGGCCGAGACGCTCAATGTGCTCGACTACGACACCTACTTCCGCATTACCGAGCTGTTGCAGACGGGGCGTTACACCGATGCGTTGGTCGCCTTCGACGAGGTGCTCTCGAAGGGCTTCTCGGGGCAGACCTTTATGAGTGGTCTGAACCGTCACCTGCGCGACCTGTTGATGGCCAAGCAGCCCGATACGCTGCGGCTGATCGAGATGACCGGTTCGCTGCTCGAACGCTACCGCACACAGGCCGTGGCGTGCGATGCGGAGTTCCTGTTCGGCGCGATCGCCCTCCTCACGGAGTTGGACGGCAAGATACGACAATCCTCGAATGGGCGGCTGTTGGTGGAACTGGGTCTGATGAAAATCGCACGACTCGGTCAAAAAAAAAAGGGGGATGTAGCTGACGAGGAGCACTACCCGCTTCCCGAGCTGACACCGCGTACCGCCCCCACGCCCCCACCGCCGGCCGCCGTTCAACCGATCGCACCGACCAAGGCGGAGATGACACCGCAGCCGGAGCGCCGTCCGGTGGTTGAGCAACCGACCGTCACGCCACAACCGGTCGTTGCGCCGCGACCGACGCCCCAACCGACAACCGCACCGGCTCCGACCCCGCAGCGCACCGCGACCGCGCCGTCGCAACCGCGCCGCTCGTCGCTCGGGACTTCGCTTGCGGCACTGCTCTCGGGCGAGGAGCCGACCGCAACGGCAGGCAATGAGGTTACGAAGGAGTCGCTCCACGCGATCCACTACGATCCGCGTTGCAAGCAGAAGATCGAGGCGCAACACGAGGCGATCGTGGCGGTGATCCGCGAACAACGCCCCCGCTTTGCCCCCTCGTTCGAGCAGATGCAGGTCGAGGGACACACGGTCGCCGTGAGCGTTCCCTCGCAGGAGCTGCACGACGAGCTGTTGCGAAACAATACGCTCCTGCTCAATCTGATCGCCCGCACGGCCGGCATCGAGGGGATGATCGAGCTGAAGGTGACGATCAACGAGGAGATTCGCGCCGCACGACCGATCAAACTGGAGGATCGCGTGAAGTATATGACCGAGAAGAACCCGCTCGTAAACGAGTTGCGCAAAGCACTCGATATGGAGATAGAGTAACGATAACAATAAAAAGAGAGAGATAATGGCTACGAAAAATTTTATCGAAGAGCTTGAATGGCGCGGAATGATCCACACGATCATGCCCGGCGCAAAGGAGCAGCTCGAGAAGGAGCTGACGACGGCCTACTTGGGCATCGACCCGACGGCCGACTCGCTGCACATCGGCCACTTGGTGGGTGTGATGATCTTGAAGCATTTTCAGCTGTGCGGTCACCGTCCGTTGGCACTCATCGGCGGTGCTACGGGTATGATCGGCGACCCCTCGGGTAAGTCGCAGGAGCGCAACCTGCTGGATGAGCAGACCCTGCGCCACAATCAGGAGGCGATCCGTCTGCAGCTGGCCAAGCTGCTCGACTTCGATTCGGATGCTCCGAACGCAGCGCGTCTGGTGAACAACTACGACTGGATGAAGGAGTTCTCGTTCCTCGACTTTGCACGCGACATCGGTAAGTGCATCACCGTAAACTATATGATGGCCAAAGATTCGGTCAAGAAGCGTTTCAACGGTGAGGGCGACGGTATGTCCTTCACGGAGTTCACCTATCAGCTCCTGCAGGGCTACGACTTCCTGCACCTCTACCAGACGATGAACTGCAAGATTCAGTTGGGCGGTGCCGACCAGTGGGGCAACATCACGACCGGTACGGAGCTGATCCGCCGTAAGTTGGGTGCCGAGGCGGAGGCCTTTGCCATCACCTGCCCGCTCATCACGAAGGCCGACGGCACGAAGTTCGGCAAGACCGAGAGCGGTAATGTATGGCTCGATCCGCGCTACACCTCGCCCTATAAGTTCTACCAGTTCTGGCTCAATGTGAGCGACGAGGATGCCAAGCGTTACATCAAGATCTTCACGCT
>CAZVNR010000141.1:0-2535 GCA_964628945.1 uncultured Alistipes sp. | reverse complement strand
AAAATGACAACACGGCGCGCCGTGTTGTCATTTAGAAAACTTTAATTATTTTTGTGTCAAATCCTGTAACACTTTTTTAGGACGATACAGATGGTTGATCAGAACCACCTGTACCTCATCCGACTCTGTTTCTCGTGTCGGATACATTCTGTAATAAAACATAATTGTTGTGTTTTTTTCTTGCCGGCTCCCCACAAGAGGTTAGTTATAAACAAGAAAGTGTGGAGCCTGTTTTCCGTTTACTAAATAGAAGGCTCTGACAAAACCCAGCAAGAATAAACGATGCAATACCCCACACCTGTAATGCAGAGCCACGGGCACAGAAGATGCCAAGAGCCATACATATACAAGGAAATGAGCGTCGTTCGTTTGTCCTCTTGCTTTTGAAAACTGTCAGATTTTCTATTTAGGACTGCGAAAAACACTTTCGTAATATGTCGCCGTGCGTAATACACACGACACCACAAAATTAAAAAATGTTTTTCAAACAAACAACACTACTGGGGGTATTACACGATCCAAAATTACCACCAACAGACAAAACCTCCGAACCAAGCGGAGTTCCGAAATGCAAAATTGGGCCTGCGCGACCTGATGAGAGAGGCTGTATTAAGGGTGATTAAGGGCTATTAACGGCAATTAATGAATGGCGTATAAACCCTTAATTGCCTTTAATTGTCCTTAATCGCCCTTCCTGTTGGAGTTTGAGAACGGCAGGCATCACGCAAACACGAAAGTTTGCGACAAGCAGACCACCAACAGACAAAACCGCCCACCACGCAGGGTGTCGAAGGTCCGCAGCAGGTTTGAGCAGACCGAAGTGGGGTTGTGGCAATCGAAGATGGTCGGGGTTGCGAGATGCCGCCGGAAAATTCATTTTCAACGGCGGGCATCACGCAAGCACGAAAGTTTGCGACAAGCAAACCACAACCCCACGCAGAAAAGTCTGCCACACCGCCACCGGAGCAGCGACCTCGGCTCCGCTTACCAAATGATCAGCAACAAAAAAAAGAGTGGCTCGCACTTCTGCGAACCACCCTTGGTACCCGGAGCCGGGGTCGAACCGGCACGTCATTGCTGACATTGGTGTTTGAGACCAACGCGTCTACCGATTCCGCCATCCGGGCAGGCCGAAACCCTTCGAATCGGGACGACAAAGATAAGGTACTTTTTTCAAAAAAACAACATCCGCTCAAAAAAAGTCAAAAAAAAGTGGGGTAGCGGCGCAGGATTTCGGCCGAAGGAGTTGGCCATGAAACTGTTTAAAATTGATGTACTTCATTCTTTTTCGCTCTTTACGGCTCCTTTTCCGCGTGATTCTCGTTACATAGGAATCCCTATGCACCTCGAATCACACGAAAAAGTAACCACAAAACAGCTGTAAAATAATTTTGTAAACAAATTGAAACAGTTTCTAAAAATTTTCCCTATTTTTGTAGATAGTTTGCAGTGAAAGGTGCAACGGTAATTAGAAGTAAGACAAAACAACAACATAACAACATTAAAAAGAACTATTACCATGTGTAGAGCATTAATCATCGGTGCCGGTGGTGTCGGCACGGTTGTAACGCACAAGATCGCGGCCAACCCGATCTTTACGGATGTGATGTTAGCGAGCCGCACGAAGTCGAAATGCGATGCCGTAGCGGCGGCGATCGGCGGTGACCGCGTCAAGACGGCGCAGGTCGATGCCGACAGCGTGCCCGAGTTGTGCGAGCTGTTCCGCGCCTTCAAGCCGGATATCGTCGTCAATGTCGCCCTGCCGTATCAGGACCTGACGATTATGGATGCCTGCCTCGAGTGCGGTTGCAACTACCTCGACACGGCCAACTACGAGCCGAAAGACGAGGCGAAGTTCGAGTATTCGTGGCAGTGGGCCTATCAGGATCGCTTCAAGGAGGCCGGTCTGACGGCGATCCTCGGTTGCGGTTTCGACCCGGGTGTGACGGCGATCTTCACCGCCTATGCCGCCAAGCACCACTTCGACGAGATCCACTACCTCGACATCGTCGATTGCAATGCCGGTAACCACGGTATGGCCTTTGCGACGAACTTCAACCCCGAGATCAACATCCGCGAGGTGACGCAGAAGGGTCGCTACTACGAGAATGGCGAGTGGGTGGTGACCGAGCCGCACGAGATTCACCGTCCGTTGAACTACCCGGGCATCGGTGAGCGCGAGTCGTATGTGATCTACCACGAGGAGCTGGAGTCGCTCGTCAAGAACTACCCGACGATCAAGCGCGCCCGTTTCTGGATGACCTTCGGTCAGGAGTACCTCACGCACCTGCGCGTGATTCAGAATATCGGTATGGCCCGCATCGACCCGATCATCTACAACGGTGTCGAGATCGTGCCGATCCAGTTTCTGAAGGCGGTGCTGCCCGATCCGAAGTCGCTCGGTGCCAACTACACGGGGCAGACCTCGATCGGTTGCCGTATTCGCGGTATCAAGGATGGCAAGGAGCGCACCTATTATATCTACAACAACTGCGACCACGAGGAGGCCTTCAAGGAGACCGGCACGCAGGCCGT
>CAZVNR010000140.1:0-2536 GCA_964628945.1 uncultured Alistipes sp. | reverse complement strand
ACCCCTCGGGGAGCACGAACACGCGGCGGTACTGCCCGACGGGATTGCGCTCCTCGTAGGTCGTATATTTCTGCTTCGGCGTGCCCATCACGCGCGGCGGGTCGATCTTAAAGACATAGCCTGCCGAGGCGTAGATCGGTGTGCCGTAGCCGTTGTTCTCCCAGTTGGCCGGCACAGCAAAATCGATCCACTCCCGATCGTCGAAGTCGGTGCGATAGAAATCCGTCACCCGCTCATCGGGTGTTTTTGTCCAACGGAATCGCCATGTGCCGTTGAGCGAGCACATACGATCGCCCTTCACCTCGCCGAAGGGGAAGAAGGCAGCACGCGCCGGTTCGCGGTTGATCTGCAACACATGGTGGTTCTCCCAGTCGGGCGCATCGGCCACGACGGGGGCGGTGATTACGGCTGCCGCCAACAGCAGAAGAACTCTTTTCATAGCTTACTGTACATCCAACGATTCAAAACCCAAGCCTCCGAGTTCGTCGCCCGAGAGGATGATGCGGTACTCGCCCGCGTTGATATAGCTGCCCGAGGTGGTGCTCAATACGCGCCACTTCTCGCCCAAATCGGGCAGCAGCACCTCCTGATCGCGCAGCGTCACGCCGTTCGGTGCGATCAGTTGCAGGCGCAGGGGCACCTGACGGCCCGTCTTGTTCACATACTTAAAGCGGAAGGCATAGACCTGCGCCAAGCCCGTCTGCACCGTCCACTCGATGCGACCCGCGCCGCCCTCGAAGAAGATGCCCTCCTTCTTGCGCAGCAACTCCTTGTGGTGCTTGCCCTCGATCGTGGCCTGCTCGGCCTCGTAGGTCACCGTCGGGCGGGTGTTCGGCTCCTCGGGGAGTTGCTCTTTCGGCGTTTTGGCCAGCACCTCACGCTCGGCCGCAGCCCAACTCCACGACGACGGCGCGACCGGCGCAACCTTGACCGTCGGGTCGCTCGTTGCCACGGCGATCGCCGAGATCACCGCCTGCCCCGCCTTCACCTCGGGGAAGTCGATCAGCAGCGTACCATCGACCGCCTCGGCCTCAACGACCACCTTCAACGCGCCGTCATGCCCCGTTTCGGCCCAAATATCGAGGTCATCGACCACCGTGCGGCCATTGACCGCCACATCGAAGAGGCGCAGCCCCTCGCAGTCGGTACCCCAACCGCCGCCCGTACCGTGCCACGGCTCGACGAAGTAGAGCTCCACGCGGTACTTCCCGTCGGGGACGGCGAAGCGGTAGTTCAGCTTATGACGGCCGAAGCGGAACGACTGGAAGAGCTTCCAGTCGCGCGTGCCGCGAATCGGGTCGTGCGTTACGCGCTGGCTTGCCAAGTAGGGCGACAAACCCTCGAAATCGGCACTCCACGAGCGCGAGTAGCGCGTATCGTCCGTATCCCACACCTGTCCGAAGGTATCCGTATAGCGGTCGCCGCCGCAATTCACGCGGTAGAGGTAGTTGTAACCCGCCTCACCCTTGATGATCAGCTTCACATCGGTGTAGAGTGCCTCGAAGTGGGGCGCCTTATCCAGCCCCTCGAGCACCAACACATCCTCGGCTACGGCCTTACCGCCGTAGTAGGCGACGGCACGCAGCACATTGTAGCGCACCTCGCGGTGCTCCCAAGTGAAGTGCGTACCCACGCCGTTTTGGCGTTTACGGCCGAGGAAGAGTTGCGGATTATCGACGGCATCGTTATACAAAAGCACCGAGTCGCAGTTGCTGTAGGCCTCGATCGTCGCGCGGCGTACGCCACTCGCAAAGCGATCGGCCCACGAGTGCGACACGAGATAGACCATCGGATCCTTTTTCGGCGAACGGTAGTTGGCGCGGTACATATAATAGACATCGTTCGGCTCCTCCCACGGGGTTACCAACCCCTTGTTGTTGAAGGGCCCGACCTTGTCGATCGTGCGATAGCCCTCCTCGGGCTGCCGACGACCCGGGTTGTCGTGGCTGTTGTAGATCCACTGGAATTGGCCGCAGAGGCGGTGTTGGTTGCGATGTGCCTCGCGTACCTTGATCTCCATCAGCTGTGTCATGCGGTTCTCGTTCCACGAGCCGGCGGGGTCGAACGGCTGCGGCTCCTCGTGGAAGCCCGTCGTGCGCCAAGCGCCATACTCGCCATTCAGGAGCTGCTCGGGGCGCGAAAGCTCTTCACCATAGGCAAAGACATCGCCGCCGTAGGTGCCGCTCCAGTTCTGCACCACATTCCAATCCGTCCCGACACCGCCGTTACAGGTCGTCACGGGGCGCATCGTCGCCGAGGTGGGATCCATCTCGCGGATGATCGCCACGCACTCCTCGGCGAAGTCGCGCGGCAGCACGCTCTCGTTCTGCAACCCCCACAACATCACCGAGGGGCTGTTTCGACGCTCCTTGACCCAGCGGCGCAACATCGTCTTGAAGTTTGCGCGGAATTCGGGCGTATCGTACCAGATATGTGCCGAGAGCTGTGTCCAGAAGAGGATGCCGTACCGATCCCAGTAGGTTTGGTAGTCGAGGTGGTGGGGCTGGTGCGCATCGCGGAAGGCGTTGAAGCCGGC
>CAZVNR010000139.1:0-2621 GCA_964628945.1 uncultured Alistipes sp. | reverse complement strand
TGCTGAAGGTCTATTTCAAGCCCCGTCCGCGCTTGAAGCGCGTGATTGTCGATCTCGACTTCTCGACCCTCGCGATCAAGGGACGCCAAAGTCAGGGCAACCTCTTCTCGCGCTACAGCATCCACAAGATTGTATTGAAGGAGCGCGGAACATCGACCTTGGGCGGACTGAATATCTGGTACGACGAGGAGATTCGCCGCCTCAATACCGAGGGGCGCGGTCAGCTGCTCGGCGAGTTCAAGGGCGAGGATAAGATTTTGGTGTGGACGGGTCGCAACCAGTTCTATGTGACGGGCTTCGATGTGGGGCAGCACTTCCCCGACGATACGGTCTATGTCTGCCGCTACCGTCCCGAGGCGATCTTCAGCCTCTGCTACTACGACAGCGAGCAGGCCTACTACTACCTCAAACGCTTTACGGTGAAGTTGTCCGAAAAGTTACAACCCTTCCTTGAGGAGAGCGGCCGTTTTATCTGCGTGACGGAGGCAGAGGGTGCCGAGGTGGAGCTGACCTACAAGGGGGCACACGAACACCGTCCGGCCGAGCGGATCGATGTCGATTCGTTCGTGGGCGTGAAGAGCCCGCAGGCGAAGGGTAAACGCCTCACGACCTTCGAGGTCGATCAGCTGCGCTTTATCGAACCCGAGCCGGCCGAGCAGCCCGACGAGGAGCCGACCGATCCGACCGATCCGGCGGAGGAGCAGGAGTTGCAGGAGGAGCCGATCGAACTGATCGAGACGGAGATCGACCTCACGCCCGTCAAGCCGATCCCGCCGACGGGAGTACCCCTCGAGGTGGAGCGGCCGCGCGGCGATGCCGACGAGCTGATCGATCCGGCGCAGTTGAACCTCTTTTAAGCCGCCGAAGGGATGAAACCGCTCTTTTTAGTGGGCTATATGGGGTGCGGCAAGAGCACGATCGGCCGCAAACTTGCACGGCAGACGGGGCTCGATTATGTCGATACCGATGCGCGGGTGGAGGAGCGCGAGGGGGCAACCGTCTATGATATCTTCCGCTACGAGGGCGAGGAGCGTTTTCGCGCAATCGAGCGCGAGGTGCTCGAAACGACGATCGCGGCGGGTGCGGCGATCGTCTCGACGGGGGGCGGATTGCCCGTTTGGGGCGATAATATGGAGCGGATGAATGCGGCGGGTCGCACGATCTACCTGCGCCGCTCGGCGGAGAATATCGCCTCGCGTTTAAGCCCCTACGGCCGTCAGAAACGCCCCCGCCTGCGCGGATTGAACGACGAAGAGCTGGTGCGGTTTATGCGCGAGGATATGGCTGCCCGCGAGGCACACTACGCCAAAGCTGCGCTGATCATCGACTGCGATGCGCTGACCGACGACGAGATTATGGCGATGATACTACAGAGCAGAGAGTAAAGAGGAAAGAGAAAAATAAAAATAAAAATAAAAATAAAAAGCTGACAGCTGATAGCTGATAGCTAAAAATAATTTTGAATTTTGCATTCTAAATTTTGAATTGTGTCAAACAACGCTCCCATAGGCATTTACGATTCGGGAATGGGCGGACTGACCATCCTCGGGGCGGTGCATACGCTGCTGCCTCACGAGTCGCTCGTCTATCTCGGCGATGGTAAGAACTGCCCCTACGGGTCGCGTTCGCGCGAGGAAGTGACAGCGTTGGCCGATCAGGCGGTGGCACATTTGGTCGCTTTGGGGTGTAAAATGGTGGTGGTGGCCTGCAATACAGCGACGGCTGCCGCGATCGACTACCTCCGCGCGAAGTACGCCGAGCTGCCGATCGTGGGGATGGAGCCGGCCATTAAACCCGCCTGCCTCACGACGAAGAGCCGCGTGGTGGGGGTGCTGGCTACGGAGCGTTCGCTCGACGGAGAGCTGTTCCGTCGCACGGCTGCCAAGTACGGTGCCGATATCGAGGTGATCACGGTGGCCGGTCGCGGCTTTGTCGAGCTGGTCGAGAGCGACCTTGAGGGGAGCGACGAGGCGGTTCGGGTGGTTGCCGAGGCGATCCGTCCGATGCTCGAACACGGTGCCGACCGCATCGTCTTGGGTTGCACACACTACCCCTTCCTGCGCTCGGCGTTGGAGCGTGCCGCCGAGGGGGCGGAGGTTTGCTTTATCGACCCCTCGGAGGCGGTTGCCCGCCGTGTGCGCAGCCTGCTCGAAACGAACGGCTTGGTAGCCGATGCTGCACAAATCCCTACCGTCCGTTACGAAACCTTTGCCGACGAAGCGTACCGCTTGCGCTTGCAGTACAAATTGAAAATTTAGGATTCAAAATTCAAAAGGAAGAATAGGGGAGGGGCTACAGCGGCTGAAAGTGACGCAATAGCCCCATTTTTCATTTTTAATCTTTCATTTTTAATTGCCACTGGTGCGATAAATTCAGTAAGACAGCCGATATAACATTGAACTTGAATCAATTGCAGGTGTTTGTTGGTTTTATGATTTGAATCAAAATGTCATCCCGACGGAGCCGAAGGCGACGAGGGATCCTCCTTATTCCATTGAAAAGCAAGCGTGGACAGAGGAAGATTCCTCCGCTTGCCGCGTTCGGAATGACACGATGATTTTTTTATCGCACCAGTAGTAATTTTTAATTGGAAATCGCTATCTTTGCTTTCGTAAATTGGT
>CAZVNR010000138.1:0-2661 GCA_964628945.1 uncultured Alistipes sp. | reverse complement strand
TGCTCAACCTCGACCCCGATACGGCCGATACGGCGTTGCTCGAGGAGTTGCTGCGTACGGCCGATGCGGCGCGTATGCGCGACCCGTTCAGCCCGAAGATTCTGAATGTGATGACCTTCGCCTGCGAGAAGCTTGGCAAGAAAGCCGAGGCCGAGAAGTGGGCACGCCACATGAACGGCATCGTCCGTGCGATCCTCGCCTCGGGTGACGGTTGGTCGCAGAAGAGCCCGCAGCATATCCTGATGTTCGACCACGCACTCGATGTGCTGGCTGCCGAGGGGTTGGTGCACGGTAAGGCGCGCGTGGTGAGCCGCACGGTGGAGTTTGTTCCCCTCGCCTCGCCCCACCACATCGACGGCAAGAAGCGCAAGGGGGTCTATTTCGACTTCGGCCGCATCTACTGGAACAAGCCCGAGGGTTACACCTACAAGCGTGACCGCACTTGGCAATTTAATAACCTCAACCCCCGCGAATATAAGTAATGAAACGACTTTTGTTATTGTTTACCGTGCTGATCCTCGTGGTCGGCTGCGAGAAGGAGAATTCTGCTCCAAAACCCACCGAACAGACCCTTTTGATGTATTTCCCGTGGTCGCGTACCCTGACATCGTTCTTTCGGGTCAATATTGAGGATATGAAGCAGGTCGTGGCCGCCGGCATCCCCGATAACTGCCGCGTGGTGGTCTTCTTTATGGAGAACGCCGCCTCGGGGCGACTCTTCGAGTTGCGTCTCCGCAAGGGGATCGTCGAAGAGCGGGCTCTGGCAAACTACGAGTTTCCCGCCTGCACGACCGCCGAAGGGATCGCCGCCATCTTGGAGGATGTCAAGCGATTCGCCCCCGCCACACGCTACGCGATGTCGATCGGCAGCCACGGCATGGCGTGGTTACCCGCCCACCCCGCCGCTGCGACGGCTTCGCTCAAGGAGGCCTACGGCGTACAACCCGCCAAGGAGTATTGGGAGTACACCGATGCGAGCGGCCTGCCCCTTACGCGTTGGTTTGGCGCGGATGTTAATGCCCATAAAACCGATGTAGCAACCCTCGCTGCAGGTATTCAGCAGGCGGGGATCAGAATGGAATACATTCTCTTCGATGTCTGCTATATGTCCTCGGTGGAGGTGGCCTACGAACTGCGTAACGCGACCGATCACCTGATCGCCTCGCCCCACGAGATCATCAACTACGGTTTCCCCTACGCCAACTGCGGGCAGTATATGTTGGGAACGCCCAACTATACGGCGATTGTCGATGCCTTCCACGCCTTCTATACGGATCCGGGGAACGACAAGATCGCCTTTAACTGCGGTACGATCGCCGTCACGCACAGCGCCGAACTGGAGCCGTTGGCCGCGCTGATGAAGCAGATCAACAACGGCGCGATCGACCAAGAGCAACTCGATTTGGTACAGGTGGCCGATAACTACCTGTCCCACCGTTTCTACGATCTGGGCGACTATGTCGAGCAGTGCTGTACGGACAGCGCACTCCGCACCGCCTTTGCGGCACAGTTGGAGCGTACTGTACCCTCCGCCTATCGTCGCTACACGCCGACCTACTTCAGCAACGGCAGCTCCGAGTGCCCGATCAGTACCTTCTCGGGGGTGATGTGCTCCGACCCGAGCACCAGCCCTGACTGCGCAGAGAAGGAGCAGACGGCGTGGTGGAAGGCGACGCATTGATAAATTCAAAATTTAGAATGCAAAATTCAAAATTGAGAATTGAGAGCTGAGAGTGGAAAATTAGGTTGTGCGGCCTAAAAAACTATGTCATTCCGAACGCGGCAAGCGGAGGAATCCTCCTCTTTCCTAAAAGCTGACAGCTGAATGCTGATCGCTGACAACTAAACAAGGAAGATCCCTCGTCGCCTCCGCCTCCGTCGGGATGACATTGTGTTAAATTCAACATTAAAGATTAGGGCGGTCGATCGCTTAAAGAGGATGAATACACGATTTCGTCGGGCTACGGAAGAGGATGTAGCGACCATCTGGACGATCGTCGAAAGGGCGATCCGTCGATTGGGAGCGGCCGGTGTCGATCAGTGGCAACACGGCTACCCGAATCGCGCTCGGATCGCGCAGGATGTCGCCGAGGAGATCGGCTATGTCATTGAGCGCGAGGGGGCGGTGGTCGCCTACGGAGCGGTTATCTTCACGGGCGAGCCGTCGTATGCCGCCATTGAGGGGGCGTGGCTCACCCGCGAGGAGCGGTATGTGGTGGTGCATCGGATGTGTGTGGCCGACCACGCCCTCGGTGAGGGGTTGGGTCGCCGTTTTATGGAGGAGGTCGAGGCTTTGGCCCGAGAGCGGGCGATCAGTATCCGCATCGACACCCACGCCGACAACCCCGTAATGCACCATTTGGTACAGGGCTTGGGATTCCAACGCTGCGGTATCATCTACTTCGAGAGCCGCTATTTGGTGGCATACGAGAAGGTGATAGCCGATGCTTAAAACCGACACAGCCGCTGCCCCTCATTTTGAATTTTGAATTTTGAATTTGGCATTGCCTCCGGCTTTGGCCTTCCGTTTAGGCGCAATCTTGGTGCGCTTGAGCAAAATCGTCGAAATTCGTGCAGTCGGGATGCCGAAATCCCAAAAATTAAGCTACCTTTGCAGCCGCAAAACAGCTATCAATTAAAACAATGGAAAAGAAATTCAAC
>CAZVNR010000137.1:0-2761 GCA_964628945.1 uncultured Alistipes sp. | reverse complement strand
CCGAGGTGACGATCAACTATGTGATCACCGACGAGGAGAACAAGAAGAAGATGGTTTGCGTCGATCCGAACGATATCCCGATGTGCGCCGTGATCGACTGCGAGCTGATGATGTCGATGCCCAAGGGGTTGACCGCCTCGACGGGTATGGATGCCCTGACGCACGCCATCGAGAGCTACATCACGCCGGGTGCGTGGACGATGAGCGATATGTTCGAGGCAAAGGCGATCGAGCTGATCCACGAGCACCTCTACAACGCCGTTCAAAACGGGCAGGATGTCGTAGCCCGCGAGGGTATGGCCGAGGCGCAGTACATCGCCGGTATGGGCTTCTCGAATGTCGGTTTGGGTATCGTGCACTCGATGGCACACCCGCTCGGCGCCTTCTACGATACGCCGCACGGTGTCGCCAACGCGCTGCTGCTGCCGTATGTGATGGAGTACAACGCCGACTCGCCGGCTCGCCCGAAGTACCTCGGCATTGCCAAGGCGATGGGCGTCAATACGGAGGGTATGTCCGTAGATGAGGGCGTAAAGGCCGCTATCGAGGCGGTGAAGGCGCTCTCGGTGAGCATCAACATTCCGCAGCGTCTGTCGGAGATCGGCGTAAAAAAGGAGGATCTGCACGATCTGGCCGTGGCCGCATTCAACGATGTCTGCACGGGTGGTAACCCGCGTCCGACCTCGGTCGAGGAGATCGAGCAGCTCTACAACATCGCCTACTAAACCGTCAAGCGAATGGAGATTCTGATCGGATTACTGATTATTGCCGTCGGCAGCTTCTGCCAGTCGAGCTCGTATGTACCTATTAATAAGGTACGCGCGTGGTCGTGGGAGAGCTTTTGGCTGACGCAGGGTCTGTTCGCTTGGATCATCTTCCCCATCTTGGGTGCCCTGCTGGCCGTGCCGGCAGGCCACTCGCTCGGGGAGCTGATCACGGCCGACAACGCCTTTAAGATTTGGATGACGATCCTCTTCGGCGTGCTGTGGGGCGTGGGTGGTTTGACCTTCGGCCTCTCGATGCGCTACCTCGGCGTGGCACTCGGCCAGTCGATCTCGCTCGGCACCTGTGCCGGTTTGGGAACGATTATGGGCCCCGTGATGCTCCACATCTTCTATCCCGAAGCGGGCCATCTCGAGAAGCTGACCGCCGCCGTACTGATCGGCGTAGTCGTGACGCTCGTCGGCATCGCCATCATCGGCGTTGCGGGCGGTATGAAGGCCGCTTCGCTCTCCGATGAGGAGAAGCAGCAGGCGGTCAAGGACTTCAACTTCCCGAAGGGGTTGGCGATTGCCCTGCTGGCCGGTTTTATGAGTGCCTGCTTCAACATGGGCTTGGAGTTCGGCGGGTCGCTGCACTTCGCCGAGACGGGCGAGATGTTCAAGACCCTGCCCGGGACGATGTTCGTCACGCTGGGCGGTTTCTGTACGAACGCCGTTTACTGTCTGTGGCAGAACGCCAAGAACAAGACATGGAGCGACTACGGCAAGCGCGAGTTGTGGGTCAATAACATCCTCTTCTGCGCCTTGGCCGGTGGTCTGTGGTACTCGCAGTTCTTCGGCTTGAGCCTCGGCAAGGGGTTCCTGACCGAGTCGCCGGCACTGACGACCTTCGCCTTCTGTATCCTGATGGCACTCAATGTCACCTTCTCGAATGTGTGGGGTATCATCCTCAAGGAGTGGAAGGGGTGCTCGAAGCGGACGATCACGGTACTCGTCGTGGGTATCTTGGTGCTGATCGCCTCGACCTTCATCCCCGAGTTGCTGAAATAAACTAAAAACAACAGAACAAGAAAAAATTATGGTAAAATCTATTTTGGAGAATCGTCCCGCGCTGAAGGCCGAGATCGAGAAGGTCGCCGAGGTGGCCGGTTATCTGTGGCAGAAGGGTTGGGCCGAGCGTAACGGTGGCAACATCACGATCAATGTGACGGAGTTTGTCGATGACGAGATTCGTCAGATGCCCGCCATCTCACCCGCCTATCCGATCGGCACGACGCTGCCGTCGCTCAAGGGGTGCTACTTCTTCTGCAAGGGCACGAACCGCCGTATGCGCGATTTGGCTCGCTGGCCGATGGAGAATGGTGCCGTGATCCGCATTCAGGAGGATTGCGCCTCGTATGTGATCATCGCCGACAAGGCCGTGAAGCCCACTTCGGAGTTGGCCGCTCACCTCTCGATGCACAACCAGATGATCGAGAACGGCAAGGGCTACAAGGCCGCACTGCACACGCACCCGATCGACCTTGTGGCACTGACGCACAATCCCGAGTTCTTGAAGAAGGATGTGCTGACGAACCTCTTATGGAGTATGATCCCCGAGACGCGCGCCTTCTGCCCGAAGGGGTTGGGTATCGTTCCGTATAAGATGCCCTCGTCGGTTGAGTTGGCCGATGCCACGATCGAGGCTCTGAAGGAGTACGATGTGGTGATGTGGGAGAAGCACGGTGTTTGCGCCGTGGGTCCCGACATTATGGAGGCATTCGATCAGGTGGATGTGCTCTCGAAGGCGACGCAGATCTACATCGCCGCCAAGTCGATGGGCTACGAGCCTACGGGCACCTCGCAGGAGCAGATGGACGAGCTGAAACGCGCGTTTAATCTGTAGGCCGACCGCTAAATCGATCACGGAACGGCTTGGAGTCAAGCCGTTCCTTTTTTTATAAAGGTCACACAACTACAGAAACAAATGAAATCCCCAGTCAACTCAATATTGTCCTAAATAATTTTTTCACACAACATATCCCACAAAGTATAAATAC
>CAZVNR010000136.1:0-2781 GCA_964628945.1 uncultured Alistipes sp. | reverse complement strand
CCTTCAGTGCGGCCGAAGCCTCGATCTTCTCCTTCACAACACCGGCCTCGTAAGCGGCAGCGTAGCCACCCTTCTCCTCCAGCTCGAGGAAGAGCTTCCACGCCTCGGCGGCGATCGAAGCCGTAAGGTTCTCGATGTAGTACGAGCCACCGGCGGGATCGACCACCTGATCGAAGTGCGACTCGTGCTTCAAGAGCAGCTCGACATTGCGAGCGATGCGCTTTGCGAACTCGTCGGGCTCGGCATAGGCGGCATTGAACGGAACCACCTCGAGCGAGTGTACGCCGGCAATCGTTGCCGACATCGCCTCGGTCGTACCGCGCAGCATATTCACATAGGGGTCGTAAACGCTCTGATTCCAGCGCGAAGTCTCGGCGTGGATCAGCATCTTCGACGAGCAGAGCTTCTCGGGCTCGTACGCCTTCACGATGTTGGCCCACAACATACGGGCAGCGCGGAACTTGGCGATCTCCATAAAGTAGTTCGACGATACGGAGAACGAGAAACGGAGTGCGCGGGCAGCCTCATCGGCCGTCAGACCGGCATCCGTCAGGCGGGTCAGATACTCCTGACCGGCCGAGAGGGCGAAGGCCAGCTCCTCGACGATCGTCGAGCCGGCGTTGCCGAAGATCTGTGCGCTCACCGTCACGATGCGAACATGCTTCCATGCCGAAGCCTTCTTCACAAGCGCAGCGACCTTCTCGATGCAGCTGCAGCCGAGCGAGCCCTTCTTCGAGAGGCCCTTCACGACGGGGTCGATCACGAACGAGATGTTGGCATCCTCGATGCCCTCCTTCTCCAACTTGGCGAGTACCAACTCGGCCACCTCACCCACGCAGTCGCCGCAGAAGACGATGTCGATGGCGGGCAGGCAGATACCGGCCAAGAGCTGATCCAACCCCTCGGCCGTCAGGCACGCGCAACCGCAGGTGCAGAAGCCGAGCGAATCGACGCCCGAGTTGAGCAACTTGAGTGCCTCGGCGTTGGCCTCGGCGGCGTTGCGAACCTTCACGGTCTGATGAATGCGCCACTCGTTGTGAGCCTTCGTACCGCGCACATAGGGGAACTCCCCAGCCTCGGTACCCAAAAACTCGATGCCCTCGAGGTTCTCGGCACGGTAGTAGGGACGCAGGTTGAAGCCCTCGCCCGTACGCCACACCAGCTTACGCTCGTAGTCGGCACCCTTCAGGTCTGCCGTAATCACCTCCTCCCACTTCTCGGTCGAGACGGCGGGAAATTCGGCGAACAGCTTTTCACTTTTGGAATTTGCCATAACTGTTTTTAAGTTAATCTATTGTTTGGTTTGCTTGAAATTGCGTTTTGTTCCTAAAACTCGGTAAAGGTACAAAATTTTTCACGATTCACGAGGCACAAATCGCAATTATTTTTTGCTTTTTTATTTGAGATTGTAATTATTTTAGATATTTTTCGATCGGACGGCCGGTCAAGCCTTACACTCCGCCACCGAGTAAAACCACCTATTTCGACCAAAATTCAACCATAGCACCCCAAAAATCGCAAAAATCAAAAATCGTCCATTTTCGCCGTCATCCCGAAAATTCAGGGTCATTTTTCAAAAATCAGCCCTAAAAATCGACCGACCGCCCGAAAAAACGGGGTCATTTTCCGGAAAACGCCCCAAAATTTCGACCCGTACCCAGAAAAAGCACAATTTCGACATACAACCTAAAAAGAAAATTTTTACCTTTGTCATCAAACAAAAACAAACACACGAACAGCTATGTCATCCCTGCTCCGTTTCAAGATGGTCGATGCGGCCATCAACCACACGGCCGTCGAGGTAAAGGCCCCTGCAGGCTCCCCCTCCGACTACTTTGGCGCGAAGGTCTTTTCGCAGGCCGCCATGCGCCGCTACCTCGATCGCAAGACCTATGAAGCGTTGAACGATACGATGGAGAACGGTACACCCCTCACACGCGAGGTGGCCGATTCGATCGCCGCCGGTATGCGCCAATGGGCGTTGGAGCACGGTGCCGACCACTACACCCACTGGTTTCAGCCCCTCACGGGCGGCACGGCAGAGAAGCACGACGCTTTCGCGCAGCCCGACGGTTTCGGAGGTGTGATCGAGGAGTTCTCGGGTAAGCTGCTCGTACAGCAGGAGCCGGATGCCTCGTCGTTCCCCAACGGCGGCATCCGCAACACCTTCGAGGCTCGCGGCTACTCGGCGTGGGACCCCACTTCGCCCGCCTTTATTGTCGATACGACGCTCTGTATTCCTACCGTCTTTATCGCCTACACGGGTGAGGCGTTGGACTACAAGGTGCCTCTGCTGCGCTCGATTGCGGCGGTGGACAAGGCTGCTACGGAGGTGTGTCGCTACTTCGATCGCAATGTCGAGCGGGTGCACACCTACCTCGGTTGGGAGCAGGAGTACTTCCTCGTCGATGAGAGTTTGTGGGCCGTGCGCCCCGATCTGATGCTCACCGGCCGTACGCTGATGGGGCACGAGTCGGCCAAGAATCAGCAGTTGGAGGATCACTACTTCGGGGCGATCCCTACGCGCGTCATGGCCTTTATGAAGGAGTTGGAGTACGAGTGCCTAAAGTTGGGTATTCCGGTCAAAACACGCCATAACGAGGTGGCACCCAACCAGTTCGAGTTGGCCCCCGTCTTCGAGGAGGCGAACCTTGCCAACGACCACAACCAGCTGCTGATGACGATCATGGACAAGACGGCTCGCCGCCACCACTTCCGCGTGCTGTTGCACGAGAAGCCCTTCAAGGGGATCAACGGCTCGGGCAAGCACAACAACTGGTC
>CAZVNR010000135.1:0-2790 GCA_964628945.1 uncultured Alistipes sp. | reverse complement strand
CGAAGTTGCGGAAGCCGTGCGAGAGGTCGGCATTGCACCAAATATCCCACATGTGCTGCACCGAGGTACCGCTATAGACCGCGAAGCGTTCGCCCCAAAAACCGCCCGTCCAGCGCACGGCTCCGAGCGGCGTGTTGGCCATCACGGCGTGTTTGCTTTGGCGCATATCCGTAAGGCCTGCCGTAGCGGCCTCCTGCGCCGAAACCGACGAGGCGGAGAGCGTCACGGCCGTCGTCGCAAAAAGAAGAAAAATTCGTTTAAACATATCAGGTCAGTAAAAGATTAAATTTCTCAAACAAATATACATATATTTTTTCATAAAACAGCGCGAAGTACAAAAACCAAAAAAAATATAGCAATTATTTACAGTCAATTCCATAAATTCTCACTAATATTGTAAATGCAAAAATAGGCCTTTCCCGCAGCCGTGGGCGACGGGCGGGCGAATTGTTGCAATTTACTGAAAATGAAATAAATAACTAATAAACGCCTAACAAAATGAAAAAACTATTCCTACGCAGTGCGCTGTTGCTCTTCGCTGCGGCATTCGCTTTGCCGACCGAGGCGCAGGATCGTGCCCACTACACCGGCACCGAACTGTCGAACCCGAACTGCCACGACGGCGCACTCTCGCCCGTTGTCGGCGTGCACAACATCCAGACGATGCGTGCCAATCGCAAGCTCCCCTACGCCACCAACGGCAACGGGTGGACCTACAACCACCAGTCGATGATGGCCTACTGGCGCGGCCACTTCTACATGCACTACCTCTGCGATCCGGTCGATGAGCATGTACCCCCCTCGATGACGATGATCCAGCGTTCGGCCGACGGCTACTCGTGGAGCGATCCCGAGGTGCTGTTCCCGATCTACCGCATCCCCGACGGTTTCACGAAGGACGGGACGGTCGTAGCGAAGAATATGGGTGCCATCATGCACCAGCGCGTGGGCTTCTTCGTGTCGAGTTCGGATCGTCTGTTGGCGATCGGCAACTACGGCATCGCCCTCTTCCCGAAGGATGACCCGAACGACGGCAACGGCATCGGCCGTGTCGTGCGCGAGATCTACGAGGATGGCTCGATGGGCCCGATCTACTTCATCTACTACAACCACGCCTTCAACGAGAAGAACACCGACTATCCCTACTACACCCGCTCGAAGGACAAGGGCTTCCGCGCCGCCTGCGAGGAGCTGCTGGCCGATCCGCTGCAGCGCATGGGTTGGGTCGAGGAGGCCGACCGCGACGATCCGCTGATCCCGCTCAACAAGATCTACAAGGCCTTCTGCTACTACACGCTCGACGACGGGCGCGTGGTTTCACTCTGGAAGCACGCCCTCACCTCGATCAGCTCGGACGGCGGCAACACTTGGGAGGAGCCGATCGCCCGCGCCAAGGGTTTCGTGAACAGCAACGCCAAGATCTGGGGTCAAAAGCTCTCGGACGGCACCTACGCTACGGTCTATAACCCCTCGGAGTTCCGTTGGCCGCTGGCCATCTCGCTCTCGAAGGATGGTTTGGAGTACACGACCCTGAACTTGGTCTATGGCGAAGTGCCGCCGATGCGCTACGCCGGTCAGTACAAATCGTTCGGCCCGCAATATGTGCGCGGTATTCAGGAGGGCAACGGTACGCCCCCCGACGGCGATCTGTGGATCACTTATAGCGTAAACAAGGAGGATATGTGGGTCGGCCGCATCCCCGTCCCCGTACAGCAGGAGGCAACGGCGCACGCCGACGACAATTTCGATCAGTTCAAGCAGTTGAGCGATCTGACGATGTGGAACATCTACTCGGGTGTGTGGGCACCGGTTCAGCTCACCGAGAAGGATGGCCACAAGTGGCTCACGCTGAAGGATAAAGACCCCTTCTTCGATGCCAAGATCGAGCGCAAGATTCCCAACACGAAGGCACTCACGGTCGAGTTCGACCTCGTGGCCGAGCAGAACAATACGGGTCACCTCGAGATCGAGTTCGTCGATGACGACGGTACGGCCTGCGCCCGCATCGACCTCACGGACAAGGGCGAGATGCGCTCGAAGGGCGGTGCCCGCTACGGTCGCGTTACGATGTACGAGCCGAACAAGGTCTATCGAGTGAAGGTGGAGATCTCGGTCGAGAACCGCAACTCGACGGTCTATATCGACGGTCAGAAGCGCACGACGCGTATGCTCTTTGCCCCCGTCGAGTCGATCGAGCGCGTGGTCTTCCGCACCGGTGCACGCCGCCACCACCCGACGGTCGATACTTGGGCCGATCAGTATGTCGATCAGCCGCACGGTGACGATATGGCACCCGAGGCCGTCTTCCGCATCGCCAACTTCCGCACCGCATCGGCCGATGCCGATGCAACGGCGGCCGTCTTGAAGTATGCCGACTTTGCCCACTACGCCGAGTGTTTCAACGCGATGGAGGACGAGAATATCGTACAGGCGATCCCCAACAGCGAGTCGTCGAAGTGGATGGAGCAGAACATTCCCCTCTTCGAGTGCCCGCAGCACAACTTCGAGGAGCTCTACTACTACCGCTGGTGGACGCTGCGCAAGCACATCAAGCAGACCCCCGTGGGTTACGGTATGACCGAGTTTCTCGTGCAGCGTTCCTACTCGGACAAGTACAACCTGATCGCCTGCGCCGTGGGTCACCACATCCACGAGAGCCGCTGGCTACACAATCAGGAGTATCTGAATCAGATTTTGCACACTTGGTATCGCGGCAATGAGGGGGGTATGATGGCGAAGTTCACGAAGTTCAGTTCGTGGAATCCGTGGGCGATCTACCACCGCTACCTC
>CAZVNR010000134.1:0-2807 GCA_964628945.1 uncultured Alistipes sp. | reverse complement strand
ACTACGAACGGATTATACATCGTTTCGTGGCCGATCGTAGAGCTCTCGGCGTGGCCCGGGTAGAGGGTCACCTCGTCGCCGAGCGGAAGCAGTACATTGAGGATCGAGCGCATCAGCGTCGGGTAGTCGCCCCCTTCGAGGTCGGTGCGACCGATCGACTCGCGGAAGAGCGTGTCGCCCGTGAAAACCACCTTCTCCTCGTCGTTGTAGAGCGAAACACCGCCGCGCGAATGGCCGGGTGTGGGCAGTACGCGGAGCGTGGTGTTGCCAAAATGCACCTCGGGTGTGGTGTCCAGATCGATCGTGATGGTCGGCATCTCCTTGATCGGCATCCCGAAGACCGACCCCGCGGCGAGCTGGCTGTCGAGCAGATATTGATCCTTGCGCGACATGGCGAAGGGGATGTTGTAGCGGCGGCAGAGGTGGCACACGCCCAACAGATGGTCGAAGTGGCCGTGCGTATTGACCGCCACGACGGGCGTGAGCCCTCGCTCGGCGATTAGGTTGTCGAGCGCAGCATCTTCGGCGGGGTTCGAGTTGCCCGCATCGATGATGGCGCACTGCTTCGTGTCGTCCCACACGACATAGGTATTCTCCCCGATGGGGTTAAAAGGCAGGGTTGCGATCTTCATAGCATACGATTTTCGACAAAGATAGACAAAATTTGCCTATCTTTGCAGCGTAACCCTGAAATTATGGCAAGAAAGAAGCAGAACTACCCCCTCCTACAGGGGCTGGAAATCACGACTCTCGCCGCCGAAGGCAAGGCGATGGGGCGTTGGAACGAACAGGTGGTCTTTGTCCCGATGACCGTCCCGGGCGATGTGGTCGATGTGCAGATCCGACAGAAACGCCGCCGTTTTATGGAGGGCTATGTGGTGAACTATGTGAAGCGTTCGCCGCTGCGCTCGGAACCCTTCTGCACCCACTTCGGGGTCTGCGGCGGGTGTAAGTGGCAGAACCTCCCTTATGAGGAGCAGCTTCGGTTCAAGACCGAGCAGGTGCGCGATCAATTGACCCGCATCGGCAAGGTCGAGCTGCCCGAGATCCGTCCCTGCTTGGGGTCGGCCGAGACGCGCTACTACCGCAACAAGCTCGAATTCACCTTTGCCGATCGCCGTTGGCTCACCTACGAGGAGGTCGCTTCGGGTGCCGATTTGGAGGCATCGCCCGCGCTCGGCTTCCACATCCCCAATATGTTCGACAAGGTGCTCGACATCGACCACTGCCACCTGCAGGGCGATCCGTCGAATGCGATTCGCTTGGCCATCAAGCAGTTCTGCCTCGATCACGGCTACTCGTTCCACAACGCCCGCGAACATACAGGGCTGATGCGCAACATCACGATCCGCACCGCCTCGACGGGCGAGGTGATGGTGATCGTGGTCTTCGGTGCGGACGACCGCGGGCGGATCACGGCACTGCTCGACCACCTTGTGGCGCAATTTCCGGCGATCACTTCGCTCTTCTATGTGGTCAATACGAAGTGGAACGACTCGACGGGCGATCTGGAGCATATCTGCTACCACGGTAAGGATCATATTTTGGAAGAGATGGAGGGGCTGCACTTCAAGGTGGGTCCCAAGAGCTTCTACCAGACCAACTCGCGGCAGGCCTACGAACTCTATAAGGTGGCGCGTGACTTTGCCGATCTGAAGGCGGAGGATACGCTCTACGACCTCTATACGGGGACGGGTACGATCGCCAACTTCTGCGCTCGTCGCTGCAAACGGGTGGTCGGCATCGAGTATGTCGCCGAGGCGATCGAGGATGCCAAGGTCAATTCGTCGATCAACGCGATCGACAACACGACCTTCTATGCGGGCGATATGAAAAAGGTGCTTGATGACGATTTCGTCAAGGCGAACGGCCACCCCGAGGTGATCATCCTCGATCCGCCGCGTGCGGGGGTCGATGAACCGGTCTTGGAGGTGATCCGCCGTGCCGCACCCGACCGCATCGTCTATGTGAGCTGCAACCCCGCCACGCAGGCACGCGACCTTGCCCTGCTCGATGCCGACTATCGCGTTGTCGCCGTCCAACCGGTCGATATGTTCCCCCACACGCACCATGTCGAGAATGTAGTCAAACTCGAGCGGAGAGGGTAAGTTAAGAGGCTGTCTAAATTTGGGCTGTCTGCAGCGCATCGCAATTTTCACCAACTTTGTGGTATGGATGCTCCGAGAATCAGTGTGCGGCCGGCGAGGCCGGAGAACGCAACGGTGATTGCACGAGCCGTTGCGATGGCGATCGGCGACGAGGCGGCGTTGCGAGCCTATTGCGGCGATGATTACCTCGCCGTGCTGACCGAGGTCGCCCGTCGCAAGGGTACGCAATATAGTTGGCAGTATGCCCTTGTTGCAGAGGCAGAAGGCGTTCAGGCGGGTGCTGTCGTGGGCTACGACGGTGCGTTGTTGGGCGTGTTGCGCGAAGGGACTTTCGCCGTCTTGCAAGAGCAAATCGGGCGCACGCCGGCCATTCCCGACGAGTGCGAGGCGGGCGAGGTCTATCTCGATTCGGTGGGTGTTCTGCCCGCATTTCGGGGGCTTGGCGTGGGGCGGGCATTGGTCGAAGCGTTCTGCGAAAAGGCTTTTACGGAGGGTCACGAGCGCGTTGGCTTGATCGTCGATGATGCCAACCCCAATGCCGAGAAACTATACACCACGCTCGGTTTTGAGCGTGTCGGCACCAAGCAATTTTTCGGCCATCGGATGTGGCATTTGCAAAAAAATAGATCAATGAGACGAATCAAGATAACCGTAATGCGCATCACCGAATACAAGGATTTGATGGCGCAGTACGAAAAC
>CAZVNR010000133.1:0-2816 GCA_964628945.1 uncultured Alistipes sp. | reverse complement strand
GTCATTATGTCGAACCACAACTCGATGTTCGATATTACCTCGATGTACTACCTGCCGCTCAACTTCCGTTGGGTGACAAAGCGCGAGGTGATGAAGACCCCCTTCTTCGGGCAGCTGATCTTTATGCACGGCGACATTATGATCAACCGCGGTCGCGCGGCGCAGGCGATGGAGCAGCTCCGAACGGAGGGCAAGATGTGGCTCGACAGAGGCGTATCGGTGGCGATCTTCCCCGAGGGTACGCGCTCGAAGACGGGCGAGATGAATCGTTTTAAGCCCGGCGGCTTTATGATGGCCAAGGAGTTGGGCGCGACGATCCTGCCGGTGGTGATGGACGGTACGAACCGCGTGACGAAGCGGATGCCCTTCTTCTTCAACTGGTCGAACCGGATCACGGTGCGCGTGCTCGATCCGATTCCGGCCGAGGAGGTGGCCGAATCAGACCTGCGTACGCTGCTCGACAAGACCGAGAACTGTATCAAGAGCGAACTGGAGCAGATTCGTGCCAAGGCTTAACTCGGTAGTGCACCGCCCGCTCATTTTGAATTTTGCACTCTAAATTTTGAATTTGGTAACTGTGGCAGATTTACTACAAAATACAACCAACTACGACGACGACGCGATCAAAACCCTCTCGCCGCGCGAACACATCCGTTTGCGCCCGGGTATGTATGTGGGCAGCATCGGCGACGGATCGCAACCCGACGAGGCACTCTATGTGCTGATCAAGGAGGTGATCGACAACTCGGTCGATGAGTTTATTATGGGTGCCGGCAAGCGCATCGAGATCGAGGTGAAGGAGCATGTGGTCTCGGTGCGCGACTACGGCCGCGGTATTCCGCTCAAGTCGCTCTCGGCGGCCGTGAGCGAGATGAATACGGGCGGTAAGTACGGCGGTTCGGCCTTCAAAAAGACGGTCGGACTGAACGGTGTCGGCGTGAAGGCGGTCAATATGCTCTCGAGCGAGTTTACGGCTCGTTCGGTGCGCGACGGCGAGGCGCATACGGTCTCGTTTGCCAAGGGCTTGGAGGTGGCCGACCGCTGGGAGAGCGGCGTGAAGGAGAAGAACGGCACCTTCATCAGTTACAAGGTCGATGAGGAGATTTTCGGCTCCTACACCTACAATATGGAGTACATCGAGCAGCGCATCCGCAACTACAGCTACCTCAATATGGGGCTGACGCTCGTGCTGAACGGCGTGAGCTACACCTCGAAAAACGGTCTGCTCGATCTGGTGAACGATACGCTCACCGAGGAGCCGCTCTATCCCCCCATCCACCTCGCGGGGGAGGATATCGAGGTGGTGATCACGCACGGTACGGGCTACGGCGAGAACTTCAACTCGTTTGTCAATGGCCAGCACACGATCCACGGCGGTACGCATCAGGCAGCCTTCCGCGAGATGGTGGCCAAGACCCTCAAGGAGTTCTACCACAAGGATTACGACCCGTCGGATGTCCGCACCTCGATCGTGGCGGCGGTGGCCATCAAGGTCGATGATCCGCAGTTCGAGAACCAGCCCAAGACGAAGTTTGGCTCGAAGGAGGTGTCGGAGGGGGTCACCGTCCGCGCCTTTATCGGCGACTTCTTGGCCAAGCACCTCGACGACTACCTCCACAAGCATCCCGAAACGGCACAGTCGATCCAGAAGAAGATCGTCGAGAACGAGAAGGAGCGCAAGGCGATCTCGGGCGTGCAGAAGAAGGCACGCGAGACGGCCAAGAAGGTGTCGCTCAACAACAAGAAGCTGCGCGACTGCAAGATCCACCGCAACGACAAGAACGAGCTGGCCGACCAAACGATGATCTTCATCACGGAGGGTCTTTCGGCCTCGTCTTCGGTGACGAAGTGTCGCGATGCCCGCACGCAGGCGGTCTTCTCGCTGCGCGGTAAGCCACTCAACTGCTACGGTCTGACGAAGAAGGTGGTCTATCTGAACGAGGAGTTCAACCTGCTGCAGGCGGCACTCAATATCGAGGAGGATATCGACAACCTGCGCTACGAGAAGGTGATCGTGGCGACCGATGCCGATGTCGATGGTATGCACATCCGCCTCTTGATCACCTCCTTCTTCCTGCAGTTCTTCCCCGAGGTGATCCGTCGCGGCCACCTCTACATCCTGCAGACGCCACTCTTCCGCGTGCGCAACAAGAAGGAGAACTTCTACTGCTACAACGAGGAGGAGCGTCAGGCGGCGATCAAGAAGTGCGGTGTCAATGCCGAGATCACGCGATTCAAAGGTTTGGGTGAGATCTCCGATACGGAGTTCAAACACTTCATCGGCGAGACGATGCGCCTCGATAAGGTGCGCATCACGAAGGATGACCCGATCCACGACCTGCTGGAGTTCTATATGGGCAAAAACACCCCCGATCGTCAGGGCTTCATTATCAACAACCTGCGCATCGAGGAGGATCTGGTCGATGCCGACCTGCAGCTAAATTAGGCGACAAACGCGATATTTAAGAAGAGTTTATGGCTGACAAAAGAGAAGATATCGACGAGCAGGAGGAGCTGCTCGAAACCGCAAACCCCGATGCAGAGGAGCTGCAGGAGGGGGCGACGGAGGCCGAGGAGGCCGACGAGCCCGCCTCGCCCTCGAAGCGTGCCAAGTTCGACCGGCTGATGCAGGACGAGAGCGGCGTGCGCCGTCTGACGGGTATGTACAAAAACTGGTTCTTGGATTACGCCTCGTATGTGATCCTCGAACGCGCCGTGCCCCACCTCGAAGATGGTCTGAAACCGGTACAGCGCCGCATCCTGCACGCGATGCGCACGATGGAGGACGGCCGCTACAACAAGGTGGCCAACATCGT
>CAZVNR010000132.1:0-2850 GCA_964628945.1 uncultured Alistipes sp. | reverse complement strand
CGAATCCCTATGAGCCCTGCTCCGACGCCACGCCGAGCAGCGAAACGAAGTACGGCACTACTTTCGTGGGTGACCGATACGACACCTCGCCCCACCAATGCACGACGGGCGAATTGTGCATCTCGGTCAAGACCTACATCGAGAATATGGCACGACTGATTGCCTACCTTGAGGAGCATTAAAAATTCAAAAGTTAGAATTTAGAATTCAAAATTGAGCGTTGAGAATTGAGAATTATTCTTGGCTAACACGATGAGAAAGAGCAGGATGGCGTCGATTTGCTATCCTGCTCTTTAGCAATGTCATCCCGACAGAGCCGAAGGCGACGAGGGATCTTCCTTGTTCAGCATTCAGCATTCAGCATTCAGCAGTCAGCATTAGGCTGCGTGATCGGTACAGACCTCATCACAACAACAAAAAAAGCCGGCGCAACAGAGATGCGCCGGCTTCATTTTGAATTCTAAATTCTACATTTTGAATTTTATTTAGCTTGGCTAAATAATTCCGATCGAATCCAGCAGAATCGCCCCCACGATCACGGGACAGCAGTAGCGGATCAGGAAACGCAGGATCGGGTAGAGGCGACCCGTGCCGCCATCGGGATAGAGCTGCTCGCGGAAGAGTTTACGATCGAAGAGCCACCCCGCAAAGATGCAGGTCAAAAGACCGCCGACGGGCAACATGATATTCGCCGTGATATAATCCAACGCATCAAAGAGCGACAACCCGTTGATCTTGAGCCAACTCCACGCGCCCAACGAGAGCGACGAGAAGAGTGCCAAGAGGGTTGTGATGAGTGTCGTAAGCCAAGCGGCGGCCTTGCGGCAGATCTTCCACTCCTCGGCCAAGTAGGCCGTGGCCGATTCGTGCATCGAGATCGTCGAGGTGAGGGCGGCCAACACCAAGAGGATGAAGAAGATCGAGGACCACAGGGCACTGAGCGGCATCGAACTGAAAATGGCGGGGAGGGTGATGAAGACCAACGAGGGACCCGAAGCGGGCTCGATCCCTGCGCTGAAGACGGCGGGGAAGATCATCAGACCCGCCATAAAGGCGACCAGCGTGTCGAGCATCGTCACCTGAATAGCCGTATCCTGCACGCGCGTCTTGGGCTTAAAGTAGGAGCCGTAGGTGATCATCGTACCGAGGCCGATCGAGAGCGAGAAGAAGGCCTGCCCGATCGCCACAAGGAAAGAGTTGGTCGTCACCTTCGAGAAGTCGGGTGTAAGGTAGAACTTCAACCCCTCCAGGCCGTTCGGCATCAGGATCGAGTGGATTGCCAGCACGATGAGGAAGACAAAGAGCAACGGCATCATCCACTTCGAGGCACGCTCGATCCCCTTCTGTACACCCAGCGCCACGATGAAGTGGGTTGCCAACGAGAAACCGACGGCGTAGAGCAGCGGCTTCCATGGGTGGGTGATAAAGGCGTTGAAGGCGGCCTTGTGTGCCTCGCCCGAGGTGTTCTGTACGATGGGATCGTTTAAGAACGAGTGGAGGGTGTATTCGGCCGTCCAGCCCGATACCACGAGGTAGAATCCCAAAATGAGGGTCGAAGAGAGCACGCCGAGGTAGCCCAAGCCCGTCCAACGCTTGTCGAGTGCGCGATAGGCACCGACGGCATTCTTGCGCGTCGAGGAGCCGATCGAGAACTCCGATACCATCAGCGGGAAGCCCATCAGCAGGACACACCCGAGATAGATCAAAAGAAAGGCTCCGCCGCCATTCTCGCCGGCGATGTAGGGGAATCGCCAAATGTTCCCCAAACCAACTGCACTGCCGGCTGCCACGAGCACGGCACTGATTCGGCCACCAAAGGTGGCTCTTGCTGTCTGTTTCTCCATTTATAACCTAATTAATCTAACGAATCGTAGCTCTTTTTACTTTTTTTTGCGGTTCGCCCACCAATTGCGCAGGTGTAAGGTTGCGAATTGTGCCGGATTGTCGGCTACAAGGGTCACGCTTACTTTCCCGACCTTTCCGCCCAACGGCGGGGCGATCTTCGACACCGTACAACGCGCCTTGGTCACCTGCGGAAATGCCGAGTCGATCGCCGTGATGATGTTGGCAGCCACACGCTCGATCGTGCGCTGCTTGATCTGCATCTGCTCGCGGACGATCTCATAGACCGTAAGGTAGTTGACGGCCAACTGCACATCGTCCTTTTCGGCGACTCTGCCCAAGTCGGTGGTCAGTTCCAAATCGACCGTGAAGTGGTTGCCCACCTGCTGCTCGAGATTGTAGCAGCCGTGGTAGGCGTGAAACTCCATCCGTTCGAGCGTGATTGTGTACTCCATGCTCCGTCAAAAAAAAGTCTGATGACCGCCTACTCGGCGATCACCAGATAATAGTTCTTCTTACCACGCTGCGCCAGCAGGTATTTGCCGGCGATCAGATCGTCGCTCGTGACAGGGCGTTGCGGGTCGGTCACCTTCTCCTTGTTGAGCGATACACCGCCACCCTGTACCATCTTGCGGCACTCACCCTTCGAGGGGAAGATCTGCGTCTTCTCGGCTGCCAGCTCGATGAAGGGCAGCCCCTCCAACTCCGTACGCGCCACGCGGAACTGCGGAACGCCCTCAAAGACCTGTAAGAGGGTCTGCTCGTCGAGCCTCTTCAACGCCTCGGAGGTGGCACCGCCGAAGAGAATCTGCGAAGCCTCAACCGCCTTCTCGTACTCCTCGCGCGAGTGGATCATCGTCGTGATCTCCTCGGCCAGACGCTTCTGCAGTGCGCGGAGGTGCGGAGCGGCATCGTGCTCGGCGATGAGCGACTCGATCGTCGTGCGGTCGAGCAGCGTGAAGATCTTGATGTAACGCTTGGCATCCTCGTCGCTCACATTGAGCCAGA
>CAZVNR010000131.1:0-2854 GCA_964628945.1 uncultured Alistipes sp. | reverse complement strand
CCAATGCGATCAGCGCGATGCTCGCCGCCACGGCTCCCGCCCACGACCAACCGAGGTGCAGACGACGGTTGCGCGGTGCAGACAACACGGTCGCTTCGGCCGATGAGGTCGGCTCGTTCAGTCCGACGGTTGCGGCCAAGATCGCCGCCTTGTTGCGGGCAAAAAAGTCGGTCGGGGTGCGATAGGGCATCTGTTTGCCCAACTTTTTCCAATCGTTCTCCATATCAATCGTTGTTTTTCAGATACTCTTTGATGCGGGCGCAGGCGTTGTGGTAACTCACACGCAGCGAGGTCTCGCTCGTACCAACCACCTCGGCGATCTCGTTGTAGGGCAGCTCGTCGTAGTAGCGCATCGTAAAGACGGCGCGTTGCTGCTCGCTCAGCGTCAGCAGTGCCTGCTGAAAACGCACCTCCGCGCCGCGCTCGTAATCGACATAGCTGCTGCTCTCCAAGCGACCGAGCAGCAGTTCCGACACCTCCTCGGTCGAGAGCACCTCCTCGCGGTGGCGGCGCAGATGACGGTAGGCGGTGTTCGTGGCGATGCGATAGAGCCACGGGCGCAACGCCTCGGGATCGCGCAACCTGTCAATCGAGCGATAGGCCTGCAAGAAGAGCTCCTGCAGGCAATCCTCGGCATCCTCGTGGCTGACGACCAGACGACGCAGGTGCCAGTAGAGGGGCTCTTGGTAGGTATGTACGATCTGTTCAAACTCCATCGTTGCCGGAAAAGTTGGCTTTTCAAGGGGTAAGATACAAAAAAAACGGCATTGTTAATGGCGGCGCGGCGAAAAATTCGCACGGCGCGTGGAAGTGCGGCGGAAAACGGCAGAAAATTTGGAGATTCAAATTTTTCGTCTTACCTTTGCCTTACAGATGAACAAATGGGGTTCTGACCTTCCAGCAGGGGTCAGGATTCTTGTTTTTTTGTTGCTGAACAGAAAAATAGAAACTAAAAAAGATAGAACAATGGCACAAGAACTGATTTATTTGACGGCCGAGGGCTACAAGAAGCTCAAGGATGAGTTGGATCACCTCCGCTCGGTGGAGCGTCCGGCAGCTGCCGCTGCGATTGCCGAGGCACGCGACAAGGGCGACCTCTCGGAGAATGCCGAGTACGATGCTGCCCGCGAGGCACAAGGGCTGCTTGAGATGCGCATTGCCAACTTGGAGGCAACGCTGGCCAATGCGCGCGTGATCGACGAGACGAAGATCGACAAATCGAAGGTGCAGATCCTGAGCAAGGTGAAGCTCCTGAACAAGAACAACAACCGAGAGGTGACCTACACGATCGTCGCCGAGCACGAGGCCAACCTCCGCGAGGGCAAGCTGGCCATCGGTACCCCGATCGCCAAGGCACTCTTGGGGCACAAGAAGGGCGACGAGGTCGAGGTGACCGTTCCTGCTGGTGTGCTTCACTTCGAGATCCTCGACATCTCGATCTAATCGCTGTTATACAACTTCTGAAACTTGGGGCTGTCGCAACTAAATTTGTTGGACAGCCCCTTTTCGTATTGTGGCGGTGGCGGGTGTTACTCGCACTGCTCCTGCATCCAGCGGATCGCCTGTTGGTGCGTTTCGCTGAAACGCCAGTGGTAGTTGGCGGGGGTGGGGACGATCAGCTTCGGGGCGGTGATCACATTGAAAGCGGCCGCTACGGAGGTCGGCGGGCAGGTGTTGTCGTTGAAGCCGTAGGTGTAGTAACCCGTCGTGCGGATGCGACGGGCGAAGTTCACCACATCGTAGTAGCGCATCGTGGCGATCGCCCGCTTGCGGTTGATCTCGGGACGGTCGTCGGGCGTGGTGAACATACGCGGCCAACCACCGGCGCGGTCGTGCAGATAGCCGCTTACATCGCACAGCGCAGGGTAGAACGAGGCCACGAAATCGACCTCGGGGTGCAGTGTCGCCGTCACGATGCTCAACGCGCCGCCCTGACTGCCGCCCGTCACGCCGACATTTTTGCCGTCAAACTGCGGATGGGTCATCAAGTAGTCGATCGCACGCACGCAACCGGCGTAGATCTTTTTGTAGTAGTAGGTATCCCGATCCTCGATCCCCGTGTACCAGTAGTCGCCCAATCGCGCCTTCTCGGCGGCAATCACCGAGTCGGGAGCCATCATCGGAATCCCGTGTACCTCGATCGCCAGCGTGATAAAACCCGCCTTGGCGTAGATGTTCGAGGGCCCCACGCGCTTTACGCCCGCCCCGGGCGGTACGAAGAGTACGGGGTGCTTCTTCCCGTCGTTCGGCACCGACAGACAACCGTAGATGCACGATCCGTCCTCAAAGATAGGGATGCGCACCTCCGTCACGGTGATCGCCTCGCTCGTGTAGTTCTCGAGCGGTCGCTCCTCGACCTTTAGCGGCGTTCGTCGTGCCTCCTTCAGCACCTTTTTCCAAAAGAGGTCGAAGTCGATCGCCTCGGTGATCGTCGGCTCGATGCGGTTGATGCCGTAACCCACCTTGACCGTCTCGGTGTAGCTTTCGCCCTCCACCTCGAATCGGATGGTGCAGTGGCGGAAGCCGGCGCGATCCATCGTCCCCATCGCGACGCGGGCGATGCCGTTCTTAAAGAGGGTTACGCCGCGCGTATCGGCCTCCATGCGGTCGTCGCCGATCTCGTAGCACACCTCGACCCCCTCCAAGCCGTTACCGGCCGCCTTGGCGTAGATCGAGAGGGTCGCCTCCTCGCCGACGGCGTAGGTGCAGTCCGATTGGTCGGCCAAGACCGTAAAATCGACATAGGCGCGTGGCGCCTTCACTTGGGCTGAAGCCGTTTGGGGGGCGGTGGCTGCAGCAACGAGCAGCGCAAGAACCGCAAAGATCATCTGTTTCATACACACAAAGATACGAA
>CAZVNR010000130.1:0-2906 GCA_964628945.1 uncultured Alistipes sp. | reverse complement strand
TCGGACGAGGAGGTCATCTTCAAAGAGTCGCACGGCAAACTCTACTACCTGCGCTATAAGGTCGAAGGCTCGGACGAGGCACTCATCGTCGCCACGACCCGCCCCGAGACGATTCTGGGCGATACGGCCCTCTGCGTCAACCCGAACGACCCGCGCTACCAGCACTTGCCGGCCGATGCGCGTGTCATCGTGCCGATTGTAGGCCGCTCGATTCCGATTATCCGCGACGAGTATGTCGACATCGAGTTTGGTACGGGAGCCTTGAAGGTAACGCCGGCTCACGACGTGAACGACTACATGCTGGGCGAGAAATACAACCTCGAAACCATTGACATTTTCAACGACGACGGCACGATTAACGACAAGGTGGGCATCTATGTCGGCATGGAGCGCTTCGCGTTGCGCAAGCAGATTGAGCAGGATTTGATGGCTGCCGACCTGTTGGAAAAGACCGAGGAGTACACGAACAACGTGGGTTACTCGGAGCGTACGGGCGTGGCCATCGAGCCGAAGCTCTCGATGCAGTGGTTCCTCTCGATGGAGGAGCTGGCCAAGCCCGCCACGAAGGCCGTCTTGGAGGATGTGATCCGCTTCGTACCCGAGAAGTATAAGAACACCTACCGCCACTGGATGGAGAACATCAAGGATTGGTGCATCTCGCGTCAGTTGTGGTGGGGTCAGCGCATTCCGGCCTACTACCTCCCGAAGGGGGGCTATGTCGTAGCCGTAACGGCCGAGGAGGCGTTGGCGAAGGCACGCACGAAGACGGGTGACGAGTCGCTCACGATGGCCGACCTGCGCCAAGACGAGGATGTGCTCGATACTTGGTTCTCGTCGTGGTTGTGGCCGATCTCGGTCTTCGACGGCATCCGCAACCCCGAGAACGAGGAGATCAGCTACTACTACCCGACGAACGATCTGGTAACGGGTCCCGATATCATCTTCTTCTGGGTGGCGCGTATGATTATGGCCGGCTACGAGTACCGCTCGGCCGAGCCCTTCCGTAATGTCTATTTCACGGGTATCGTGCGCGACAAGATCGGTCGAAAGATGTCGAAGCAGCTGGGCAACTCGCCCGACCCGCTCGATCTGATCGAGAAGTACGGCGCCGACGGTGTGCGCTTGGCGATGCTGATGTCGTCGTCGGCCGGCAACGATGTGATGTTCGACGAGGCCTTGTGCGAGCAGGGGCGCAATTTCGGCAACAAGATCTGGAACGCCTACCGTTTGGTGAACGGTTGGACGGTGAGCGATGCACCCCAAAGCGAGAACAACCGCTTGGCCGTTGCTTGGTTTACCGAGCAGTTCAATCGGACGCTCGGCGAGGTGGAGGCCGACTTCCGTCAATACCGCATCTCGGAGGCGTGTCTGAAGCTCTACAAACTCTTCTGGGACGAGTTCAGCGCACTCTACTTGGAGATGATCAAGCCCGCCTACGGGCAGCCGATCGATGCCGCAACGATGGAGGCGACCAAAGCCTTCTTCGACGGTCTGATGCGCACGCTGCACCCCTTTATGCCCTTCATCACGGAGGAGATTTGGCAGGATATCGCACCGCGTAGTGCAGGCGAATCGATCTGCGTAGCCCCGATGCCCGCCACGACGGCCGCCGATGAGCAGCTGCTCGCCCGCTTCGCGTTGGCACACGAGGTGATCTCGTCGGTGCGCAACATCCGCAATCAGAAGAACCTGCCGCAGAAGGAGTCGCTGACGCTGAAGGTGGTACTCGACGAGAACTACCCCTCGGAGTTCGCCCCCGTCATCGCCAAGATGGCCAACCTCACCTCGATCGAGGCCGTAACAGAGAAGGATGCCGCCGCAGCCGCATTCCTCGTAAAGACCACGCAGTACTTCGTGCCGCTGGCCGGCATGATCGACACGGAGGCCGAGAAGAAGAAGCTCGCGGAGGACCTGACCTACTACGAGGGCTTCCTTAAGAGCGTGATGGCGAAGCTCTCGAACGAGCGTTTCGTACAGAACGCCCCCGAGAAGGTGGTGGCCAACGAGCGTGCCAAGCAGGCCGATGCCGAGGCGAAGATCGCCGCAATCAAGGAGCAGCTGGCTGCGTTGCAGTAATTCAAAATACAAAATGAAAGCGTTTTGGTAAATCGCCGAGCAATAATTTTGAATTTTGAATTACTACTGGTGCGATAAAAAAATCATCGTGTCATTCCGAACGCGGCAAGCGGAGGAATCTTCCTCTGTCCACGCTTGCTTTTCAATGGAATAAGGAGGATCCCTCGTCGCCTTCGGCTCCGTCGGGATGACATTTTGATTCAAATCATAAAACCAACAAACACCTGCAATTGATTCAAGTTCAATGTTATATCGGCTGTCTTACTGAATTTATCGCACCAGTGGCAATTTTGAATTTTGAATTCTAAATTTTGAATTTTAATGATCCCCATTACAATCTACACCGACGGCTCCTCGTTGGGTAACCCGGGCCCGGGCGGATTTGGGTGTGTGTTGCTGTCGGGGCCGCACCGCAAGGAGATCGCCTGCGGCTACCGCCTGACGACCAACAACCGTATGGAGCTGATGGCCGTCTGCGTGGCTCTCGAGGCGTTGAAGTTCGAGGGTTCGGATGTAACGCTCTACTCCGACTCGAAGTATGTGGTCGATGCCGTCGAACAACGGTGGGTCTTCGGTTGGGAGAAGAAGGGCTTTGCGGGGAAGAAGAACCCCGACCTGTGGATGCGATTCTTGCGCGTCTATCGCCGCCACAGCGTCCGCTTCGTCTGGGTCAAGGGGCACGCCGAGACGGTCGAGAACAACCGTTGCGACCAGCTGGCCGTCGCCGCCGCCAATGGCCCGAAGCTCCTCGAAGATAGCGGTTATCAGCCTGAATAACCTACTTTCACAACCGAAGTGCAAAGTTCGGTAGAGCCGAGCAATACAAAAAA
>CAZVNR010000129.1:0-2963 GCA_964628945.1 uncultured Alistipes sp. | reverse complement strand
CACATGTGGGATATTTGGTGCAATGCCGACCTCTCGCACGGCTTCCGCAACTTCGAGATCGCGGCCGGCGAGTGCGACGGTCACCACGCAGGCCCCCCGTTCCACGACGGCGATATGTACAAGTGGATGGAGGGCGTAGCGGCGGTCTATGCCATCACGAAAGATCCCGAGCTGGACAAGATTATGGACACCTTCATCGCCCGCGTGGTGAAGGCGCAGCGCGAGGATGGCTACATCCATACGCCCGTGATCATCGACGAGCGCAACAAGGGGATCGACACCCACAGCCACGCCCCGCAGCAGGCAATCGGTACGAAGGTGGGCGGCGCGGACGAGAAGGGTGCCTTTGCCAACCGTCTGAACTTCGAGACCTACAACCTCGGTCACCTGATGATGGCCGGTATCACGCACTACCGCGCTACGGGCAAGCGCACGCTCTTCGAGGCGGCGATCAAGGCGACGGACTTTCTCTGCCACTTCTACGAAACGGCCTCGGCCGAGCTGGCACGCAACGCCATCTGCCCGTCGCACTATATGGGCGTGGTGGAGATGTACCGCGCGACGGGCAATCCGCGCTACCTCGAGCTCTCGAAGAACCTGATCAATATTCGCGGTATGGTCGAGAACGGTACGGACGACAATCAGGACCGCATCCCCTTCCGTGAACAGTACAACGCGATGGGACACGCCGTGCGTGCCAACTACCTCTATGCCGGTGTGGCCGATGTCTATGCCGAGACGGGCGAGGAGCAGTTGATGAAGAACCTGACGAGCATTTGGCAGGATATCGTTACGCGCAAGATGTATGTGACGGGTGCCTGCGGTGCCCTCTACGACGGCACTTCGCCCGACGGTACGGTCTATGAGCCGGATCTGATTCAGAAGGTACACCAAAGCTACGGCCGCGCCTACCAGCTGCCGCAATCGACCGCCCACAACGAGACCTGCGCCAACATCGGCAATATGCTCTTCAACTGGCGTATGCTGCAATCGACGGGCGACGCGAAGTATGCCGAGATCGTCGAGACGGCGCTCTACAACAGCGTCTTGAGCGGCGTGAGCCTCGACGGCAAGCACTACTTCTACACCAACCCGCTGCGCATAAGTGCCGACTTCCCCTACACGATGCGTTGGTCGAAGATTCGCGAGGAGTATATCAAGCTCTGCAACTGCTGCCCGCCCAACACGCTGCGCACGATCTGCGAGGCGCAGAACTACGCCTACTCGATAAGCGACGATGCGCTGTGGTGCAACCTCTACGGCGAGAGCGAACTGACGACGACCTATGCCGGCAAGCCCTTCGTGGTCAAGCAGTTCACGGGCTATCCCTACGATGGCAAGATTGTCTTGGAGATCGCCGAGATCGCCAAGAAGCAGTCGATGAAACTCAACCTCCGCATCCCCGAGTGGTGCGACAAGGCCGAGGTGAAGATCAACGGCGAGCGGGTGGAGGTGGCCACCGCGGCCAACACCTACGCCACCGTTGAGCGCGTGTGGAAAAAGGGTGATCGCGTGGAGTTGGATCTCGAGATGCGCGTGAAGCTCCTCGAGTCGAATCCGCTCGTGGAGGAGAGCCGCAACGAGACGGTCGTTAAGCGCGGCCCGCTGGTGTACTGCCTCGAGAGCTGCGACATCGAGGGGGGCAAGAAGATCGACAATGTGCTGATCCCCGCCGATATCGAGCTGATCCCGACCGAGATCGAGATCGAGGGCTCGAAGATCGTCGCACTGGACGGTACGGCACGCCTCATCGACGAGGAGTCGTGGACGAATACCCTCTACCGCGAGGTGGGCAAGGCCGACGGCGAGGTGAAGATCCGTCTGATCCCCTACTTTGCGTGGGGTAACCGTGAACACGCTGAAATGACGGTTTGGATGCCGCTTGCACGATAGAAGAATAAGCCGTACAGCAGGCTCTTTTGTCGTTGCGCTCGCTGTACGACTTCTCGGTTGGCAAAAGGAGCAAGCCTTGCAATCCCCTCCTCCAACGAATTTTTGGTTGTCGCGGTGTCATTGCTCCAAAACCACAAAACGATTAAAAGCTGAAAGCTGATTGCTGACAGCTAAAAACGCAATTTTGAATTTTACATTCTAAATTTTGAATTTCATAAAGCTATGGCTCAAAAAACATCCCTTAAAAGTACCTTGGCCGTTTCGCTGACCAACTACCTCGATGCCGGTGCAATCGTTGCCGGCGCCAGCGGTTTGACCCTCTGGCAGCAGTATCTCGGCCTCTCGGAGGGCCACCTCGGTTGGCTCAACGCCATCTCGGCCAACTGCCTCGGTGCCGCGATCGGTGCCATCATCGGCGGCTTCTTGGCCGATAAGTATGGTCGCAAGGCGATCTACACCTACAATATGCTGATCTATATGCTGGGCGTTGCCCTCATCATGGTCGCCATGAACTTCCCGATGCTGCTCGCGGGCTTCCTCGTGACGGGTATCTCGGTGGGTGTCGGCGTGCCGGCATCGTGGACCTACATCTCGGAGAACTCGGAGGTGGGCAATCGTGGTCGCAATATCGCCATCTCGCAGATGGCGTGGGGTATCGGTCCGCTGATCATCCTCATTCTCGGTACGCTCTTGGCGCCGCCGACGGGCGATACGACGGGCGGTCTGCTCTACGCCGTGACGGCCGCCGTCGGCAGCTGGTTCGGAGCCGAGGGGGCTGCGCTCAATGTCTTCTCGAGCCGCATTGTCTTCTGCTCGCTCTTCGTGGTGGCCTTTATTGCATGGAACCTGCAACGCCGTCTCGACGAGTCGGCCGAGTGGAAGGCCGCGAAGGCCGAAGCCGAAAAGGCACCGAAGGCGGGGAGCGTCTTCTCGTCGTTCGGTAAGCTCTTCACGAACAAAACGAATGTCTATACGATGCTCTTCTTGGCCGGTATGTACCTGACTTGGAACCTCGTCTGCTCGGTGATGGGCTTCTTCCAGCCCCACATCTACGAGACGGCGGGCGGCCT
>CAZVNR010000128.1:0-3063 GCA_964628945.1 uncultured Alistipes sp. | reverse complement strand
TGTGGTTGGCTTTCACCGCGTTTCTAATTCTGGTCAGAAAGTCCGCAATAGGATCTGTCATAACGAATAAGAAATTAAAATTAATGTAAGTTGTTAATAATTAGTTATTTGCTTGTGCTTCACAATAAAATTGTCCGCACATAAGCGCGCAAATATACGCATTATTTCGCAAAAAACCAAGCCAAAAGCGTAGTTTTCAGCGAATTTGCTCTTTTCGGCAGGGTACGACAAATGTCAGCAACCCCTCTGTTTTGCTAACATTGATCGCACAACAGCTTGATTATCAGCACAACACCACCCACAAAACAATCTCAACCCTGCCACAAAACTTTTTTTGCGGTCAAAGCGATCGACTGAATCACAGCGTGTTGCTCCTTTCAAGCCCCACCTGTACTGGCACCTTGCCCCTCATCGCAGACCCGCCACCGAGAAGTTATCGTTCACTGAACGACACTTTCCCCGACGGTGCGCCTACGATTACTCGGACACTGCACCCGTATTGGCACCCATCCTCCCGTGCCCCACCCTTATAAACAAGGAGCGGCCCCTCGGCTTTCGACCGGAAAAAGAATTGGGAACCGAAGCCCGACACACTCAAGCAGTGGTTCACGCCCCCTTGCGGGTTTGCGCCTACTGTTTGATGCAAATTGTGTGTCGAACGGTTTTGTTTGTAACAGCGGGAGAGGAGGGGGCATCTGTGCACCCCACTCCTGTCACCCCCTGTGAACGATTACCAGCTGGCCTTCGTAACGCCCGGGATCAAGCCCTTCGACGCCATCTCGCGGAACTGGATACGGCTGATACCGAACAGACGAATGTAACCCTTCGGACGACCCGTGATCTTGCAGCGGTTGTGCTGACGAATCGGGTTCGAGTTGCGGGGCAACTTCGAGAGTGCGATCCAAGCCTCCTCGTGGTCGATCTCACCGGCCTTGAGCTGGGCGGCGATCTCCTCGCGCTTATGAGCGTAGCGGTTAGCGAGCTTTGCACGCTTTACCTCGCGTGCCTTCATTGACTCCTTTGCCATAGCTTAGTTCTTTTTAGCGTTTTTGAAAGGCAGACCGAACTCCTTCAGAAGAGCGTAGCCCTCCTCGTCGGTCTTGGCCGTCGTAACGAACGTGATCTCCATACCGAAGATCTTGGTGATCTTGTCGATGTTGATCTCAGGGAAGATGATCTGCTCGGTCACACCCAGCGTGTAGTTACCCTGACCGTCGAACTTCTCGTTGATACCCTTGAAGTCGCGGATACGGGGCAGTGCTACGGCTACCAGACGCTCGAGGAACTCGTACATCTTCTTGTCGCGCAGCGTAACGCGCACACCAATCGGCATGCCCTTGCGGAGTTTGAAGTTCGAGATATCCTTACGCGAACGGGTCTGTACGGCCTTCTGACCGGTGATCTGCGTCAGCTCCTCCTGAGCCACATCGATCAACTTCTTGTCGGCGATAGCCTGACCCATACCCTGATTGATGACGATCTTCACCAGCTTCGGGCACTGCATCACGCTCGTATAGCCGAACTGCTTCATAAGGGCAGGCTGAATCTGCTCCTTATACTGTGTCTTGAGTGTAGGAATGTAAGCTGCCATTATTTGATCTCCTCCCCTGACTTTTTAGCGTAACGAACTAATTTACCATTGGCGTTTGCCTTGCGGCCCACCTTCGTCGGCTTGCCGCTCTTGGGGTCGAGCACCTGAAGGTTCGATACATGGATCGGAGCCTCCTTCTCTACGATGCCGCCCTGAGGATTCTGTGCATTGGGCTTCGTGGCCTTCTTACAGATGTTCACGCCCTCGACAATCGCACGCGACTTCGACACCTCGACCTTCAGGACCTTGCCCTGCTGGCCTTTGCTGTCACCCGCGATGACCTGAACCATATCCCCTTTCTTAATATGCAATTTCACTGACATATCCGGAAATGTTTTTGTTGATTACAGTACTTCGGGTGCAAGCGAGATGATCTTCATATACTGGTCACGCAGCTCACGGGCTACGGGGCCAAAGATACGGGTACCGCGCATCTCACCCTGATTGTTAAGCAGCACAACGGCGTTGTCGTCGAAACGAATGTACGAACCGTTGGCGCGACGAATTTCCTTTTTCGTGCGGACTACTACGGCCTTCGATACGGCGCCCTTCTTGACGTCGCCCGACGGAGTCGCACTCTTCACTGCTACGACGATCTTATCGCCGATCGATGCGTAGCGACGCTTCGTACCACCGAGTACACGGATGCAAAGAACCTCCTTGGCACCGCTGTTGTCGGCTACTACGAGTCTTGATTCCTGTTGTATCATAACTACTTAGCTCTTTCAATGATTTGTACTAAACGCCAACGCTTCGTCTTGCTCAGCGGGCGGGTCTCCATAATGCGTACGGTATCACCCTCCTTGCAGCTCTCGTCGAGGCACTCGGCGGCGAACTTCGTCGTCTTGTTCACGAACTTGCCGTAGATCGGGTGCTTCACCTTACGAGCCACTGCAACCACGATGGTCTTCTCCATCTTCGTGCTGACAACCACGCCAATACGCTCTTTTCTCAGATTTCTTTCCATAGTTGTTCTCCTTATTTAGCGGTTTTTTGGCTGAGAATCGTCAGCATGCGAGCGATATCTCGGCGGTTCTTCTTAATGATCGACGGATTCTCGATAGGCGACACGGCGTGCTGAACCTTCAGCTTGGCCAGCTGTGCCTTCTCGGTCTCGATACGCTCTACCAAATCCTTGGTGGCGATATCCTTGATTTCTGCACTTTTCATCTTCGTGTCTGCTTATTAGATTGAGTTCTCGACATAGTCGCGACGAACAATAAACTTAACCGGAATCGGGAGCTTCTGTGCACCCAAACGCAATGCCTCCTGTGCTACTGCCAAGGGTACACCCTCAGCCTCGAACAGAATACGGCCCGGCGTAACGGGAGCTACGAAACCCTCCGGATTACCCTTACCCTTACCCATACGAACCTCGGCGGGCTTCTTCGTGATCGGTTTATCGGGGAAGATACGGATCCAGAGCTGACCCTCACGCTTCATATAACGCGTGATAGCCTGACGCGCAGCCT
>CAZVNR010000127.1:0-3088 GCA_964628945.1 uncultured Alistipes sp. | reverse complement strand
GCATTCACGCACGATACACCGACACCGTGCAGACCACCCGAAACCTTGTAGCTGCCCTTGTCGAACTTACCGCCCGCGTGCAGTACGGTCATCACGACCTCCAACGCCGACTTTTTCTCCTTCTCGTGCATACCGGTCGGGATACCGCGACCGTTGTCGCGCACGGTGATCGAGTTGTCCTCGCCGATCGTTACATCGATCGTGTCGCAATAGCCGGCCAATGCCTCGTCGATCGAGTTATCAACCACCTCATAGACAAGGTGATGCAGACCCTTCTCGCCGATGTCGCCGATGTACATTGCGGGGCGTTTGCGGACTGCCTCCAGTCCCTCCAACACTTGGATATTGGAGGCACCATATTCCTCCTCTTGTTTCTTGATGTTTTCTTGTTCGGTACTCATTTTCAATAATCGAATAGAATGTACAAATATACGCATTATTTTTTATTTGTACAACAGATTTGCGAGATAGAAAAACCTCTTTTTTGCACTTTTTTTTGCGGCAAAAAAGAGGTGAACGGTTTTGCAAATTGAGAGTTTTTGCAAATTCAAAATGTAGAGTGCAAAATTCAAAATTATTTTGAATTCAATCACGATGCCTTCCCGACGAAGCCGAAGGTGATGAGGAAACGTCCTTATTTAGTAGCCGGCGATCAGCTGTCAGCTTTGGACGCCGGAACTTATAGAGCCTATAGGACTTATAAGACCTATAGGTCTTTTTCATTTTTAATTTTGAATTCTAAATTTTGAATTTCCAGCAGGTTACCCTTCCAACTTCTCCTTCAAATCCACCTCGCTGATATGCCCCTGTGCAAAGAGGATCGCGCGGGCGGGGTAGTTCTCGATCAGCGCGGTGTTGTGTGTGGACATCACCACGGCACACCCCTCGGCGGCGATGCGGCGGAAGAGCTGCATGATGCCGTCGGCCGTGACGGGGTCGAGGTTGCCCGTCGGCTCGTCGGCCAACAGCACCTCGGGGTTGTTCAGCAGGGCACGGGCGATAACCAAACGCTGCTGCTCGCCCCCCGAGAGTTCGTAGGGCATCTTGTAGCTCTTGGCCGTCAGCTCGACCATCGTCAGCACGCGGTCGATGCGTTCACGAATCTCCGATTCGCGCTTCCAACCGGTCGCCTTCATCACATAGTAGAGATTCATAAAGACATTGCGGTCGGTCAGGAGCTGATAGTCTTGAAAGACGATACCGATGCGGCGGCGCAGATAGGGGATATCCTTGCGGCGGAGCTTGCGCAGGTCGAAACCGGCGATCACGCCGCGCCCCGTGAGGAGCGGCACCTCGGCGTAGAGGGTCTTCAGCAGCGACGATTTACCGCTGCCCACGCGCCCGATCAGATAGACAAACTCCCCGCGCTCGACCTCCAGATCGACCCCCGAGAGCACCATCTCTCCCTCGCGCAGCATCGCCTTCACCGAGCGATACTCGCCCGCATGATAGACCGAAACGCCCTGCAACCGTATGACCATCTTCTGCTCCATTGCCCGTGTCTGTCCAATTTGTAAGGCCAAAGATACGAAAAAATTGCATAAATAGTGGCTCTTTTCCTTTTTTTATTATCTTTGCAATGTCAAAGGTTTGACAGACATATTTTGATGGAAGTGTATTCGCTTTTATCCTTGAACTGAAACCTAGGAAATTTCATTACCACGAGGAGAGCAAAACACTCATCACCTTGTATTGGTATATCAGTTGAGGTCGTCTGCCTCATACCCGCCAATACGGGTGTGGGGTATTGTTTATTTGTGGTAAGTGCTATCCTAGGGCATCAGTTCAGGTAAACGAATTGGCTCCACACTTTCTGTTTTTTGTAAATCCGTGATCGGAGTCAGGCGGAAAAAATAACTGTAATATGAAAAGATTTGTTTTTCTATTGATGGCGATGTTTGCCATGGTCTGTACAGCTTGCTCTGACGACAAAGATCAAAGCCCTACAGATGATTCGTTGGTGGGTACAGCTTGGTACTATTCGGAAATAGTTGATGGTGTAGAGGCGACCATTACATTCGCCTTCATAAATAAGGACTTGGTGCAAATGATTGTGGATGGAGAACAGGGAACGATAGATCTATCTTTCACGGTATCGGGTACTTACATCTATAATAAACCGAGCATAACAATGAATTTTACGCTTGAGGACGAACCCTACTACCTATCCGGTACGGTCGAAGGGGATCGAATGAAATTGATCGACGAAGGCGAGATGTTGATTCTTCGGCGTAGATAAATGAAAAGGAAGCAGAATGATGATATGTCGTTCTGCTTTTTTGTGTGACGACCGTGTAGTAATCGCTCCGATTTTGAAATCCGAAACATTTGCACTACATTTGCAGCGTTGAATAACGACTTTCGACCTTTGTCGTGAAAGAGACGGGGGTGCCCGGTTTTGACAGCAGGCAGAGTTTGGAAGTAAGCACGCCGAGCGCTGTGTGGCGGCTCGTAAATCCCGATGCACAAAAATTAATTGGCAATAATAGCTACGCACTCGCTGCCTAATTTTCAAGGAAAATGGGCTTAATCGCCGACGCCAAGGCTGCGTTAGCGACGAGTATCCCGAAGGGCTGTTCCGCTCTTTAACGGCCTTTCATACGGGGTATCATCTATTTAGAGATCGCTCGATGTGCGCCTCGGTCATCGGGTTAAATTTTAGAGGCTGGGCTTCGTGTTGGGCTGTTGCCTGCCGGATGCGAAGAGAAGGACGAAACGGTAACTAAGCGTGTAGAAAGCTTTTGGGTTCCCTGTTTGGACGCGGGTTCGACTCCCGCCACCTCCACACGAAATTTGGCGCACTTTTGGTGCGCCTTTTTCGTGTGGAGGTGGCGTGTTTCGCCACTTATACTTGACATTTCCCCCTAAATCCCCCTTTTGCGAAAAGGGGGACTTGCTTTTACGCGAAATTTGGTGCGCCTTGTGAGTTGTTTTTGTTGGGTGGAGGTGGGGAATGCTACCGTCAAATGCAAAATGGGTAATGATGCAAAAAGTGGCGCTTTTTGAGTATTAAATGATGGGCGAGAGACGTAACTTTTCTCGCCCTATTTTTTAGCAGCCTTACCCTCGTTACTTTGCAGAAAAAGAT
>CAZVNR010000126.1:0-3107 GCA_964628945.1 uncultured Alistipes sp. | reverse complement strand
CGGCTCGATGCAGATGACCATCCCCTCCTTGAGGAGCGGGCCGCGACCTTTGGCACCGTAGTTGGGGACGCCCGGGGCCTCGTGCATTTTCCGGCCCAATCCGTGTCCCTCCAATTCGCGTACTACGCCATAGCCAAACTTCTCGGCGTACTCTTGCACGGCCGCCGAAATATCGCCCACGCGATTTCCGGCCTTGGCCTGTGCCGTACCTTTATAAAGAGCCTCTTTGGTGACCTCCATCAGCCGGCGTACCTCCTCGCCAACCTCTCCGACCGCAAATGTATAGGCCGAGTCACCAACAAACCCCTTCATAAATGTACCACAATCTACCGAAACAATATCGCCCTCCTTCAGAACGATCTTGTCTGACGGGATACCGTGTACTACATGTTCGTTGACCGAAATACACAACGAAGCGGGGTAGCCTTGGTATCCGAGGAATGCGGGAACGGCTCCGTGTGAGCGGATAAAATCTTCCGCCAAGCGATCCAACTCCTTGGTCGTGACACCCGGCCGAATGTGGCGACCCACTTCGGCCAGTGTCTCCGACACCAAGAGGTTGTTCTCACGGAGGAGTTCGATCTCCTCGTTCGTCTTCAGATGTATCATCTAACGATAGCTAATGTTCTCTAAAGATTTGTACCTGTTTTAGCTGCGACCCTGAATACGGCCCGTCTTCATCAGACCATCGTAGTGGCGCATCAACAGGTAGCTCTCTATCTGCTTGAGCGTGTCGAGTACCACACCCACCATAATCAGCAACGAGGTACCGCCGTAGAAGTAGGCGAACTCCTGCTGAATACCGAGGAATCGGATCGCCAGCGCGGGCAGAATTGCCACAATCGCCAAGAAGATCGAACCCGGCAGGGTGATACGCGTCATGATGGAGTCGATGTAGCCCACGGTCTGCTTACCCGGTTTCACTCCCGGGATGAAGCCGCCGTTGCGTTTCATGTCATCGGCCATCATTTGAGGATTGACGATAATCGCCGTGTAGAAGTAGGTGAAAGCGATTACCATCACGGCCAGCGTAAAGTTGTACCAAAAACCGGTCATCGAGCTGAAGGCGGCTGCGAATTTGGTCCCCGTGAACAGCATCGGAACAAACATCAGGGCCTGCGCGAAGATGATCGGCATCACATTGGCCGCATTCATCTTCAGCGGGATGTACTGGCGTACACCACCATACTGCTTGTTGCCGACGATACGCTTGGCGTACTGTACAGGCACCTTGCGGACAGCCTGTACCAGCGCGATCGTAGCCATAAAGACGAGGTAGAGCAGGATGAGCTCGAAGACAACCATGATCATACTACCGGTCGAGGTCTCGAAACGAGCCGTAACCTCGGCCAAGAGCGCGTGCGGAAGACGCGCCACGATACCGATCATAATGATCAACGAGACACCGTTGCCAATACCCTTGTCGGTGATCTTCTCGCCCAACCACATAATAAACATGGTACCGGCGATCAGCACCGTCGTCGCATAGCATACGAATCCGAACGAATTGCCATAGACGAACGCCGTGGGAGCCTGATGGTAGAGGTTGGCAATAAATGCCGGACCCTGCAGCATCAGCACGCCAATCGTGAGGAAGCGTGTCCACTGGTTCATCTTGCGGCGGCCGCTCTCACCCTCCTTCTGCATCTTCTGGAAATAGGGGATCATCATACCCATCAGCTGGATGATAATCGAGGCGGTGATGTACGGCATAACTCCGAGTGCAAAGATCGCGGCGTTGCCGAATGCACCACCCGAGAAGACATTCAACAGACCCAACAGGCCGTTGCTGTCCAACTGGCTGGCATACGCCGAACCCTCCGCCAAAGCGTTGGGATTGATACCCGGAATCACTACGAAACTACCCAAGCGGTAGATCAGAAGCAGACCAATCGTGTAGATCACACGCTTGCGAAGCTCCTCGATCTTGTAGATGTTCTTGAGCGTCTCGACCACTTTCTTGCTGGATGCCAACAGGGCGATGACCGCCAAGAAGACAAGACCAACAATGATATACTGAGTCATAATTAGTTTGGTTTACGCGAGTTTGACTACATTTTCTCGACGCTGCCACCGGCGGCCGTGATAGCGGCCTCGGCGCTCTTCGAGAAGGCGTTGGCCTTCACCGAGAGGGCCTTCGTCAGCTGGCCGTTACCGAGGATCTTCACCTTGTCCTTCGACGAGATGAAACCGGCAGCCACCAGCGTCTCAACCGTGATCTCCGTGAGGTTCTTCTTCGATGCCAACTCCTCGAGCGTCGAGAGGTTGATCGCCTTGAACTCCACACGGTTCAGATTGGTGAAGCCGAACTTCGGCAGACGACGCTGCAGCGGCATCTGGCCACCCTCGAAGCCGAGCTTACGCGAGTAACCCGAACGCGACTGAGCACCCTTGTGACCACGCGTGGCCGTGCCACCGTGACCCGAACCTGCACCGCGGCCGATTCGCTTGTCGTGGTGCGTAGAACCCTTTGCGGGCTTGAGATTATTCAGTTCCATTTCTTTTGTTTCGTTAAGCAGTTAAACTTAAGCTACCACCTCTACCTTTACGAGGTGCTGCACGCGATTGATCATACCTTTGATGATGACCGAATCATCGTGCTCGACCGTTGCACCGATCTTCTTCAGACCGAGCGCGTCGAGGTTCGCGCACTGACGCTTCGTCGCGCCGATACGGCTCTTGACTTGGGTGATCTTTAATCTTGCCATTGTCTAATCAAAATTAACCGTTAAACACCTGATTCATCGAGATACCGCGCAGACGGGCAATGCTTGCTGCATCGCGCAGCTCGCAGAGTGCACCCACCGTAGCCTTTACGAGGTTGTGGGGGTTCGACGAGCCCTTGCTCTTTGCCAGCACGTTCTTGATGCCGAGCGACTCCAGTACGGCGCGCATTGCACCACCGGCGATGATACCGGTACCCGGAGCGGCCGGACGAATCATCACGTGCGAACCGCCGAAGCGATACTCCTGCTTGTGAGGAATCGTACCGTTGATGACGGGGATCTTCACGAGGTTCTTCTTGGCATCCTCGACGCCCTTGGCGATCGCTGCCTGAACCTCCGAAGCCTTACCCAGACCGTAACCTACGACACCGTCCTCGTTAC
>CAZVNR010000125.1:0-3192 GCA_964628945.1 uncultured Alistipes sp. | reverse complement strand
CGCGGAACTGCTCGATCGTGAAGCTCTCCTCGGCACCCGGCAGACCGGCGATCATATTGCGCGTGATGAGCTCCTTCTCCGCCTCGTCCATCGCCTCGAAACGGGCTGCGGTGCGTGCCTGCTCCTCGGCGGTGTACTCCCTCTTGGCGGCCTCACGCTTGAGGATGAAGAGGTCGAAGGCCATAAAGGCGGCACGCTCGAAACGCAACGCCTTCGAGCCATCCTCGACCGTGTAGGCGAGGTTCGTGCGCGTCCAGTCCAGCACGGGCATAAAGTTGTAGGTGATACACTTAATGCCGCAGGCTGCCAAGTTGCGAATCGACTGCTTGTAGTTCTCGATGTACTTTTGGTACTCGCCCTCGCGGGTCTTGATGTGCTCGTGCACGGGCACCGACTCCACGACCGACCATACCATACCGTACTCGGCGATCATCGCCTGACGCTTCCGGATCTCCTCGACGGTCCACACCTCGCCGTTGGGAATGTGGTGCAGGGCGTGTACAATATCCGTCGCACCTGCCTGACGGATGTTGGCGAGCGTGACGGGGTCATTCGGCCCGTACCAGCGCCAAGATTGTTTGCAAAGATACATGGTTACTCTAATTTAAGGTTCTTTTGTCATTTATTGTCGTCGCCTATGCGATCGTCGTTACTCACGGCGTTCCGCCGTGTTTACAAATCTTACCCACCCCTAAACCCCCGCCTCGGGCAGGGGCTTATGTGCCGCCTTTCAGGCGTCAAAGGAGTGCTTACAAAGGTTTGTTTACGAAAGAGGCCCAACAATAATTTTTAATTTTGAATGCTGCATTTTGAATTAGATGCTAAAGGCATCAAAACCGCCATCGACCACAATCACCGTACCGCTCACGGCCTTCGAGGCATCCGAAGCGAGCCATTGCAGCGTGCCGACCAGCTCGTCCGGCTCCAAGAAGCGACCGTAGGGTGTGTGTCCCAAGATCGTGTGCGAACGGGGCGTGAGCGACCCGTCGGGATTGGTCAAGAGGGCACGGTTCTGATTCGTGAGGAGGAAGCCCGGGGCGATGGCATTCACACGCAGCCCGTCGCCGAACTTAATGGCCAACTCACCGCAGAGGTACTTCGTCCAGTTCGACACGGCCGCCTTTGCCACACCGTAACCGGCTACGCGGGTCAGCGGACGGAGAGCCGACTCCGAAGAGAAGTTGATGATCGAACCGCACTTCTTCTCGACCATCGCCTTGGCAAAGACCATCGTCGGGAGGATCGTACCGAAGAGGTTGAGCTCCGTGCAGAGCTTCACGGCCTCGACATCGAGATCGAAGATCGTCTGATCGGGCTGCACCGTGGCGCGTGCCATATTACCGCCGGCGGCGTTGAGCAGGATGTCGATCGTGCCGTACTTGGCGATGATGTCGGTGTAGTTCTGCTCCAAGACCTCCTTGTCGAGCACATTGGTTGCAAGGAAGCAGGCCTCACCGCCGGCCGCCTTGATCTCGGCAATGATCCCCTCTGCGATCTCGCGCGTACGTTCCAAATCGAGCAGTACGACCTTTGCTCCCTGCTCGGCAAAGTGTTTGACGATCGTTGCTCCCAAAACTCCGCAGGCACCGGTCATTACGACCACCTTGCCCTCTACGCTAAATAAATTTCTCATAATTTGTAGGTTGTTTTATGTTGTTTGTTCGTTCTTCCGTGGCAATAACGCAACCGTGCGCCGTCTTCGTATCTTCGCCGCACGATTTACAAATATAACGATTTTTTTGAAAAGGACAAAGCCGAACGGCTATTTCCCGATGCAAAAGCGGCTGAACAGGGTGCCCAAGACCTCATCCGGCAGGATCACGCCGCGGGCGGTGATCGACCCGACGGCCGCGATGACGGCGCGGATCTCTTCGCTCAAAAGGTCGGTCGGAAGCCCCTCGTGTAGCCCCTGCTGTGCGCGTTCGAGTGCCGTGAGGGCGGTGGTGAGCGCCTCGTGATGGCGTGCCGACGATACGATGACCGCCCCTTGATCCAACGCCTCGGTCGGTACGGCCGCCCGCAACGCCGTGCGCAGCCGCTCAACCCCCTCGCCCGTACGCGCCGAGAGGGCAACGGCCTCCGTCGGCCACACGCACTCGGGCGCGGTGTCGATCTTGTTGATCACGGTCAACAGTCGCTGATCGTCGCGGAGCGGGAAGGTCGGCGCGGGGATCGCGCCGTTACGGATTGTTGCGGCATCGACCATGCGGACGACGATCTGCGCCCGACGGATGCTCTCCATCGTGCGCTCGATGCCCATCTGCTCCAGTCGGTCGGCCGTGTGACGGATGCCCGCCGTGTCGAGAATGCGAAACAGCACACCGTCGATCGTCAGTCGCTCTTCGATCACATCGCGCGTCGTGCCGGCGATCTCCGAGACCATCGCACGATCCTCCTGCAACAGCTCGTTGAGCAGGGTCGATTTCCCGACATTCGGCTCTCCGACGATCGCAACGGCCACCCCCTCCTTCAGTGCATTGCCGAGTGCAAACGAGCGGCGCAACCGGTCGATCTCACAGCGAATGGCCTCCATCGTGGTGGTGAGTTGGTGGCGGTCGGCGAACTCGACATCCTCCTCCGCGAAGTCCAACTCCAACTCCAGCAGCGCGGTGAGCTGCAACAGTTCGTCGCGCAGACGGTCGAGTGCCGAGGAGTAACCGCCGCGCATCTGATGGGTGGCCAAGCGGTGGGCGGCGGCCGATGAAGAGGCGATCAGATCGGCTACGGCCTCGGCCTGCGAGAGGTCGAGGCGGCCGTTGAGGTAGGCGCGGCGCGTAAATTCACCCGCCTCGGCCATGCGTGCCCCTGCCGAGCAGGCGAGGCGCAGCACCTCGGCGGTGATGTAGGAGGAGCCGTGACACGAGAATTCGACCGTATCTTCGCCCGTATAGCTGTGGGGAGCGCGGAACAGCGTGGCTACCACCTCGTCGATGGTGCGCTCGCCGTCGCTGATCGTGCCGAAGTGAGCCGTGTGGCTCTTGGCCGCAGCGAGGGGCGCACGACCACGGAAGAGGCGGTCGGCGATCGGGATGGCCGCTTCGCCCGAGAGGCGAATGACCACCAGTGCACCCCCTTGCGCCGTCGCGGGGGCGATGATCGTATCTTGTTCGCGGTACATTACTTCTCGATGCGCAGTCGCTGACCCTCGCGGATGCGGCCGGCGTTCTTGATTCCGTTCCAGCGCATCAGCTG
>CAZVNR010000124.1:0-3252 GCA_964628945.1 uncultured Alistipes sp. | reverse complement strand
CATTCGTTTTTTTCAACGAGGACAAATATAACGATATTTTTTTTATATTTGTGTAGAAAAACCGTTTTGATATGGAAAAATCGCAAGAAAGACTCCCTATCGTCGCTCAAGACGAGTGGTTGCTCCCCGTCGAGGAGGAGTTGAATGCACGCTACGCCCGTTACGAGGAGAAGATGCAGCAGATCATCGGATCGTCGGGTTCGATCGTCGATTACGCCAACGGCCACCGCTTCTACGGCTGGCAGTGGGACGATGTGCTCGATGGTTGGTGGTTCCGCGAGTGGCTGCCTGCCGCGCACGATGTCTATCTGTTTGGCGATTTTAACGACTGGCAGCGCACCGAGCTGCGCCTGAAACGCGACTGGAACGGCGTGTGGAGCATCTTCCTGCCGGCGGCGATGTACCGCGACCGCCTCACGCACGGTTCGCTCTACAAGATCCATGTCCACGGCGAGAACGGGTGGATGGATCGCATTCCGGCCTATGCCAAGCGTGTCGTGCAGAACGAGGCGACGAAGGACTTTGCCGCCCAGTTCTGGTGGCCGGCCGAGGCCTTCGATTGGCAGGGTGACCGGTTCGATGTGTCGAAAAACGGCTCGCTGCTGATCTACGAGGCGCATATCGGTATGGCGCAGGAGAAGGCGGGGGTGGGTACCTACCGTGAATTCACGAAAAAGATCCTCCCGATCATCAAGCGCAACGGCTACAACGCTGTGCAGTTGATGGCCGTCGCCGAGCACCCCTACTACGGCTCGTTCGGTTACCATGTCTCGAACTTCTTTGCCCCCTCGTCGCGCTTCGGTACCCCCGAGGAGCTGAAGGAGCTGATCCGCCGCGCCCACGAGCTCGGGATCGCCGTTATTATGGACCTCGTACACGCCCACTATGTGAAGAACTACAACGAGGGCATCCGCGACCTCGACGGTTCGGATCACCACTACTCGAAGGCGGGCGATGCGGGCTACCAGCCCCATTGGGATTCGATGATCTTCGACTACGGCAAGCGCGAGGTGCAGCACTTCCTGCTCTCGAACATCAAATATTGGCTCGACGAGTACCACTTCGACGGCTTCCGTTTCGACGGTGTGACCTCGATGCTCTACCACCACCACGGCTATACCGACTTCGACTGCCGCGAGAAGTTCTTCGATGCGGGGGTCAATACCGATGCGATCTGCTACCTCACGCTGGCCAACCGCCTGATCCACGACCTGCGTCCCGATGCCGTGACGATCGCCGAGGATGTAAGCGGTATGCCCGCGATGACCTCGCCGATCGAGGAGGGCGGTGTCGGCTTCGACTACCGCCTCGGGATGGCGATTCCCGACTTTTGGATCAAGCTGCTGAAGGATATCCCCGACGAGGATTGGAACATCTGGGAGATGTGGTCCGTCCTCACGAACCGCCTGCCGTCGGTCAAGACGGTTGCCTACGCCGAGTCGCACGATCAGGCGTTGGTGGGCGACAAGACGATCGCTTTCCGCCTGATGGACAAGGAGATGTACACCGATATGGATCGCGCGGCCGAGAACCTTGTGATCGAGCGCGGTATGGCGCTGCACAAGATGATCCGCCTAATGACGATCTCGACGGGCGGACAGGCCTATCTGAATTTTATGGGTAACGAGTTCGGCCACCCCGAGTGGATCGACTTCCCGCGCGAGGGGAACGACTGGAGCTACGCCCACGCCCGCCGTCAGTGGTCGCTTGCGACGAACGGCTTTTTGCGCTACTCGTTCCTCGGCGAGTTCGACCGTGCGATGGTGAAGCTGATCAAGAAGTACAAGGTGTTGGCCGACGGCTATGCGTGGAATCTGCAGATGGACGAGCAGAACAAGACGATCGTCTTCTCACACGGCCGCCTGCTCTTCGTCTTCAACTGGCACCCGACGGCCTCGATTCCCGACTACGAACTGCCCGTGCAGCAGGCCGGTAAGTATGTTCCGATCCTCTCGACCGACGAGAAACGCTTTGGCGGTCACGAAACGGCCGACCCGAAGAGCGAACACTTCACCTTCAATGTCGAGGACGAGGAGGGCAAACTGTGGCCGCGCCTGAAGATCTACAATGTCGCCCGCACGGCAACGGTTTTCCTTCGCAAAAGATAGGTAAATTCAAAATGAGGGGCTGGCGCGGTACAAAATCGCGCCAGCCCCAATTCTTCATTTTGAATTTGTTAATTCTCCACCTTGATCATCTCGATCGGGTTGGCGGTGGCGGTGCGCCATGTGCGGACGACAAGGATCACATAGACGATCACGATGACCGCCGTTGCACCGACGGCAAAGTTCCACCACGCGATCCGTTCACACAGCGTTTCGAGCAGCTGCACATAGCGTTCGCCGCCCCACACGGCCCCCGCCACGCCCACGGCGACCGCCGGCAGAACGATCCGCGAGAGGTTGAGGCTCAACAGACGCAGCACCTCGCCCGTCGTTGCACCGCACACCTTGCGCAGGGCGATCTCCTTGCGGCGGCGTGCCATCTCGCCCGCGATGTAGCCCACCAGACCAAGCAGTGAGATCAGGAGCGTGGTCAGCGTCACGAGCAGCACATTGTTGCGCAGCCGGTCGCGGAAGGCGAACCGCTCCCTGACGCGGTCGGCATAGGGGACAATCGTGTACTCCCAATCGGAGGGGTAGTGCGCCTTGATCACCTTGTCCAACGCCTTGAGGTTGTCGGCCGAGAGTGACTGCAGGCGCATCGAGAGTTGGAAGGTGTTGCGGATATTCCGATCGTTCGGTACGGGTCGCCACGGCAGGCGGATCACCGCCACCGGCAGCACATAACCGCCCGCCTGTTGGAAGTCGCGCACGACGCCGATCACCTCGTTCAAGCCACCCTGATAGAAGTGCTTGCCGACCGCCTCGCCGACCTTCCAGCCGTGCTGGCGGACAAACTCCTCATTGACGATCATCTTGTAGGCGTTGTCCTGCTCGGTGAAGTTGCGCCCCTCGACAATCTCCATCTGCATCGTGGAGATGTAGTGCTCGTCGAAGTACTCGCCGCGACACGAGAAGAGCAGCTTGTCGTTGCTGTCACGCACCGGATCGCCCCAGTAGCCCCAAATCGGGTACTGGTACGAGAAGGCCGCCTCCTCGACGAAGGGGAGCTTGCGCACCTCCTCGACGAGTGTCGTGCGCTCCGAGGCGGTGGCGTAGAGGTTGATCGACACCACGCGGTCGTATTGGTAGCCCAAATCGGCCTTCATCACATAGCCCGCCTGCTGTGCCGTCACCAAGAGGAAGCAGA
>CAZVNR010000123.1:0-3432 GCA_964628945.1 uncultured Alistipes sp. | reverse complement strand
GCTGCAAAACCCTGCTCGACTACCATGTCAAGCACCTCAAGGGTAGGTGCGGCATACCCCCCCCCTCCAATGTAATTTAATTTGTTCATAATCAGTTGGTTGTTTTGTTAATATTAAGTTTGTTAAGTTGTTTGTTGCCTGTTTTAGAAAGCGAATAGTTTGCAAAATTAGCATATTTTGTCGGAGTTTGCAATCTGTTCGGGCGTTTTTTTGCGAAACAAGGTGAAAATAGCTGTCAGCACTCAGCGATCAGCGGTCAGCTTCTATAGATGAGAGGAGTTCTTGGAACTCCCGAAATTCTCAGAATTCCCAGCTCTCCCGGTTCTCCCCCAATCTTTCGGCAATGCGTTTTTTCTCCGTCAAATTTTGGCATTGCGCTCGGCTTTCACTATCTTCGCCCCACAAAACGACCCTGCGAAAATGAAGCATATGCAAAGAACCCCTGCAGCATGGGTGGCGGCCATTCCGTTGGTTGTCTTGACGCTGCTCCTCTACTTGGTGATCCGCTGCTTCGGCAGCGACTCGATCGTCGGCGGCAGTCAGATCGCCCTCCTCTCGGCCTCGTCGGTGGCGGCGGCGATCTCGATCTGCATCTATGGCGGGAAGTGGAGCGTGATCGAGGAGTCGATCATCGACCACATCCGCTCCTCGACCTCGGCCATTCTGATCCTGCTCCTGATCGGTGCGATCGCGGGTACTTGGATGGTCTCGGGCGTGGTGCCGACCCTGATCTACTACGGTTTGAAGATCCTCCACCCGAGCTATTTTCTTGTGGCTACTTGCCTGATATGCAGTGCGGTGTCGCTGATGACGGGTAGTTCGTGGACGACGATCGCAACGATCGGCGTGGCGCTAATGGGCGTGGGTGAGGCGATGGGGTTGCCCGAGGGCTGGGTTGCGGGTGCGATCATCTCGGGTGCCTATTTTGGCGACAAGGTGTCGCTGCTCTCCGACACGACCGTCTTGGCCTCCTCGACGGTCGGGGTGCCGATCTTCAACCACATCCGCTACATGCTCTATACGACCGTGCCGTCGTTGATGGTGGCGTTGGCGGTCTACGGCGTGGCGGGGGCGCTGCTGCCGCACGCCTCGAGTGCCGATGTCGATCTCTACGCCGCCACGCTCGGCGAGGTTTTTCACCTCTCGCCGTGGCTGCTCGTTGTGCCGCTCCTGACGGGTCTGCTGATCGTGCGTAAACTGCCGGCGATCATCACGCTCTTCGCGGCGGTGATCTTCGCCTGCGTGGCGATGCTCGTTGCACAGCCGCATCTGGTGGCCGAGGTGGCCGGAACCGATGCGGGGGGCTTTATGGCCTCGTTCAAGGGGGTGTTGATGATCTGCTACGGCCCGACGGCGGTCGAGACGGGCAACGCGGGGCTGAACGATCTGGTCTCGACGAACGGTATGGGCGGCATGATGAATACGGTGTGGCTGATCCTCTGCGCGATGGTCTTCGGCGGCGTGATGACGGGCAGCGGGATGTTGCAGGCGATGACCGACATCTTCCTCGGCTTCGTGCGCCGCACCACCTCGGCCGTCGCCTCGACGGTGGGGGCGGGGTTGTTCTTCAACCTCTGCTCGGCCGACCAATATATCTCGATCATCCTGACGGGACGCCTCTTCAAGGGGCTCTACGAGGAGCGCGGCTTGGAACCGCGCCTCTTGAGCCGCACGGTCGAGGACTCGGCGACGGTGACCTCGGTGTTGATCCCGTGGAACTCGTGCGGTATGACCCAAGCGACCGTCTTGGGCGTGGCGACCTTCGTCTATCTGCCTTACTGCATCTTTAACTTGGTCAGCCCGCTGATGTCGATCCTCGTGGCGACAATCGGCTGGAAGATCGTCCGTCCGAAGCGATGAAACGCGACCTTGTGATCTTCGACCTCGACGGCACGCTGCTCAACACGATCGGCGATTTGGCCGCCGCAGCGAATCGGATGCGCACACTGCGCGGCTTGGCCGAGCTGGACTACGCGACTTACTGCACCTATGTCGGGAACGGGATTCTGCGCCTTGTCGAGCGGGCGCTTCCCGAGTCGATGCGCGATCCGGCGACCGTTGCGGCGGCGCGTGCCGACTTCTTGGCCTACTACATCGACCACATCGACCGCTACACGATCCCCTACGCGGGGATTCCGGAGCTGCTTGCCGAGTTGCAACGGCGCGGTGTGCGGTTGGCCGTCGCCTCGAATAAATTTCAGGCCGGCACCGAGAAGCTGATCCGCAGCTTTTTCCCTGCGATTCGTTTCGAGGCGGTCTTCGGGCAGCGCGCGGGCGTGCCGCTCAAACCCGATCCGGCGGTCGTCGGCGAGATCCTCGAACGGACGGGTGTGGCCGCCGAGCGGGTGCTCTATGTGGGTGATTCGGGGGTCGATATGCAGACGGCCCACGCCGCCGGTGTGCGCTGTGTGGGTGTCTCGTGGGGCTTCCGCTCGCGCGAAGAGTTGGTGGCCGCCTCGGCCGACCGCATCATCGACCGCGCCGAAGAGCTGCTTTCTGAAGTGTAAAGAGCAAAGAGCAAAGAGATAACCTTGCGATTGAGGCGAGGGCAGAGGCTGCTTGCAGACTTTGCCGAGCCGGAGCAAGGTCGAGCCTGCGAAGCAGGGTCAAAGAGCGATTCTTAAAGTTCAAAATTTAGAATTTAGAATTCAAAATGATTGGGCTGGCGCAGTTTTTTTTACCGCGTCAGCCCAATTTGATCGCAGACAACTCTTCTGTGTCGCGTCAGCCTAATTTTGCATTCTACATTTTGCATTTTATTTGATCTCCCGTTCGGGGTGGTCGGCGAGGAACTTCTCCCAACTCGAGGAGCCGCGTTTGGCCCCCTTTTTGGTGCCGCCCAACCCTTTGGCGCGGGCATCGTCCAGTGCCTGATAGAGCGGGTTGCTTGTCATATAGTGGTGGCAGAGGGCGACGGCCATTCCGTCGGTGGCATCCAACCGTTTGGGCGGTTCATCAACCGCAAGCGTGCGGCAGACGATCGAGGCGACCTGCTCCTTGGTGGCCGATCCACTACCGGCGATCGACTGCTTGATGCGCGAGGGGGCATACTCAAAGACCTGCTTGTTACGGCTCAATGCAGCCGCCATCGCCACCCCTTGTGCCCGTCCCAATTTAAGCATCGACTGCACATTCTCACCGAAAAATGGGCTCTCCAACGCCACCTCGCGCGGGTTGTACTGCTCGATGAGCGACCCCACCCGCTCGAAGATATAGCGCAACTTGGCATACGGATCGGCGAGCTTGTGCAGGTCGATCTCGCCCAACACCACCGCGCGAACCGTGCGCCCCTCGACCTCCAACACGCCGTAACCCATATAGTTCGTGCCCGGGTCGATGCCCATAATGCGGAAAGCAGCCATAGCCATGCAATTCAAAATTTAGAAGCTGTTTAAAAATTATTCAAATATTTTGTTAAGCATCACTTTGCAG
>CAZVNR010000122.1:0-3708 GCA_964628945.1 uncultured Alistipes sp. | reverse complement strand
CGAACTGACGATAGACGAAGAGGAACTGCTGGTTGCCGTAGTACATCTGCTCGACCGAGGCGCGGTAGCCCTTGCCCTCCTTTTCGGCGGCGGCGATGATCTTTCGAGGCTCCTCACCGGCGGCGATGCGCGAGGTGATATCCTCCATACGGACCAAGATGCGGACATAGAGCCCCTCGTTGGGCAGCTCCTCTTGGCGGTTGCGTGCCCAGAAGCCGTGCGTGAGGTAGTCGTGCTCGACGGTCGAGTGGAACTGGATGGCATCGTAGCCGCAGTGGTGGTTCGTCAGCACCAACCCCTCCTCCGAAACAATCTCGCCCGTGCAGAAGCCGCCAAAGAGGACGACGGCATCCTTCATCGAGGCCTCGTTGATGCTGTAGATATCCTCGACCGAGAGTTCAAATCCTTTCTTGCGCATCTCCTCGATGCGATCCGAGACGAGGCTCGGCAGCCACATCCCCTCGTCGGCCGATGCGGGGAGCATCGCTGCGAGCGAAATAAGCAGTGTCAGCAGGTGTTTTTTCATCTTATTGCTTGGTTATAAATTGTTCTAATTCAACATATACGCGCTGGATCGGCAGCCCCATCACATTGTAGAACGAGCCGTCGATCCGTTCGATCGCCGCGTAGCCGATCCACTCCTGAATACCGTACGACCCCGCCTTGTCGAAGGGGCGGTAGTGATCGACATAGTAGGCGATCTCCTCCTCCGTGAGCGACCGAAACCAGACATCGCTCCGCACCGAGAAGGTGTGCGCGCGCTCCGTCGAGCGGAGCGTGACCCCCGTGATGACGGTGTGGCGGTTACCCGAGAGCCGTGCGAGCATCCGCAGCGCATCGGCACGATCGGCGGGCTTGCCCAGCACCTCCCCCTCGAGGATCACGACCGTGTCGGCGGTCAGCAGCACCTCGTTCGGGGCGAGCGGCGCAGGGTAGGCCTCACTCTTGAGGCGCGAGAGGTAGGCGGGTACCTCCTCGGCTGCAAGCGACGAGGGGTATGTTTCGTCGCAATCGTAGCGCGGTGCCAACTCGTAGGGGATCGCGCAGCCGGTCATCAGTTCGCGGCGGCGCGGTGACTGCGAGGCGAGCAGCAACCGATAGGGGGCGAGTTTTTCGTGTAAGAGCATCGGTTAGCGAATATCAAAGTTCAACATTTCGTGGCCGCAGAGCGTGGCACGCAGCGTATCGCCCGCCGTCACCTTGCCCACCCCCGCCGGCGTGCCCGTGAAGAGCAGATCGCCCATCCGAAGGGTCACATATTGCGAAACATGGGCGATCAGCTCATCGACCGTCCAGAGCATTTGGCTCGTGTCGCCCGCTTGGCGCACCTCGCCGTTCAGCTCCAACTGAAAGTCGAGCCGCTGCACATCACCCCCCAGCTCCGCCAACGGGAGGAACTGCGGCGCGAGGGCGGCCGAGTAGTCGAACGACTTACACGCCTCCCACGGCAACCCCTCGGCGATGGCGCGGCGTTGCAGGTCGCGTGCCGTGAAGTCGATACCGAGCCCCACCTCGTCGTAGTAGCGGTGGGCAAAACGGCGTTCGATGTGGCGACCCACGCGGTTGATCCGCACCACCAGCTCACACTCGTAGTGGATCTCCTGCGAGAAGGGCGGGATGTAGAAGGGGTCGTTGTTGCGCAACATCGCCGTATCGGGCTTCATAAAGAAGAGCGGCTCGGAGGGTTTTACGCCTCCGCCCCCGAGATCCTTCTCTTGGATGTGGTCGTTGTAGTTGCGGCCTATGCAGATGATTTTCATTGGTATGTGTAATTTTGGGAGTTTTGAGAATTGTATGAATTGTAAGAGTTTATGATGTTCCCTAAATTCCCTAAATTCCTTAACTTCTCTTTACTCTTTACTCTTTTAATTGCGAAAGCATCGCTTTCGCGAACCGTTCGCTTGCGCCGGCCTCGCCGATCAGTTGGCGCAGTTCGTCGAAGTCGGCGAGCATCCGTTGGCGTTTGCTTCCCCCTGTGAGGATTGAGCGCAGCTCGCGCTCCGCCTCCTCCATATCGACCCGATGGCAGACCAACTCGCGCACCGCCTCGCGGCCGAGGTTGATGTTCACCAACGATACGAACGGGATCTTCAGCACCAACGGGCGCAGCCACTCGTAGAGCTTCGGGATGTGGTACAACACCATCTCGGGAACCCCCATCAGCGCCGTTTCGAGAGTCGCCGTCCCCGAGGTGACGATCGCCGCCTCGCTCATCGAGAGCGTCTCGCGCGTCTGGTCGCAGAGGTAGCGCACCTCGGAACCCTCGAGGTAGCGATCATAGAGCCCCTTGTCGAGCCACGGCACGGCCGTCACGACAAACTGATGCGTCGGGAACCGCTTGGCAAGGGCGACCATATTGGGGAGGTTCTCGCGGATCTCGTTCGGGCGGCTTCCCGCTACAAGGGCAACGATCGGGCGGTTGTCCAACCCGTTCCGACGGAGGTACTCCTCGCGCGTGGGAAGGGTAGCGCGGTGTTGCGCGATGTCATCCGTGAGGGGGTTGCCGCAGAAGGTCGGCGTGATGCCGAACCGACCGAACCACGCCGTCTCGAAGGGGAAGATCGTGTAGAGGTGATCGACATACCGTTTGATCTGCTTCACGCGATGCTCCTTCCACGCCCACGCCTTCGGAGCGATGTAGTAGTGGACAGCGAACCCCTCGTCGTGCGCCCAGCGGGCGATCTTGAGGTTGAATCCCGGGTAGTCGATCAGGATCACCGCATCGGGTCGGAAGGCGGCGATGTCGCGCTGACACTCCTCCAACTGCCGAGCGATCGTGCGGAGGTTTTTCAGCACATTCGCAAAGCCGAAAAAGGAGGTCTCGCGGTAGTGCTTCGTCAGGTTCGATGCCCCTCCGACCTCGGCCATCAGATCACCGCCCCAGAAGCGAAACACCGCCTCGGAGTCGGCCTTTTGCAACCCCTTCATCAACTTTGCTCCGTGCAGATCACCTGAAGGTTCACCGGCAATGAGATAGTATCTCATAAATTCTACATTTTGAATACGAAGTTACTCTTCGAGCAGGTCGGGTCGCAACGCCTCGGTGCGCTTATAAGCCTGCTCCTCCTGCCACTTCTCGATCTCGCCGAAGTTGCCCGAGAGCAGGACATCCGGCACGCGCCAACCGCGAAACTCCGCCGGACGGGTATAGACGGGTGGTGCAAGGAGGTTATCCTGAAAACAGTCGGTCAGGGCGGACGACTCGTCGCCAATCGCCCCGGGTACGAGGCGCACCACCGAGTCGGCGATGATGCAGGCCGCCAACTCACCCCCCGTCAGCACATAGTCGCCGATCGAGATCTCGCGTGTGATGAGGTGCTCGCGGATGCGGTGGTCGATCCCCTTGTAGTGGCCGCAGAGGATGATGATGTTTTCGAGCGTCGAGAGGCGGTTGGCCTCGTGCTGGTCGTAGCGGATGCCGTCGGGCGAGGTGTAGATGATCTCGTCGTAGGGTCGCTCCGACTGTAACTTTTCAACGAGTTCAAAGACCGGCTCGCACTTTATCACCATCCCCGCCTCCCCGCCGAAGGGGTAGTCGTCGGTGGTCTTGCGCTTGTCGTGGGCGTAGTCGTGAAGGTTGTGTACGACGATCTCGACCAACCCCTTCTCCTGCGCACGACGCAGGATCGACTCGTTCAGGGGCGAAGTCATCAGATCGGGAACGGAAGATATAATGTCTATACGCATAAATTCAAAATTTAGAATTTA
>CAZVNR010000121.1:0-3809 GCA_964628945.1 uncultured Alistipes sp. | reverse complement strand
GAGGAGCCGATGCAGATCTTCCCCGCCGTGCACTACACGATGGGCGGTATCTGGGTGGACTACAACCTGATGACCACGATCCCGGGTCTGTACGCGATCGGTGAGGCTAACTTCTCGGATCACGGTGCCAACCGTTTGGGTGCTTCGGCGCTGATGCAGGGCTTGGCCGACGGTTACTTCGTGCTGCCCTACACGATCGGCGACTACCTCTCGAAGAAGATTCAGGCTCCGAAGGTTTCGACCGACACGCCGGCATTCGACGAGGCAGAGAAGGCCGTGAAGGAGAAGATCGCAAAGTTGATGTCGATCAACGGTCAGCAGTCGGTGGACGATATCCACAAGAAGCTGGGCCACATTATGTGGGAGAATGTCGGTATGGCGCGTACCGAGGAGTCGCTCAAGAAGGCCATCGTCGAGATTCAGGCACTTCGCAAGGAGTTCTGGAAGGATGTGAAGGTGGTAGGCGACCCGATGTCGTTCAATGTCGAGCTGGAGAAGGCCCTGCGTTTGGCCGACTTCCTCGAGTTGGGTGAGCTGATGGCACGCGATGCACTGAACCGTGAGGAGTCGTGCGGTGGTCACTTCCGCTCGGAGCACCAGACCGAGGAGGGTGAGGCACTGCGCCACGACGATAAGTTTGCCTACGCTGCCGTTTGGGAGTACAAGGGTATGGATGAGGCACCCGAGCTGACGAAGGAGCCGCTCGAGTACGAGTTCACGCACCGTGCACAGCGTAACTACAAAGACTAATTCACTTTTGACGATCAACACTTTAATTACCAATTGAAATTATGAATTTCACCTTAAAGATATGGCGTCAGAAGGACGCAAAATCGAAGGGTGCCTTCGAGACCTATCAGGTCAAGGATATTTCGGCCGACACCTCGTTCCTCGAGATGCTCGACATTCTGAATAACGACCTCGTACACGCCGGCAAGGATCCCGTAGCGTTCGACCACGACTGCCGCGAGGGTATCTGCGGTATGTGCTCGCTGCACATCGACGGCTTGGCACACGGCCCCGGGCAGGCGGCTACGACCTGCCAGCTCTATATGCGTAAGTTCAAGGATGGCGCAACGATCACGATCGAGCCGTGGCGTTCGGCTGCCTTCCCCGTGATCAAGGACCTCGTGGTCAATCGCGGTGCTTACGATCAGATTCTGCAGGCCGGCGGTTATGTGTCGGTTCGCACCAACTCGGTGCCCGATGCCAACGCTATTCCGATTCCGAAGGCCGATGCCGACGAGTCGATGGATGCTGCCGCTTGCGTTGGTTGCGGCGCTTGCGCTGCCACCTGCAAGAACGGTTCGGCTATGCTGTTCGTGGCTGCCCGCGTTTCGTCGCTGGCCAAGCTGCCGCAGGGTCGCGTTGAGGGTGCCCGCCGCGCCAAGGCGATGGTTGCCAAGATGGACGAGCTGGGCTTCGGTAACTGCACCAACACGGGTGCCTGCCAAGCCGAGTGCCCGAAGGGGATCTCCATCGCGCATATCGCTCGCCTGAACCGTGAGTTCCTTGCAGCGAAGTTGCAGGACTAATCGGATTGTCATACGCAAAAGAAGTTGTTTAACAAGGTGATTTCTTCGTTACGCTCGCCCTCAAAATGCTCACATACGCCGAGTATGCTCCGCTTTTTCGGGCTTCGCAAGCCTTGAAATCCCTCTTGTTATACAACTTCTGAAACTTGGGGCTGTCGTAACTTAACTTGTTGGACAGCCCCTTTTTGTTGTACAGAGGTGAGCGATATTAACGCTAAAAAGAGTATCTTTGTGAAAATATTCTGCCGATGAAACGACTCTTTACGATTGCGTGCCTCCTCTTGGCTGCCTGCAATGCAACCCAATCGACCGACCGCCTGCTTGCCGAGGTGTGGGAGAAGGATCAGACGATCCGCCACCGGCTGCAGGAGCTGACCAAACAGGTCACGACGGCGGGACGAACGGAGTTGCTCGATTCGCTGGTCGTGTCGATTGATCGGGTTGAACGCATCGATCGAGAGAACCTCCAAACGGTTGAGCAGGTACTGTGCAACGGCCTGCCCGAGGGGTTGTCGGAGGAGTCGTATCGGACGATTTGGATCGTGATCGACCACGCCCCGCAGGAGCGGCAGGAGCACTATCTGCCGATGGTGGGCGAGATGGCCGAGCGGGGGTTGATCGGGCGGAGTGCATACGCTACGCTCTTCGATCGCGTAGCGATGAAGCAGAATCGCCCGCAACGCTATGGTACGCAGTCGGTTCAGTTTGGCACGCCCGAGGCGATGCAGCTCCACCTGTGGCCGTTGGAGAACCCCGTAGCGGTCGATTCGCTTCGTGCAACGGTCGGCCTCGGTTCGCTCGCCGACTACCTCGAAACCCTCACCTCGACCACCGGCCTTGCGATCTCGTTCGATCCTGCCCAAACGGTCGAATCGCTCAACAGCCTGCGCTCTGCAACCGTGCGCTCCGCAACCGAACAGTAGCAGATAGTGGTTCTGTCGTGATCTTGGGTGGGATGATCCGGTTTGCCGGAGTAGAATCCCGCCCGTCACAGTTCTCGCGGTGACGGCGGCTTCAAACGCGGCTTTTGAGGGATGAACGCGACCTAAAAGAAAATTTAGAGAATTTGATGGGGCGCACTCCCTACGATCTTCTGATAAATTTCACAATACAATCAATGCATATTGGCGTTTCGGAAATGGTATCAATAAAGACATTCGCAGGGTGCATATCCTCCAAATGAAGATGGTTGCCTATATAATTGACTCCGTTACCATTGTTATTATCACGGAAACCTCTTTGTGCCACCATTTGATCGATCTCCTCTTGTGTAGCAAGTCGTTTGCATCCTATGTATGGTTGAGTACAAATGGTGCGAAATAATCCATCCTTGTCGCGGGTAAAACCAATTACGGTCATAGGTGTTTCGCGGAACAAAGTATTGTGCAGAATGATAGACTCTATGGCTCTACCCAGAGTAGCATAGATAGAGGTGCGTATCTTCACCACTGAGGTGTCACCACCTTTATAATAGACCATAGATTCCGCGCCCTGCGCAATCATTGGTCCATACTCCGATTCGATGTCCTCTTGAGCATTGGGGAACCATACACCTTTTGCCTTTGCCCAAAGCTCAACGAGTCTTTCTTGTTCTGGATCTATTTGCCAACTTGCTGGGCTTGCAACTTCGCCTGCTCCAGCATCCTTACTTGCTGCAAGGCTTGACTTAGCGTAGTCGCATACGATGTACGCCCCAATGAGCGTCTCACCTGCACTGCAGAGTCCTGCATGCTCTGCTTGATTGAATTGAGCAAGATCTTCTTTGCCATTGACTATTTGTTTTGTATAATTATCAATAATTTCTACTGTTCGTTCAGAGAAACCTTCCGCACTAATAGCATTATATATAGCCTCCATATTGCTAAACAAATCATTAAAATGATGTACAATACAAATTGCTACATTTGCAACTAATGTATCGTTCTATTTGCAAATATAAAGCATTTCTCTAATAAATCCAAACTTCAGCATTTCGCTTATCGCAAAGATTGAGCATTACGCAGTCTGCTTGGCTATTGCAAAGACAAAATCCGGCTCACCTGCAAAAGTCGGTGGGGCAGTAACTTTGGAACCTCCTATAGAAGTGTGCTTAAAGCGTCATCTTGAGCGTAGCGAACCGACGCTGCGGAGCGAGAGCAGAGGCTGTTTACAGACTTTGCCGACATACAGATTCTTCGTTTCACTCAGAATGACGGCGGCGCTTTTCTTAAATCTCTCTACTGTCCCGTCCTGAAATAGCGTTACACAAAAAATGTAAAGCTATGGAAGAAAACA
>CAZVNR010000120.1:0-3845 GCA_964628945.1 uncultured Alistipes sp. | reverse complement strand
GCAATCGTTTTGTTTTAGATATCCACATCGTCATCGGTCGAGACGCCCGAATCGACACTACCGCCGTCGCCGTCATCCTGCAGCTCATCGGCACCCTTCAGGTCGTCGTCGTAGTAATCCTTGTCATCCTCCTCGTGCGCCTTGTCGTCGATCTTGACATCAATCTTGACGAGGTAGGCTACCTCCTCCGTGTCGTAGGGCACGGCGTAGAAGAAATCGCCGTTCGGCTTCTCGATACGCATCATCGCATCGGTGAAACCGAGCGGATAAAATGCCTTGACGGCCTCTTGCAGTTCGGGGGTCAAATTGTGAAAACTCGTTACGAGGTGTTTCTTTGCAGTATTCTGTTTTGCCATAATTCGTGTGCGAAATTTTCTGCAATTATACGCAAAATTTACCTATTGCAAAGCATCCTTCATTTTTTTTTGCATTTTTTTTGATTTCCTCCACTTTTCCAAACAAAATCCGTACCTTTACACGGTAAAATATCCGCTTATGCCGTTACATCGCATCGAAGAGCTGCGCCGCACGCTGGAGCGGCACAACCATAAATATTATGTCGAGAACGCCCCCGAGATCTCCGATTTCGAGTTCGACCGGCTGCTGCACGAACTGCAACAGCTGGAGGAGGCGCATCCCGAATATGCCGATCCGAACTCCCCTACGCAGCGCGTGGGCAGTGATCTGACGAGCGAGTTCCGCACCGTCGAGCACCGTTTCCCGATGCTCTCGCTCGGTAATACCTACTCGCTCGACGAGTTGGACGAGTTCATCGACCGCATTGAACGCGAGGTGGGTGTGACGGAGTATGTCTGCGAGCTGAAGTTCGACGGTACGGCCATCTCGCTCACCTACGAACACGGCGCCTTGTTGCGTGCCGTGACGCGCGGCGACGGACGACAGGGCGACGATGTGACGGCCAACATCCGCACGATCCGCTCCGTGCCTCTGCGCCTGCAAGGTGCGGGCTACCCCGACTACTTCGAGATTCGCGGCGAGGTGCTGATGCCCTACGCCTCGTTCGATAAGATCAACCGTGAGCGTGAGGAGCAGGGCGAACAGCTCTTCGCCAACCCGCGCAATGCGGCAGCCGGTACGCTCAAACAGCAGGCCTCGTCGGTCGTGGCGCGGCGCGGACTGGACTGCTACCTCTACCAACTGGCCGGCAACGATCTGCCGTTCGAGAGCCACGAAGCCTCCCTTGCGGCGGCTCGCCGTTGGGGCTTCAAGATCTCGGACACCTCGCGCCTCTGCCGTTCGCGAGAGGAGATTCGCGCCTACATTGCCCACTGGGACGAGGCGCGGCGCACGCTTCCGTTTGCGACGGACGGCGTGGTGATCAAGGTCAACGACTTCGCCTGCCGTCGCCGTTTGGGCTTTACGGCCAAGGCGCCGAAGTGGGCCGTTGCCTACAAGTTCAAGGCCGAGCAGGCCACGACACGCCTCGAACGGGTCACCTATCAGGTGGGGCGCACGGGTGCCGTGACGCCCGTGGCAAACCTCGAACCGGTACAACTGGCCGGTACGACCGTCAAGCGTGCCACGCTGCACAATGCCGAGCAGATCGCCCAACTCGATCTGCGCATCGGTGACTGGGTCTATGTCGAGAAGGGGGGCGAGATCATCCCCAAGATTACGGGGGTCGATCTCGCGCAACGCGCCGCCGACAGCCAACCGATCCAATATATATCGGTATGCCCCGAGTGCGGCACCGAGCTGATCCGCTACGAGGGCGAGGCCAAACACTACTGCCCCAACCAGAGCGGCTGCCGTCCGCAGATCATCGGCCGCATCATCCACTTCATTCGCCGCAAGGCAATGGACATCGAGGGGCTGGGCGAAGAGACCGTCGAACTGCTCTACGCCAACGGTCTGGTGCAGGATATGGCCGATCTGTACGATCTGAACGCCGCGCAACTCGCTCCCCTGCCCCGTTTGGGCGAGAAGTCGGCCGAGAATATCATTCGCTCGATCCGTCGCTCGAAAGAGGTACCCTTCGAGCGGGTGCTCTTTGGGTTGGGAATCCGTTTCGTAGGCGAAACAACGGCGCGCTACTTGGCCGACCACTTCCGCACATTGGAGGCGTTGATGGCCGCTTCGCGTGAGGCGTTGATCGAAGCCGAGGAGGTGGGCGAAAAGATCGCCGATGCGATCTTGGAGTACTTTGCCGACGAGAAGAATCGCCGCATCATCGAGCGGCTCCGCACGGCGGGACTTCGTTTCAAGGCCGAAGAGCGCAAGCGCGCATCGGATGCTCTTGAGGGGAAGAGCTTTGTCGTTTCGGGCAGATTCTCGATCGCCCGCGATGAGCTGAAACAGCTGATCGAACGGCACGGCGGCCGAAATCTTGCGGCCGTGTCGGGCAGTGTCGATTACCTTGTGGCGGGCGAGAAGATGGGACCCGAGAAGCGCAAGAAGGCCGAGAAGTTGGGCGTACGGATCATCTCCGAAGAGGCGTTTATGCAGCTGATCTCCGATGCTCCGACGATCGAAACAACGGCCGCAGAAGAGCCGGTCGCACCGGTTTCGCCGGCGGAGGAGCAGCCCGTGCAGGGTTCCCTATTTTAGATGACAAAACATGAAAAACGAAATAACTATGCTTCAACACAAACTTTCCGGTGTCGGCGTGGCGATGATTACGCCGTTCACCCAGCAGGGACAGGTCGATTATCAGGCTTTGGGCGATATGGTCAACTATGTAATCGAAGGCGGCGTGGACTACATCGTTGCGCTCGGCACAACGGCCGAAACACCCACGCTCTACAACTCGGAGCGTGCCGTGATTGCAATGTACACGGCGCACAAGATCAACGGTCGCGTGCCGCTTGTAATGGGTTGCGGCGGTAACTCGACCTCGGAGGTGCTGGATCAGCTGCGCGAGTTCGATCTGCGCGGTGCCGATGCCATCCTGAGCGTTACGCCCTACTACAACAAACCGTCGCAGGAGGGACTTTATCAGCACTTCAAGACCGTAGCCGAGCACTCGCCGCTACCGGTGATTCTCTACAACATCCCCGGGCGTTCGGGGGTCAATATGACCGCTGAAACGACCCTCCGTCTGGCACGCGAGATCCCCAACATCATCGGCATCAAGGAGGCCTCGGGCAACTTGGAGCAGATGCAGCAGATCATCGACAACCGCCCCGAGGGGTTCTTGGTCTTGTCGGGTGACGACGGCATTGCGATCGACCTGATGGAGCGCGGCGGCGACGGTGTGATCTCGGTGGCCGCCAATGTCTTCCCAAAGCGCTTTATGGAGTGCATCAACCTCGCCAAGCAGGGTGACTACGCAGCTGCACGCGAGGCGTGGGTGAAGGCCGATATGGAGGATGCCGTTGCGGCACTCTTTGCCGAGGGCAACCCCGTCGGTGCGAAGTGCGCCCTCTCGGTGATGGGCAAGATCGGCCCGACGATGCGCCTGCCGTTGGTACCCGGAACCGAAAAGTTGCGCGAACACTTCAAAATGCTGATCGAGCGATACGATTTGCACTAATCGGTGCGTTTGACCAGAAACAGAACGAACCAAACGCTATGAAACGACTTTTGTTGCTGCTTGCGGTGGCACTTCCGTTGATGCTCTCGGCCAAAACACCGGTCGAGCAGGATATTTTGGAGCAGATCACCAATCAAAGTTCGCCCTACTACTACACGGCGCTGATGATGCGTTACACGACGGGCGACCGCACGATGACCGACGAAGACTACCACTACCTCTACTACGGCTACGCCTACCAAGAGAGCTACAAGCCGCTCAATACGAACCCCGATCAGGAGCAGATGTTGGCCTTGATGCTCAACCTCGACCCCGATACGGCCGATACGGCGTTGCTCGAGGAGTTGCTGCG
>CAZVNR010000119.1:0-3856 GCA_964628945.1 uncultured Alistipes sp. | reverse complement strand
GTTGGCTGGAGGTTTCGTCGGTGTCGAACTTCGAGTCGTTCCAAGCCAACCGTCTCAAGTTGCGCTACCGCGATGCCGACAAGAAGACGCAGTTGGCACACACCTTGAATGGTTCGTCGTTGGCACTGCCCCGCATCGTGGCAGCCCTGTTGGAGAACAACCAGACCGAGGAGGGAATCCGCATCCCCGAGGTGTTAATTCCCTACACCGGATTTGATATTATCAAATAATTGGTTATATTTGCAGTAACTTTACACACACAACTAACATTAAAACAGTACAACTATGGCTTACAAAATTACCGACGCTTGCGTTGCTTGCGGTACCTGTATTGGCGAGTGCCCCGTTGAGGCTATCTCGGAGGGCGACATCTATGTAATCGATCCCGATCAGTGCATCGACTGCGGTTCGTGCGCAGCTGTTTGCCCGAGCGAGGCTATCATCCCGGGCGAGTAATCGCACCACGGAGTATAACAGCAAAGCCGTTCCCGAAAAGGAACGGCTTTGCTGTTTGGTATTGGCTTTCAGCGATCCGCAGTCAGTTGTCAGCGATCAGCATTAGGTCGCGCAGCCTAATTTTGAATTTTGAATTCTAAATTTTTAATTTAACTCATCCTCTTCCCGCTCTGCTCTTCAAGAACGCCTCCGCTTTGGCAAGGTCTTCGGGGGTGTCGATGCCGATTGTTTCGGTCGAGGTGATCCCCACACCTATTTTATAACCATTCTCCAACCAACGCAGCTGTTCGAGCGATTCGGCCAGTTCCAGTGACGACTGCGGCAGAGCCGTCACCGCCTTCAGTACCTCCGCACGGAAAGCGTAGATACCGATATGTTTATAGAAGGTGTGTTGTGTGAGCCACTCTTCGCGCGGCACATTGCGCAGGTAGGGGATCACCGAGCGCGAGAAGTAGAGCGCACGGTTCGATCCGTCCAAGACCACCTTCGGCGAGTTGGGATTCTCGAGTGCCGCCACGCCATCCTCCGCCGCGAAGGGCTTGACGAGCGTGGCGATCTCGGTCGCGGGATCGTCGAAGCAGGCCTTCAACGCGAGGAGCTGTTCGGGGCGGATGAAGGGCTCGTCGCCCTGCACATTGACCACCACATCATAGGCCGCACCCTGCTTGCAGTAGGCCTCGTAGCAGCGATCCGTGCCGCTGCGGTGGGCGGTCGAGGTCATCTCAACCTTGCCGCCGAAGGCCTTAACCGCCTCGTAGATGCGCTCGTCGTCGGTCGCCACGACCGCCTCGTCCAGCACGCCGGCCACCTGCTCATAGACCCGCTGAATAACGGTCTTGCCACCCAGCACGGCGAGCGGTTTACCCGGGAAACGCGTCGAAGCGTAACGCGCCGGTATGATTGCAATAAACTTCATAAGCTACTCCAAAGCCAAATTCAACACCTCGTCGTTCGTGCGGACATAGTGGAAGGTCAGCCCCTCGATATACTCGGGCTTGATCTCGGCGATATCCTTGCGGTTCTCCTCCGAGAGCAGAATCTCGGTGATGCCGGCCCGCTTGGCGGCCAAGATCTTCTCCTTCACGCCACCGACGGGCAGCACACGGCCGCGCAGGGTCGTCTCGCCCGTCATAGCGATCCGCTCCTTCACCTTGCGCCCCGTAAAGGTCGAGGCGATCGAGGTGACCATCGTGATACCGGCCGAGGGGCCGTCCTTCGAGATCGCGCCCTCGGGCACATGGAGATTGATGTCGCACTTCTCGAACTGCTCGGGGTCGATGCCCAACGCCGCGTGGTGTGCCTTGACCCACTCGAAGGCGATCTGCGCCGACTCCTTCATCACCTGACCGAGGTTACCTGTGAGGCTGATCGCCCCCTTGCCGGGCGTGAGTACCGACTCGATGTAGAGGATATCGCCCCCCACCTCGGTCCACGCCAAGCCCGTAACCACGCCGACCATACCTCCCACCTCATACTCATCCTTGAGGAATTTGGGCATACCGAGCACCTGCTCAACATCGGCGGCCGTGACCGCCTCGGCGGGCTGCTCGTCGAAGGCGATCTGCTTGGCACGCGCACGCGCCAACTTCGCCAGCTGCTTATCGAGCGAACGGACACCCGCCTCGCGCGTATAGCCGCTGATGATCTGCTCGATCACCTCCTTCGTGAGCGACATCCCGTCGGCCGGAATGCCGTGCGCCTCGCGCTGCTTCTGCAAGAGGTGTTCCAGTCCGATGTGGATCTTCTCCTCCATCAGGTAGCCCGGGATGTTGATCATCTCCATACGGTCGCGCAACGCGGGGGCGATGTTCTGAATATTGTTGGCCGTTGCGATAAAGAGCACCTTCGAGAGGTCGTACTCCATATCGATATAGTTATCGTGGAAGGTGGTATTCTGCTCCGGATCAAGCACCTCCAACAGAGCACTCGACGGGTCGCCGTGGTTCGACACGGTGAGCTTATCGACCTCGTCGAGGATGATCACCGGATTCGACGAACCGCACCGCTTGATCGTCTGGATGATGCGCCCGGGCATCGCACCGATGTAGGTGCGACGGTGGCCGCGAATCTCCGACTCGTCGTGCAGACCGCCGAGCGAGATACGCCCGAACTTGCGTCCCAAGGCCGCCGCAACCGACTTACCGAGCGAGGTTTTACCGACACCCGGAGGGCCGTAGAGGCAGAGGATCGGCGACTTCAGATCGCCCTTGAGCTTGATGACGGCCAGATGCTCCAAGATGCGATCCTTGACCTCCTCCAAACCGAAGTGGTCGCGGTCGAGCTGTTCGCGGGCGCACATCAGATCGAGGTTATCGGGGGTCGTATCGAGCCACGGCAGGTCGAGCAGCAGCTCGAGGTAGGTGATCTGCACCGTATATTCGGCCACGGCGGGGTTCATACGCTCGAGCTTCAAGACCTCCTTCTCGAACGCCTCGCCCACCTCCTTCGGCCAGTTCTTCTTCTTTGCAGCCTCGCGCAGGCGGTCAATGTCGGCATCGGCACCGTCGCCCAGCTCATCTTGGATCGTGCGCATCTGCTGTTGCAGGTAGTAGTCGCGCTGCTGCTTGTCGATCTCCTGCTTGACACGCTCCTGAATCTGGTTCTTCAGCTCGGCTAACTGCTGTTCGCGGATCAGGATCTCGAGCAGTTTGCGGGCACGCGCCAAGAGGCCGGGCGCCTCCAAAAGGGTCTGACGATCCTCGTCGGCCAACTCCATATTCGAGCAGATGAAGTTGATGATGCCGCGCTTCGAGTCGATGTTCTTGATCGCAAAGGCGGCCTCTTTGGGCATCGCGGGCGAGATGTTGATGATCGAGAGGGCGGTATCGCGGATCGACTCGACGAGTGCCTCGAACTCGACGCTCTTCTCGTCGGGAGCCGTATCGCGCAGGCCGCTCACACGCGCCTTAAAGTAGGGGTTCGTGGTGACATACTCGTGAATCTCGATCTTCTGCAATCCGTTCAGAATCACCGTCAGATTGCCGTTCGGCATCTCCAATATCTTAATGATGCGGGCAGCCGTACCCACCTTGTACATATCGGCGGGCGTGGGGTCCTCGACATCGCTTTCGCGCTGCAGAACGGCACCCAAGATGCCCCCCTCCTGATTGACGGCACGCACGAGCGAGATCGACTTGTCGCGGCCGACCGTAATGGGGGTAATGGCACCCGGGAAGAGCACCGACGAGCGGAGCGTGAGGATCGGGATCACCTCGGGGATCTCGGCCTCCTCGATCGGCTCATCCTCGCCCGACACGATCGGGATCACGCGGTGGCGACCGTCGAGCAGTTCGGCGGCGAGGTGTGCATCGTCCATCTCTACAGTTTCTATCTTAATCTTCTTCGTCATAGTCCTAACATAAGTATATAATTCGGGCAAAGATACATCTTTTTCGCCGAT
>CAZVNR010000118.1:0-3864 GCA_964628945.1 uncultured Alistipes sp. | reverse complement strand
GTATTTATACTTTGTGGGATATGTTGTGTGAAAAAATTATTTAGGACAATATTGCCTGCCGCCACTTTTATTGGGGTGTAGGGGGGGGGAATGGGGTGTGCGGCTTCCGAAAAGTGCGAAACGAACGGGGCTGTCGCAACTAAACTTGTTGGACAGCCCCGTTGGTTAAGTTGCAGTTGGGTTACCGCAAGCTCTGTGCAAACTCCTCTTTGAGCGAACGGAACAGCTCTTTGACGCTGATGATGCGGTCGGTGCGCCACGCATTCGATCCGCAGAAGGCGTAGCCCTGCTCCAAACGGCCGCGGAAGGCGTTGTAGAGCGCAAGCATGATGCAGTAGGGCGACTGCTCGAAATTACAGGTCTTGATGCAGTTAAAGGGGCACGCCTTCGGGCGTTTCAGCCCCTCTTTCACCTGCTCGAGGAACGAGTTGTGGATCGCACGCCCGGGCAGACCGACCGGTGATTGGATGATCTCGATATCCTCCTTGCGGGCGTCCACATAGCTCTGCTTGAAGGCCTCCGAGGCATCACACTCCTCGGTCGTGACGAAGCGCGTACCCATCTGCACTGCATCCGCACCGAGCGAGGTAATTCGGTGAATATCCTCCCCCGAATAGATACCGCCGCCGGCGATCACGGGGATTTTACGGCCATGATCGGCCTCCAGTTCGCGTACCACGCTCACCACCTCGGGAACGATCTGCTCCAACGAGTAGGCGGGATCCTCGATCTGTTCGCGCGAGAAACCGAGGTGTCCGCCCGCCTTGGGTCCCTCGACCACCACCGCATCGGGCAGGTAGTTGTACTCGCCGAGCCAACGACGGCAGATCACCTTCAGTGCGCGTGCCGACGAGACGATCGGTGCCAGCTTCGTCTTGGCCCCCTCGGTCAAAAACGAGGGGAGGTTGAGCGGCAGCCCCGCCCCCGAGAAGATGATGTCGGCCTTGTTGGCAATCGCCGTCTTGACGAGGTTTGCAAAGTCGGTCATCGCAACCATAATGTTTACGCCGACAATCCCCTTCGTCGCCTCGCGCGCCTTGCGCAACTCCTCCTTCAACCCCCAAAGCGTCGCCTTGTCGAAGTCGTTCGAGTAATCCTTATAGACCAATCCGAGGCCGGCTGCCGAGATCACCCCGATACCGCCCTCGTTGGCAACGGCGGAGGCCAATCGCGACATCGAGATCCCTACGCCCATTCCCCCCTGCACGATGGGTACCCGCGCAAGAAGTTCTCCAATTTTCAGACTTTTCATTCTTTTTTTCGTTTTGATTGCGCCTTCGGTTATCCGAAAACGATTGGACAAAAGTACGCTTTTTTTGGATAAATTGTACCTGTCCCCATAAAAAAACCGTTGCACCTTGCGGTGAACGGTCTTTTGTGTGTTGGAAAACAGTTGTTGAAGCGGCCTACTGTGCAGCAGCCTCCGTGATGCCCAGCTCCTTCTTGACGAGCGGCGTGATGTCGGTCAGGTTCACCTCGTCGAAGTAGATGAGCGAACCGGACTCAAAGACAGCCAAGAAACCGCCGGCCTTGCTGACCGTCTGAATGGCCGTCTGTGCCTTCTCATAGATCGGGGCGAGCAGCTCCTGCTCCTTCTTGCCCAGATCCTGCTGTGCCATCTGCTGCAGCTCCTGACCGCGCGTACGCAGGTCGTTCAGCTCCTTCTCCTTGATCTGAAGCACGGCCTCCGACATCGTGTTCATATTCTTCTGGAACTCCTGCACCTTGTTGTTGAACTCGACCGAGACAGCCTCGATGTTCTCCTGCCAATCCTTGGCTACCTCCTGCAATTTGGTCTGTGCCTCCTTGTACTCGGGCATCGAGGTTACGACATCCTGCGAGTTGATACGACCCAACTTCTGGGCGTAGAGCGACGAGCAACCCAGTACCATAGCGACCACGAGGGCCAACTTAACGATTTGTTTCATAATGATTTAGTGTGTAGTTAATTATTTTTTGATGTTCCTTCCTATTTTTTGAGCAGGGCGATGATCGCCTCGGTGCGCTCGACGGCTGTCGAGTTGTAGAGCAGCGTCGGGTTGTTCGACGAGTCGATCACCACATCGGCACCCATCTGCTTGGCGTACTGCTCGATCACCTTGAAGACCTGCTCTTGGATCGGCTTGATCAGCTCGACACGCTTCTTCATCAGGTCGCCCTCCTGTCCGAAGAGCTTCTCCTGCTGCTCGTTGGCCTGCTGCTCCTTCGTCAGGATCTCGTTCTCGTAGGCCTGACGAGCCGAGGCCGTAAGCTGCGCTTTTTGGCTCTGGTAGGTGTTATAGAGCTGCTCGACCTGCTCGAATTTGGCGTCGATATACTCTTGGTACTGTTGTGCGAGCTTGTCCAACTCCGCGATGGCGGTGTTGTAGCTGCTCATCGACTTAAAGATCTTCTCGCTGTTGACTACGATGTAGTTCTGTGCCGATGCGACCGTAGCGACGAGCGCAAGGGCGATGGTGAAGAGCATTCGTTTCATACCTTATATTTATTAAAGTTCGTAAATTTAGGTTCTCTTTGGTTTGTTGTTACTCTCAAAAAGGTTGCCACGCACCACGCGGGTTAGAACTGCTGACCCATCACGAAGTGGAACTGGCTGCCGCTCTTGGTGGTCGATCCGGCGGGGGCATCGAAGCCGTAACCCCAGTCGATACCGAGCATACCCACCACCGGTAGGTAGAGGCGGACACCGAAACCGGCCGAACGCTTCAGCTTGAAGGGCGAGAACGCTTTCCACGAGCGGAAGGCGTTACCACCCTCGAGGAAACCGAGCAGATAGATCTGCGACGAGGGCTTCAGGATCACGGGGTAACGCAGCTCGGCCGTGTATTTGTTGTAGGCTACCGAGTAGTATTCGTTCACGGGGTCGAGGGCGCCATCCTCGTAACCGCGCATCGAGATGATGTCGATACCGTAGATGTTGTAACCCGACATACCGTCGCCACCGACCTCGAAACGCTCGAAGGGCGAGGTCTTGTTCTTGTCGTAGTGACCCAGATAACCCATCTCGGCCTTCACCATCAAGACGAGTTTCTCGTTCGGCGAGAGGGCTTGGAACCACTGTGACTTAAACTGCCACTTGTGGAACTCGATCCACTTGTAACGCTCCGAGTCGGACATCGTGCTGTCGCTGTAATCCTTGCCGTCCCAAGCCGAGTAGGGGGGCGTGAGCTGCAACGAGAAGCTGAACTCCGAACCGCGACGCGGGTAGATCGGCTGATCGACCGAGTTACGCGCCAAGACGAATTTGAGCGAGAAGAGGTTGGCCGATCCGTTCGACATGATGAACGAATTCCAGTTCTTCAGGTTGTAACGCTCGAAGCTCGCCTCGCCGTAGAGCGTGAAGTAGGGGTCGGGCCAGTTCAGACGCTTACCCAAACCGACGGCCAAACCGTAGGTGCGGAAGTACATCGTCGAGGTCTGCCATACATAGTAGGCGTTGTTCTGCTCCGAGACATGCGCCGAGAGGGTGAACGAGTTGGGCTTCTTGCCGCCTAACCACGGATCGGTGAAGCTGAACGAGAAGGCTTTGTAGTAGGTACCGTTCGTCTGTGCGTTGATCGAGAGGCGTTGGTTCTGTCCCATCGGGTAGGGTCGCCAAGCCCCCTTCTTAAAGGCGTTCTTGATCGAGAGGTTGTTGAACGAGATACCCACCGAACCGACGAAGGTACCCGAGCCCCAACCGCCGGCGATGTTGAACTGATCCGAAGCCTGCTCCTCGAGCGGCCAGTTTACATTGACCAGCTCGTTCGACACGGGCTGAATGTCGGGCATGATCGCCTCGGGGTTGAAGTGACCCATCGAACCGAGCATACGGATCGTCTGCATCAGCATCGAACGGTCGTACAGCTCGCCCGGGCGGGTGTA
>CAZVNR010000117.1:0-3884 GCA_964628945.1 uncultured Alistipes sp. | reverse complement strand
GAGCCGTCTCGCGGTTTTCGATCAGTTTGTTGATTTTAGCTTGAATTTCGCTCATAACTTTTGTATGTGAAAAAAAGATTATTTGTTCTTGTTCTCGCACAACTCGGTCAGGATGCCCTGCGTCGATTTCGGATGCAGGAAAGCGATCGTAAGACCCTCGGCGCCCTTACGCGGCGTCTTGTCGATCAGACGGATGCCCTGTGCCTCGGCGTCGGCCAACTGCTCCTCGATGTTCTCGCAGGCGAGTGCCATGTGGTGGATACCTACACCCTTGTTCTCGATGTACTTGGCGATCGTCGAATCCTCCGAGGTCGGCTCCAGCAGCTCGATCTTCGTCTGACCCAGCATAAAGAAGGCCGTGCGTACCTTCTGATCGGCCACCTCCTCGATGGCGTAACACTTCAGACCCAATACATTCTCCCAATAGGGGATTGCCTCTTCGAGGCTCTTGACGGCAACGCCAAGATGCTCAATGTGAGTAACTTTCATTGTTTTTTGAAATTTAGTTGATTTGTATTCTGTTGTTAAGTTTCTAACAATTCCATTTTTCGGCACACAAAGTTACATTAAATAATTAAGAATGAAAAATTAAAAATAAAAAATAATTTGTCAGAAAGTGGCTTTCTGTGTTTTTCTCGCGGGGATTGCGAACCAAAAAAGAGGCGGCGGATTTTGAATTTCGGATTTTCAATTGTAATTTCGCAGAAAATAACGCAGCACTATGTCGTTCACGAAGATCAACCACTACGAACACGAATACCTCGACCAGCACCACGACTCGGCACTCAATGTGACCGAGGGGGTGGAGGATCAGCCCATCGTAAACCCCTATCTGAAGCGGCGCAAGAAGCGACAGCTCACCACCGAGGAGTACATCGCCGGCATCCTGCGCGGCGACATCACGATCCTCTCGCAGGCGATCACGCTCATCGAGTCGTCGAACCCCGACCACTACGCCCAAGCCCAAGCGATCATCGAGGGGTGTCTGCCCCACGCCGGCAAATCCATTCGCATCGGCATCACGGGTGTCCCGGGCGCAGGTAAATCGACTTGGATCGAGGCCGTCGGCAATATGGTCACGCGCCTGCACCACAAGCTGGCCGTCTTGGCGATCGACCCCTCGTCAGAGCGCAGCGGCGGTTCGATCTTGGGCGACAAGACCCGTATGAGCACCATCTCGACCAACCCCGACATCTACATCCGTCCCTCCCCTTCAGCCGGTTCGTTGGGCGGTGTGGCACGCAAGACCCGCGAGACGGTCGTGCTGTGCGAGGCGGCCGGTTATGATGTGATCTTCATCGAGACGGTCGGTGTCGGACAATCCGAGACGGCGGTGCACTCGATGGTCGATATATTCCTGATGCTCCAAATCTCGGGTGCGGGTGACGAGTTGCAGGGAATCAAGCGCGGCATTATGGAGATGGCCGATATGATGGTCATCACGAAGGCCGACGGCGAGAACATCCACAAGGCAGAGCTTGCCAAGACGCAATATCAGGGTGCCTTGCGCCTCTTCCCCACCCCCGAATCGGATTGGAAACCGCAGGTCTATACCTGTTCGTCGCTGGTCGGCACGGGTTTGGAGGAGGTCTGGAAAGGCGTTGAGCAGTACATCGAACACATCGAGCAGAACGGCTACTTTCGCCACAACCGCAACCGGCAAAACAAATATTGGATGTACGAAACGATCAACGAGGCGTTGCGCAACTCCTTCTACCACAACCCCGCGATCGAGAACCGCATCGAGGAGCTCGAACAGCGCGTCTTGGAGGATAAGGTTTCGTCGTTCATCGCTGCCAAAGAGTTGCTGGATCTCTACTTTGAGAAGAGCAAAGAGTAAAGAGCAAAGAGTATAAATTTTAGAGAGTTTAGATAAATTAGGGAATTTAGGGAGTATCACCACTCCTTAAATTCCCTAAATTCATTCAATTCCCTACTTGGGTTTAGTGGGTAAAGACCTTGCCGCACTGTTTGATCTGCTGTTCATACTTCAGGCGCGTTTCGGTCGGATAGTGCAGCTGCTCGAACTCCTCGACTGCGTTGCGAATATCCGTGAGGAGCATATCCGCCATATCGTGCGACATTCCCTGTCGCACCACCACACGCATCACCACCATCTGCTCGATATTTTTCGGCATCGTGTAGGCCGGAATCATCCAGCCGCTCTGCTTCAGCTTATCCTGCAGATCGTAGAGCGTCCACTTCGCCGTCTTTTCGTACTTCGGACACAGCTGCCAGATAAAGAGCGGATTATCAACCTCCTCCGAGTAGTTCTTGAAACAGCGCATCTTGCCGATCTCTTGGTGGCAGTAACGCGCCACCTCCATCGAGGTCTGCTGAATTTGGCAGTAGCCCTCCATGCCGTAGCGAATGAAGTTGTAGTACTGCCCGAGGATCTGTGCGGCGGGGCGCGAGAAGTTCAGACCGACCTGCGTAATCGAGGCACCGAGGTAGTTCACCGAGAAAGACATCTCGTCGGGGAGATACTTCTTATCCTTCCACACGACCCAACCCAAGCCCGGGTAAACCAAACCGTATTTATGACCCGAGGTGGAGATCGAAAGCACCCACTTCAGGCGGAAATCCCACTTGCACGACGGCTTCGTAAAGGGGAGGATAAAACCACCCGAGGCGGCATCGACATGGATCGGGATCGCGTAGCCCGTCTTTTTATTATAGGCATCGAGCGCCTTGTCGAGCGCCTCCACATCGTCGTTCAGACCCGTCCAAGTGACACCGCAGATCGGCACGATGCAGATCGTGTTCTCGTCGCACATCGCCAACGCCTTTTCGGGATCGAGGGTCAGGCACTCCTCGGTCAGCGGCACCGTGCGCAACTCGATCTGCCACAGTTGGCAGAACTTCTCCCACACCACTTGATAGGCCGCACTCATCACCAAATTGGGGTTGTCGCAGGGTTTGCCTTCGGCCTTGCGACGGTTGCGCCAACGCAGCCACGCCGCCACACCGCCCAACATACACGCCTCCGAGGAGCCGATGCCGACGGCACCCGTCTTCCACTCGTTCTTCTCGGGGGTATTCCACAGGTTGGCGATGATGTTGATGCAGCGACCGCACATCACCGCCACGCGCGGATACTCCGTCTCGTCGATGTAGTTGATGTTGATCGCCTCGTTCATCAGGCGCGTCGCCTCCTCCTCCATATAGGTCGTAACGAAGGTGGCCAGATTCAGCTCGGGGCGGGTCTCGGCGTAGGTTTCGTCCTTGACCAGTCGATAGGCCGCCTGCGGCGTGGTACCCTTCTCGGGGATCGTTTGCGTGGGGGCTGCACCGCGCAGGGCAGCGGTCGAATAGACCTCCGTAGAGGGGTTTTCGCTTGCGTGTTGTCTGTTCATTGCTCTTTTGTATTTAATTAAGGATTTGCGGCGAACTGAGGCAAGAACCACACCAAACGAAAAAAAAATCGTAAAAAAAACAGGAAAATATTTGGAGATATGGATTTTCCTGCACTATCTTTGTGATATCAAAATAATATCATTTCAAAAACCTATTCATTATGGAGAACAAGAACTACACCTACAACGGTTGGAAATGCAACGGCATCGTTGCCCTTTTGCTCACTGTGGCTCTGATGGGCGTTTCGATCTGGTCGATTGTCGAGGGCGGCACGCGACTCGACGGCGGCGTTGCGCCGTTCGGCGGTTGGTTCCTCGCGGCGGGTATCGTCGGAGTGATCCTGTCGCTGGTTTCGCTGGGCGGATTTATGCTTTTGGAGCCGAATATGGCGCGTGTGATGCTCTTCTTCGGCGAGTATCGCGGCACCTTCTACGAAACGGGCTACTGGTGGGTAAACCCCTTCCTCACGGCAAAGCAGATCTCGATGCGTGCCCGCAACCTCAATGTCGATCCGATCAAGGTGAACG
>CAZVNR010000116.1:0-4061 GCA_964628945.1 uncultured Alistipes sp. | reverse complement strand
GGAAGGTGATGCCGAAACGGTGCGCCTCGTCGCGGATGTGGCAGACGACCTTCAGCGGCTCGCCCGTGCGGCTCAAGTAGTAGGGCATCGGGTCGTGCGGGAAGAAGATCTCCTCGATGCGTTTGGCGAGGCCGACGATCGGTACGCGCCCCTCGATCCCCAGCTCACACAATACACCGTAGGCACTCGAGAGCTGCCCCTTGCCGCCATCGACGATGATCAAATCAGGCAACTCGCCCCCCTCCTCCAAGAGGCGGCTGTAACGACGGCGGACAATCTCGCGCATCGAGGCGAAGTCGTCGGGCCCCTCGACCGTCTTGATGTTGAAGTGGCGGTACTCCTTGCGCGAGGGCTTGCCGTCACGGAACACCACACACGAAGCAACCGGATAGCTCCCCTGCAGGTTCGAGTTGTCGAAACACTCGATGTGGCGCGGCTGGTGGTTCAGATGCAATTCCTTGCGCATCGCCTCCATCAACCGTTCGGTATGGCGTTCGGGATTCTTGATCTCGAGGTTTTTGAGCTGCTCGGCGCGGTAGATGCGGGCACTCTTCTCGGAGAATGCCAACAGCTCGAGCTTCTCGCCCCGCTTCGGAACGGTGAAGGTCACCCCGTCGAAGAGGAGCGTGGTCGAGGGGAGGAACGGCACGATCACCTCGCGTGCCAACGCGCCGCCGCCCACCTCCTCGACGAGGTGCTGAATGGCGAGCGTGAGCATATCGGCCTCCGAACCATCGACACCCGTCGCAAGGCGGATGGTCGTCACGCCGACAATAGAACCGTGACGGATGCGGACAAAGTTGCAGAAGGCCTCGTCCGTATCGACCAAGAGCGAGAAGATATCAACATCGGCGATCTTCGCGCTGACGATCACCGACTTTCCGGCGTAGTTATCGAGCGCATCCAACCGCTGCTTGTAGCGTTGAGCCTGCTCGAACTTCAGCTCCTCGGCCGCGCGGGTCATCTCCTCGGTGAGGTAGTGGCGCACGGGGCGCAGATCGCCCTTGAGGATCGAGCTGACGAGGGTCATCTGCTCGGCGTATTCGGCCTCGGTTTGTGCCCCGATGCAGGGGGCTTTGCAGTTGCCGAGGTGGTACTGCAGGCAGACCCCGTAGCGACCGCGAGCGATCTGTTGCGGGGCGAGGTTGAGCTTGCAGGTGCGTAGCGGAACCACCTCGCGGATGAACTCCAAGATGCTGCGCTGCATCGAGATCGAACTGTAGGGGCCGAAGTACTGCGAACCGTCGCGGATGAGCTGACGGGTCGATTGCACGCGCGGGAAGTGTTCGCACCGAATGACGATCCACGGGTAGGTCTTGTCGTCCTTCAGGAGGATGTTGTAGCGCGGTTGGAGCTGCTTGATCAGCGCGTTCTCCAAGAGCAACGCATCCTGCTCCGTATCGACGACGATGTGGCGAATCTCGACGATCTGCCTGACGAGCACGCGCACCTTGGCCGGGTGCTCCTTGCTCTCGACGAAGTAGGAGGATACGCGCTTGCGCAGCGATTTGGCTTTACCGACATAGATGATCGTCCCCGAGCGATCTACGAACTGATAGACCCCGGGCGAGAGCGGCAGCAACGCCACCTGCTCCTTCAAACGATGCTTTTCGCCATTCATACGACAAAAGTAGCGACCAAAACGCAAAAATCAAAATATTTTGGTCGTATAAGAAGCGGTCGGCTTTGGCTGCGCAGGATGATTAGGGAATTTAGGTCGCGTCAGCCCCTCATTTTGAATTACGCAGTAATGCAGTAACGCAGTAACGCGGGGGGGGGGTGCCCGCGTTACCGCGTTACTTGCCTTACTTGTGCAGGGGAGGGAGGGTTGGGATTAGAGAGGTTAGAGAGGTTAGGGAATTTAGCGACGACACCAAAAAAAATCCCTAAACTCACTAAATTCCCTAAATTCCCTTTCAGGTCGCGCAGCCTACTTTTTAATTTTGAATGCTAAATTTTGAATTTATTTCCCCCTCTCGGGCTTGTTATTCTGCAAACAATGACTATCTTTGTAGGCGGAAAATTAATTCATTCACAACAATAACAAATTTTAATCAATTATGAACTGTTTTCTTATCAAATCATCGGTAGGCAAGAAGCTGGTGATGAGCATCTCGGGTTGCGCACTCGTGCTCTTTATCATCTTCCATATGTCTATGAACCTCACGGCCCTCTTCTCGGCCGAGGCTTACAACATGATCTGCGAGTTGCTCGGTGCCAACTGGTACGCACTCGTTGGTACGGCCGGTTTGGCGGCGTTGGTGGTGGTGCACTTCGTCTATGCGTTGATTCTTACCGTCAACAACTACCGCGCTCGCGGCGCACAGCGTTACGCTGTCGAGACCAAGGAGCCGGGTGTGTCGTGGGCTTCGAAGAATATGTTGGTGCTGGGCGTGATCGTACTCTTGGGTCTGCTGCTCCACCTCACGCACTTTTGGGCAAAGATGCAGCTCGTTGAGATTATGGGCGGCCACGAGTCGATGGTCGGTGGCCGGATGGTCGCTGCTACGGACGGTGCTGCGCTGATCCAGTACACCTTCTCGAAGTGGTACAATGTGGTGCTCTACCTCGTTTGGTTCGTAGCCCTGTGGTTCCACCTCACGCACGGCGTATGGTCGATGTTCCAAACGGCAGGTTGGGCAAACGATACTTGGTATCCCCGCCTGAAGTGCTTGGCCAACCTCGTTGCAACGCTCATCTTCCTCGGCTTCGCTGCGGTGGTTATCTTCTTCTTCATCAAGGCCAACTGCCCCTGCTGCGGTGCCTGCTAAACGGATCAATCTTTCAGAACAAATAAACACACAACAATATGGCTTTCAAATTAGATGCTAAAATTCCTGCCGGTGCGTTGGCCGATAAGTGGAGCAACCACAAGGCAGCGATCAAGGTCGTGAGCCCCGCCAACAAGCGTAAGCTCGACATCATCGTGATCGGTACGGGTTTGGGTGGCGGTGCTGCTGCCGCTTCGCTCGGTGAGCTGGGTTACAATGTCAAGGTGTTCTGCATTCAGGATTCGCCCCGTCGCGCACACTCGATTGCCGCACAGGGTGGTATCAATGCCGCCAAGAACTATCAGAACGACAACGACTCGGTCTATCGTCTGTTCTACGACACGATCAAGGGCGGTGACTACCGCGCTCGTGAGGCCAATGTCTATCGTTTGGCCGAGGTGTCGAACCTCATCATCGACCAGTGCGTCGCTCAGGGTGTCCCCTTCGCACGCGAGTACGGCGGTCTGTTGGCCAACCGTTCGTTCGGTGGTGCACAGGTATCGCGTACCTTCTATGCACGCGGTCAGACGGGTCAGCAGCTCCTCTTGGGTGCCTACGCTGCCCTGAACAAGGAGATCGCAGCCGGCTCGGTGAAGAGCTACCCGCGCCACGAGATGCTCGACATCGTCGTGGAGAATGGCGAGGCAAAGGGTATCATCGCCCGCAACCTTGTAACGGGTGAGATCGAGCGTCACGGTGCACACGCTGTCGTGATCGCCTCGGGTGGTTACGGTAATGTCTTCTTCCTCTCGACCAACGCCATGGGCTCGAACGGTTCGGCTGCCTTCCAGTGCTACCGCAAGGGTGCCGGCTTCGCCAACCCCTGCTTCACGCAGATCCACCCGACCTGTATCCCCGTACACGGTACGCAGCAGTCGAAGCTGACGCTGATGTCGGAGTCGTTGCGTAACGACGGTCGTATTTGGGTTCCGAAGAGGCTGGAGGATGTGAAGGCACTGCGTGCCGGTACGCTCAAACCGTCGGATATCAAGGAGGAGGATCGTGACTACTACTTGGAGCGTCGCTATCCCGCCTTCGGTAACCTCGTGCCGCGCGATGTCGCTTCGCGTGCCGCCAAGGAGCGTTGCGATGCAGGCTTCGGCGTGAACGAGACGGGCTTGGCCGTATTCCTCGACTTCAAGACCGCCATCGAGCGTCTGGGTAAGGATATCATCAAGCAGCGTTACGGCAACCTCTTCGATATGTATGAGGAGATCACCGATGTCAGCCCCTACGAGGAGCCGATGCAGATCTTCCCCGCCGTGCACTACACGATGGGCGGTATCTGGG
>CAZVNR010000115.1:0-4144 GCA_964628945.1 uncultured Alistipes sp. | reverse complement strand
AAAATTGGTATCAATGGCTTCGGTCGTATCGGCCGTATGGTCTTCCGTGCTGCCCAGACGCAGACGGACAAGTATGAGATCGTAGGTATCAACGACCTCTGCCCGGTAGATTACTTGGCTTACATGCTGAAGTATGACACGATGCACGGTCAGTTCCAAGGCACGATCGACTTCGACACGGAGAAGAACCTGCTGATCGTAAACGGCAAGGCTATCCGCGTAACGGCTGAGCGCAATCCGGCCGATCTGAAGTGGAACGAGGTTGAGGCCGAGTATGTAGTTGAGTCGACGGGTCTGTTCCTTACGGAGGAGAAGGCTCAGGCTCACATCGAGGCCGGTGCAAAGTATGTCGTAATGTCGGCTCCTGCAAAGGACAAGACCCCGATGTTCGTATGCGGCGTTAACACCAACACCTACGCAGGTCAGACGATCGTTTCGAACGCTTCGTGCACGACGAACTGCTTGGCTCCGATCGCAAAGGTGCTCCACGACAACTTCGGTATTACGGACGGTCTGATGACGACGGTTCACGCTACGACGGCTACGCAGAAGACCGTTGACGGTCCCTCGTTGAAGGACTGGCGTGGTGGTCGCGCTGCTGCCGGTAACATCATCCCCTCGTCGACGGGTGCTGCCAAGGCTGTAGGCGTAGTACTTCCCGAGCTGAACGGTAAGCTGACGGGTATGTCGATGCGCGTTCCTACGCTCGATGTATCGGTTGTTGACCTGACGGTGAACCTCGCAAAGCCCGCCAAGTACGATGAGATCTGCGCTGCAATGAAGGCTGCTTCGGAGGGCGAGTTGAAGGGCGTACTGGGTTACACGGACGAGGCTGTCGTTTCGTCGGACTTCTTGGGCGATGCTCGCACCTCGATCTTCGACGCCAAGGCCGGTATCGCACTGACGGACACCTTCGTAAAGGTTGTTTCGTGGTACGACAACGAGTGGGGTTACTCGAACAAGGTGCTCGACCTGATCTCGGTGATGAAGGCTTACAACAAGTAATTGCTGATTTGCTTTTCAAAGAAAAGGGTTTTCGATTCGTCGAAAATCCTTTTTTTTATCTACCTTTGTAAAAACGACGCAATGTATGATGAAACGACTGCTGTATGTCCTGCTGACCGTGTGCGCGGCGGCGTGCTCGAAGGAGGAGGGGCTGAAAGTGCCCGACAGTGAACTGCCTGCGGTGGTGATCAACGAGGTCAACACCGAGCTGAAGTATATCGAGCTCTACAACCCCTCGGAGAAGCCGTGCAACATCTCGGGCTTTGCGCTGCGCAAGAACAACGAGGGACTCTTGCAAAATGCCGACGGAACAGGCGAATACCGCATCCCCGACGGGACGCTCCTGCCGGCAGGCGGCTACGCCGTATTGGGGTGCAAGGGGCAGTCGTTCACGACCGATGCCGTCGGCCTCGGCACGAGCAAGACGGGCATCTCGGGGTCGAAATCGATCCTCGTCGAGCTGCTCGACCGGCGCGGCTACCGCATCGACTACTTCGTCAATTCGGCACAGCCGACACCGCGTGCCGTCGATCAGTGGGATGCCGCCGTCGAACACACCTTCGATATAGCTGCCCGCATCCCCGACGGCGGGCGATGGAATGTCGTGTTGCACCCCACGGTCGGTTACAGCAACGCCTCGGCGGCCGTGAGCGGGCTGTTTCTGAACACCGAGGTCGATTTCGAGGCGACCGAGCCGAACTCGCCCGTTGGCGGCGGCGACACACCCGACACGCCGACCGTCACCGACGGACGAAGCTATGTCTTTGATCTCGAGGCGTTGCCCGAGATCCACCTCGCGATCTCGCTTGCGGAGTGGAACCGTCTGCTCGCCGCATACGATGCCGACAAAAACACCGACGAGTACATCCGTTGCGATGCCTCGTTCACGAAGAACAACACCACCCACAGCTACATCGAGGCCGGTCTGCGCCTGCGCGGCAACACCTCGCGCCGTCGTCCCGAGGGCAGCTACGGCGAACAGCACCAAGCCGGTAAGACCGATTGGCGGCATGTGCACTTTATGCTCAACTTGCGTAAGTTCGTCAAGGACGATGCCCACGAGTTGGGCGGACTGCGCAAGATCCACCTGAAGTGGTGCAAGGATGACCCGACCTACATCCGCGAGATATACTGCTACAACCTCTTCCGTCGCTACGGCATCGAGACGGGCATCCTGACCTCCTACTGCCGTCTGTGGCTCCATGTCGAGGGGGATGCAAAGGAGTGTTACTACGGCGTTTACGAGATGCTGGAGGCGATCGACGAGGAGTACCTCGAGGCGCGTGAGGCCCTCTTCGGATCGGCCGACCACTTCTTGTGGAAGTGCGCTTGGGGCGCGGGGCTGAACAGCACGAGCGACGATCTCTTCTGGTCGGATGAAGATGCCGGTACACGCAACCTCCCCTATGTCTTAAAGACCGAGACCGATCGTTTCGGTACGGCCAAGGCGCAGTTGATCGACTTCATCCGTAACCTCAACTCCTTGGAGGGGGAGGCCTTCCGCAACTGGATCACGCGCGTTACGGATGTCGAGCTGCTGCTTAAGACCTACGCCGTCAATGTGGCGGTCGGAATGTGGGATGACTACTGGTGCGGCCAGAACAACTACTACATCTACTTCAACTCGTCGAGCACAACCGACTATCGTTTCTTCTTCATCCCCTACGACTACGACAACACGCTCGGCACATCGGGCGGCGGGATTGATGCCGGACGACAGAATCCGCTCGAGTGGGGCGACAAGAGTCGCAAGCTGATTCTTAAGCTGTTGGAGTTCGACGATTGGCGGGCGATCTACCTCAATGCCCTGCGCGAGTTGTGTGCCGGCGACGAGCTCTTTGCCTTGGAGGGGAGCCTACGGCGCATTGCCAAGTGGCACACGCTGATCTCACCCTACATCGCAAACGACACGGGCGAGGATATGTCGATCTACGACGAGCCTGCTTTGTGGGGCAACCACCCCGAGTATCGCTTGTTGGATCGTGGTGCGAACAACTTTTTCCGCGTAAAGGCCGCTTCGATTCCAGCCGAGTAGCCCGCCTGCCCCCGCTACGAGCGGCGGAGCTGCAGCGCGATCGAGGCCCCCGACCAGCGATTGACCATGTGCTCCTCGGTGCGCAGCAGTGCGCCGTCGGCATAGATCGTAAGGCGGATCGGGAAGGGGGCGATCTCCTCGACCCGATTCGATTCGGGAAGGGTGTGCGGGATCAGATAGAGGAAGAGCTGCGCGTGGTCGCAGGGGGGTGTTGCAAGCGTGATCGCCTCGGGATGGGCACACCCCCGAGGGCGCTGTTTCAGATTGGCTCCCACCTCGGCAATCGTCGAGTGCGTTGCCGTAAAACCGATGCGCTCGCCGTGCTCGTTGCGCGCCTCGCACAGCAGTTCAATATTGAAGTGCCACCACCCCTCGTCGCTGCATCGCAGCTCGATGCGAAAACCTTTTTGCTCTTGCTTCATAGAGCAAAGATACAATAAAAAATCGCCATCTGCACGCTGCAAAAAGAGAAAACTACGCAAGAAAGTTTGCAAATCGGCATTTTTTGCGTAAATTTGCGGACTAATTGTGCGTTAAGCAACTGAAGAAGAGCTATGAATACCTGCAAGATCGCGTTCAAGGGGCTGAAGAACGGCCTGCACGACTTCCACTTCGAGGTCGGCAAGGAGCTGTTTGAGCAGTTCGAGAACAGCGAACTGACGGGTGGTCATTGCGCGGTGGATGTTGCGCTGAATCGCAGCGAGCAGCAGCTGGTCGTCGATCTTCGGATCGAGGGCGAGGTGGTCGTTCCGTGCGACCGTTGCTTGGAGGATTGCACGCTGCCGATCGCATACGAGGGGCAGCTCATCGTCAAATTCTCGGACGAGGAGCAGGAGTACGACGGCGAGGTGCTGTGGCTCTACCCGGGCGATACGGAGGTCGATTTGGCACACTACATCTACGAAAGCATTGTCCTCTCGCTCCCCTACCAGCGCGTACACGCCGAGGGCGAGTGCGACCCCGCGATGATGGAGCGTTTCCGCATCGTCTCGGCCGAGGAGTTTTCGGCCATTGAGCAGCGCAAGGAGCAGAACGACGAGATGCACAATGGCGAGTGGGAGAAGTTGGCCGCACTCAAGGAGCAGATGACGAAAGAAGATTAGC
>CAZVNR010000114.1:0-4147 GCA_964628945.1 uncultured Alistipes sp. | reverse complement strand
GGAGCGTGCCCGCTACTACAACCACTCGACCTTCAACGACCTGATGATTACGGGTATGATGGGTCTGCGCCCGCGCGCCGATCGCACGCTCGAGGTCAATCCGCTCGTTCCCGAGGCGAAGTGGGACTACTTCTGCTTGGACAATGTGCTGTATCACGGCCACATCGTAACGATCGTGTGGGATAAGTACGGCACGCACTACCATCAGGGCAAGGGTCTGACTGTTCTCGTCGATGGCAAGAATGTAGGCCACAGCGAGCGCATCGAGCGCATCGTCTGCGAGGATGTACTCTAAACCGACAGAACGATGAAACTCAAACACCTACTCGGTGCCGCCGCACTGCTACTTACCACCCTCTCGGCCTCGGCACTCGGGGTGCGACAGACCACCTGCGAGCTGCAACGCGAGGCGTTGGCACTCGATACGACCACGCCGCGCTTCGGTTGGGAACTCCTTGTCGAGGGGGCCTCGACGATGCAGTCGGCCTACGCCATCGAGGTCTATGACGAGCAGGGCGCACTCCACTGGGCGAGCGAGAAGGTTGCCGACACACAGAGCCAACTGCGCCCCTACGCCGGCCCTGCGCTCCGTCCGATGGAGCGTTACTCGTGGCGCGTGCGGGTGTGGGATCAGCACGACGAAGCCTCGTCGTGGAGCCAACCGCAACCCTTCCGTCTTGCCCCTGCGAAGGGGTGGATGGATGCGGAGTGGATCGGCGCGATCAGCTACGCCGATGCCCGACTGCCAGAGGGGCGCAAGTTTCACGGTGCCCATATGCGCGACTCGCTGACCCGCGCCGCGTGGGATGCCGTCGATTCGTTGGCGTGGCGCAGCATCTGCCTGCGCAAGGAGTTCACGACCGAGAAGCGCGTGCGCGATGCCGTGCTCTACATCTCGGGCTTGGGACACTACGAGCTCTCGATCAACGGCGCGAAGGTCGGCACGAGCGAGTTCGCCCCCCTGTGGAGCGACTACCACAAGACGGTCTATTACAACGCCTACGATGTGACGACACGATTGGCCGAGGGGGAGAACGCCCTCGGTGTGCTGCTCGGCAACGGATTCTACAACATCGCCGACCGCAAACGCTACCGCAAGCTGCAGATCGGTTTCGGCCCCGAGACGCTCAACCTGAAGCTCCGCATCCGCTACGAGGATGGTACGGAGCAGATCGTTCGGAGCGACTCGTCGTGGCGGTACGCATTCAGCCCGATCACCTTCAACACGATCTACGGCGGCGAGGACTACGATGCCCGCTTGGAGCAGAAGGGGTGGAACGAACCCCGTTTCGACGATGCTGCGTGGCAACCGGTCGTCGTACAGGAGGCTCCGCGCGGCACGCTGCGCCCACAACAGGCACCGCCCGTTCGGATTGCCCGCCGCTATGCGCCGCAGTCGGTGCATAAGCTGACGGCCGAGGAGGTCGAGCAGGCGACCAAGCAGACCAAACGCACGGTCGATCCGTCGGCCATCCTGCTCGATATGGGGCAGAACCTCGCCGGCTTCCCCGAGATCAAGGTCAAGGGCAAGCGCGGCGACCGCATCACGCTCGTCGTGGCCGAGGCCAAGACCGACTCGAACGCCGCACAGCAGCGACAGACCGGCCGCCAACACTACTACACCTACACGCTGAAGGGCGAACGCAACGAGGTGTGGCATCCGCGCTTCTCGTACTACGGGTTCCGCTACATTCAGGTCGAGGGGGCTGTTTTGAAGGGGATGAAGAACCCCGATAAGCTGCCCGTCATCGAGCAGATTCACTCCTGCTTTGTCCACAACGCCGCCGAGGAGATCGCCTCGTTCGAGTCATCGAATGCGATCTTCAACGCCGCCCATCGACTGATCCACAACGCCGTCCGCAGCAACATGCAGGCCGTCTGGACCGACTGCCCCCACCGCGAGAAGCTCGGTTGGTTGGAGCAGGTGCATCTGAACGGCCCGGGACTCCTCTACAACTACGATCTGACGACCTACCTCCCGAAGGTGCTGCGCGACATCGCCGACAGCCAGCGTGCCGACGGTATGATCCCGACCACGGCGCCGAACTATGTCATCTTCGAGGGGCCCGGGATGGATGCCTTCGCCGACTCGCCCGAATGGAGCGCGACGAGCATCATCGCCCCCTTTATGTACTACGAGGCCTATGGCGACGATCGACTGATTCGGGAGTACTACCCCACGATGCGCCGTTGGGTCGATTACCTCACTTCTCGTTCGGAGGGGCATCTGATCGACTTCGGATTGGGTGACTGGTACGACTACGGCGACTTCCGCGCCGGATTCTCGCGCAACACCCCCGTCGGATTAGTCGCCTCGGCGCACTACATCTTCGCGCTGGAGCACCTCGTAAAGGCGGCCGCGATGGTGGGCAATGCACACGACAAGGCGTACTACACCGCGCTGCGCGAGGAGGTCATTACGGCATTCAACGCCAAATACCTCGACCCCGCCACGAACCGGTACGGTACGGGGAGCCAGTGCAGCAACGCCCTGCCGCTCTTCTTGGAGATCGTCCCCTCGGAGCGACGCGCGGCGGTCTTGGAGAACCTCGTGGCCGATATTCACAAGCACGGCGTGCGCCTCACGACGGGCGATGTCGGCAACCGCTACCTCTTCCAGACACTCGCCCGCAACGGGTTGAACGAACTGATGTACGCGATGCACAACCACGAAGAGGCACCCGGGTACGGCTTCCAACTCAAATATGGCGCAACGACCCTCACCGAGCAGTGGGATCCGCGACAGGGTTCGTCGTGGAATCACTTTATGATGGGACAGATCGACGAGTGGTTCTTCCGCTCGTTGGCGGGTTTGCAACCCGATCCGAACGGATTGAGTTACAGCCATCCGCTCATTGCACCGCAGCCCGTGGGCGATCTGCAGCACCTGACCGTTTCGTTCCGTTCGCTGTGGGGCGAGTACCGCATCGCTTGGCGTAACGACGCGGGGCGTTTCACGCTCGATGTGACCGTGCCGGCCAACTGCCGCGCCGATATTCTCCTCCCGAACGACACGCAGCTTATGACCGTCGAGGGGGGCACACACCACTTTAGTAAAACTTTGTAACGGATGAAACGACTTTTAACGATACTCGCCGTGCTCACGATCGGCACCGCCGAGGCACAACCGTTCGACTACGACCGCACGCACACGCGCCCGCTCGGCGAGATGCTTGACGAGCTGGCCGTGCGTTTCAAAACACGCCTTAAGATCGAGGTCGATACGGCGGGGTGCGTACTCCCCTACGCCGCCTCGCGCATCCGCCCCTACTCGATCGAGGAGTCGTTGGACAATGTGCTCAAGCCCTTCAACTTTAAGTTTGTCAAGCAGCACGCTACCTATTATAAAATAAAGTCCTACGAGTCGCACCGCCGACTGCCCGACGAAGGGGCACGGATGGTCGCCTACCTCACGGAGCAGGCAAGCCACCAAGCCGCCTTCGAGGAGCGACGCGAGGCCGTACGGAGCGGGCTTCGCCGGCTGCTCGGCACGGAGATCGAGCAGCTGCGTGCGCTGACCGTCAAGGAGGCTCCGATGGTGCTCACCAAGGCGCGCCGCTACGCGGGCTACACGGTGCAGAACTTCCGCATCGAGACCCTCGCGGGGCTCTATCTCTGCGGCTCGATCTACGCCCCCGACCGCTTGGTGCGCGGCGATCGCTATCCGCTCATTCTCTCACCCGACGGCCATACGGAGCGTTACGCCGACGATACGCAGCTCCGCGCCGCCACTTGGGCCCGTATGGGAGCCTTCGTTGTCACCTACGACTTGGTGGGTTACGGCGAATCGGCACTGCAACTCGGCGCGAAGGTACACCACTCGCTCTTGGCGCAGGTGATGCAGCTGATGAACGGGCAGTTGCTGCTCGATCGGATGTTGCAGCGCAAGGAGATCGACCCCGCGCGGGTCGGCATCTGCGGTGCATCGGGCGGCGGTACGCAGACGATGCAACTGGCGGCGTTGGACGACCGCTTCACGGCCTCGTGTCCCGTCATTTCGCTCTCCTCCTACTTCGACGGCGGCTGTCCCTGCGAGAGTGCGTTGCAGGTGGTGGGGGTTGCAGGGGGCACCTGTAACGCCGAGCTGGCCGCGCTGACCGTGCCCAAGCCGTTGGGTGTGGTGTCGGACGGCAAGGACTGGACGGCG
>CAZVNR010000113.1:0-4190 GCA_964628945.1 uncultured Alistipes sp. | reverse complement strand
TGGAGAAGGTGCTGTTGGAGGCCGAGCTGTTGGAGCTGAAGGCCAACCCCAACAAGCGTGCAACGGGTTCGGTGATCGAATCGACGCTCGACAAGGGTCGCGGTTATGTATCGACGATCTTGGTGCAGAGCGGTACGCTGCGTGTCGGTGATGTGATCCTCTCGGGTACCTTCACCGGTCGCGTGAAGGCGATGTTCAACGAGAACGGTAAGAAGGTGACCGAGGCAGGTCCCTCGACACCGGTACAGGTGTTGGGTCTGAACGGTGCTCCGCAGGCCGGTGACTCGTTCAATGTGATGGAGGATGACCGTTCGGCACGCGAGATTGCCAACAAGCGCGAGCAGTTGCAGCGTATGCAGGGCATTATGACGCAGAAGCATGTGACGCTCGACGAGATCGGCCGCCGCATTGCGATCGGCTCGTTCAAGGAGCTGAACATCATCGTCAAGGGTGATGTCGATGGTTCGGTCGAGGCGATGTCGGGTTCGCTCATCAAACTCTCGAAGGAGAGCGTACAGGTGAATGTGATCCACGCCGCCGTCGGTCAGATCTCGGAGTCGGATGTGCTGTTGGCCGCCGCATCGAACGCCATTATCGTCGGCTTCCAAGTGCGCCCCTCGGCAGCTGCCCGCAAGGTGGCCGAGAAGGAGGAGATCGAGATTCGCCTCTACTCGATCATCTACGATGCGATCAACGACATCAAGGATGCCATCGAGGGTATGTTGGAGCCGGTGATGAAGGAGGAGATCGTCGCCTCGGTCGAGGTATTGGAGACCTTCAAGATCTCGAAGGTGGGTACGATCGCCGGCGGTATTGTGCGTGAGGGTAAGATCGGCCGCAATACGCCGATCCGCGTCATCCGCGACGGTATCGTGATCTACACCGGTAAGCTCGGTTCGCTCAAGCGATTCAAGGACGATGTGAAGGAGGTGACGACCGGTATGGATTGCGGTCTGAACATCGAGTCGTTCAACGATATCAAGGTGGGCGACATCATCGAGGGCTACGAGCAGGTCGAAGTGAAGCGTAAATAAGAAGATTAACCTAACATAAACTACAAGCAAAATGCTTACTCCTATCCATTTCACGACGGCAGAAGAGGCCGTCAAGGTGATCAAGTCGGGCGACCATGTGCACTTAAGCTCGGTGGCCTCGGCTCCCCAGTGCCTGATTCAGGCGATGTGTGCACGCGGTGAGCGCGGCGAGCTGAAGAATGTACACATCCACCACCTCCACACGGAGGGTCCGGCTCCCTATGCCGATCCGAAGTTCGAGGGGGTCTTCCAGCTCGATTCGTTCTTTGTGGGCGGCAATGTCCGCAAGGTGACGCAGAGCGGCTACGCCGACTACATTCCCATCTTCCTGAGCGAGACGCAGCGTCTGTATCGTTGCGGTGCCGTTCCGTGCAATGTGGCGATGATTCAGGTCACGCCCCCCGATAAGCACGGCTATGTATCGCTCGGTACCTCGGTCGATGCTACGCTGGCCGCGGTCGAGTGCGCCGACTATGTGATCGCCGTCGTAAACAAGAATGTACCGCGTGCCTTCGGTGATGCCATGATCCCGATGCAGAAGATCGACATCTGGTGCGAGGACGATACGCCGCTGATGGAGGCGCACTTCACCGCTCCTAACGAGGTCGAGACGGCCATCGGTAAGCACTGCGCCGCGCTGATCGAGGATGGTGCCACGCTGCAGATGGGTATCGGTGCCATTCCGAACGCCGTCTTGGCACAGCTGGGCAACCACAAGAACCTCGGTATCCACACCGAGATGTTCGCCGACGGCGTACTGCCGCTCGTCGAGAAGGGTGTGATCAACGGCGAGGCGAAGAACATCGATCAGGGTAAGATGGTTTCGACCTTCCTGATGGGTTCGCAGAAGGTCTATGACTTTATCGACGACAACCCGGGCGTACTGATGATGGATGTGGGCTACACGAACGACCCCTACATCATCTCGAAGAACGACCGCGTAACGGCGATCAACTCGGCCCTGCAGGTCGATCTGACGGGTCAGGTTTGCGCCGACTCGCTCGGTACGAAGTTCTGGTCGGGCGTAGGTGGTCAGGTCGATTTCGTCTATGGTGCTTCGCTCTCGAAGGGCGGTAAGGCGATTATCGCCATGCCCTCGATCACGAACAAGGGCGTGTCGAAGATCTGCCCCACGCTGTTGGACGGTGCCGGTGTCGTAACGACCCGTAACCACATCCACTACTTCGTGACGGAGTACGGTGCGGTGGATCTCTACGGCAAGACGATGCAGGAGCGTGCCCGCCTCTTGATCTCGATCGCCCACCCGTCGGCTCGTGAGGAGCTGGACAAGGCGGCATTCGAGCGTTGGGGCAGTCACCACCACTATATCAAAGGCTACATGGGTAAGTAATTAGTGGACGGCCGATTGTGTGGAAACCTCCTCGTCTTTTCGGGGAGGTTTTCGTTTTTTAGCCTTTAATATAGTGGTGGCGAGCCACCGCTGCGCAAATTCAAAATGCAAAATTATTTTTTTTACCCGCCTCGCAGTACTCCCAGTACTCGCAGTACTCCCAATACTCCCAGTATTCCCAGCTCTCCCAGCCTTTTGTCGAACCGCCCAAAAGCTGACCGCTAATTTTAAATTTTTGAATTTCAAATTCTACATTTTGAATTTCTATTATTTTGCGTTACCTTTGTAGGATATGCAGTGGTTATGTAAAATAGGATGGATTTTTGTCGTGCTGGCCGCATGGTTGGGGCGCGGGGAGGAGCCTGCAGCGCAGATTCCGACCGAACCGCAACTACTTGAGGCCGAGACGGCTGCCGAGTGGGTAGCCGAGGTGCGTCGTCACTGCCACCTGAACCTTCCCTCGTCGTTCGAGAGCCTGCCTTCGTCGGCGCGTTTGCAGATGCGCACGCCCGCGAAGTCGCACACCTCGCGTTACGGCGACGGCGGTCACACCGCATCACAACCGTTGCAGGGTCGCTTTACCAAATCGTACGGAGGGTTCGTTCACCCACAGACCGTCACGGCCGTCACTGCGCCCTACAGCTCGGCGCGGCTGTGTCGGTGGATTATTTAGTTCGGAAGAGGGTTTGATTTCAGTTCTTTCTTTCACTATAACAACTAAATAATCATTCATACAACAAGATGGATAAAAGTACGATTTGCGAGGCACTTTATGCCTTGCCGAGCGGTGCTGTGGTGCGCCGCAGCAAAAGTTTGATCCCCTCGATTGCCGTGATGACGGTCGGGATCGCCTTGGTAGTTCTCTATTATATGGCACGCAACACGATGTCGGACAACCTCGCCTCGTCGTTGATTCTCTTCGCGGGCGGTGCGGTGCTGATTGGGTTGTTGATGCTCGTTTCGCGTTTGAGCGACAAGCTGGGTACCCCCGCACTGAAGGCAACGGGCGAGAAGCTGCGCTATGTCGAGCGTTACTTCCCGATCGAGCGTCGCGGCGAGGTGCAGCGACTCATCGAGGAGGGTTCGCTCAAGCGGCTCTTTGCTGCCCCCGAGGGACAGGTTTCGGGCGTTGCCGTTGTGATCTACCACTCGGCCAACCTGCAATTTGCAGCCGTACAGGCCTACGAGTATGTCGGGTTTGAGTACCAGCCGATCACCCCTGTAAAGGTGATCGAGCAGTAGCAACCCGATTGGACGACAAAACAGATGAGGGAGCGCGGGGCGGATCGATGCGCGATTCGCCCCGAAGACCTCCCGAAAACAGATACGAACAACATTAAAAACGGTTAGACAAGGTTATGTTTGATTTGAGTGGTGAGCATTTTATGTTTGTGGGCGCCGTGCTGCTCTATGTGGCAGTAGTGGCCGGTAAGGTGGCCTATCGTTTTGGTGCGCCGGCCTTGTTGCTCTTCTTGGGTGTCGGTATGCTCTTCGGATGGGATTTCATCGCATTCGATTCGCCCGAGTTTGCACAGTTTATCGGAATGATCGCCCTCTGTATCATCCTCTTCTCGGGCGGTATGGATACACGCTTCAGCGATATTCGTCCGATCATCGCCCCCGGGTTGGTCTTGGCCACGGCCGGTGTCATCACGACGGCGGCGATCCTTGCGCTGATCGTCTGGCTGATCGCCCCGTGGATCGGGTTCGAACTTTCGTTCCCCTTCTCGATGTTGTTGGCCGCCACGATGTCCTCGACCGACTCGGCATCGGTCTTCTCGATCCTGCGCTCGAAGAAGCAGGGG
>CAZVNR010000112.1:0-4281 GCA_964628945.1 uncultured Alistipes sp. | reverse complement strand
CAAGAAGCCCGTCGAGGAGCGCGTAATGGGTCACGGCTACGGTATGCGCCCGCAGTTAGTCAGCCCCTTCGAATGCAAGAACATCTTGGTCGAGGGTGTGACGATGATCCGCTCGCCCTTTTGGAACCTGCACCCCGTCTTCTGCGAGAATATCACGGTGCGTGATGTAAAGTTCATCAACGATGGCCCGAACGGCGACGGTTGCGACCCCGAGTCGTGTAACTATATACTGATCGAGGATTGCTTCTTCAACACGGGCGACGACTGCATCGCCATCAAATCGGGTCGTGACGGCGATGCCCGCGCGATCGACATCCCGAGCCAAAATATGATCGTCCGCAACTGCGAGATGAAGAACGGTCACGGCGGCGTGGTGGTCGGCAGCGAGATCGGCAGCGGTTACAAGAACCTCTTTGTTGAGAACTGCGTGATGGATTCACCCGAGCTGGATCGCGCGATCCGCATCAAGACCAACGCTCGTCGCGGCGGTGTCATCGAGCATATCTATGTACGCAATGTGACGGTCGGCGAGTGCAAGGAGGCCGTGCTGAAGATCAACCTGATCTACGATCAGAAGAGCGTAGGCGATGCGACGGACTACCCCGTTGTACAGGATGTCTATCTGGAGAAGATGACGAGCCAAAAGAGCCGTTACGGTGTCTGCGTGACGGCGCTGGAGAATGTGAACAACATCCACAACATCTATGTCAAGGATTGCGAGTTCAACAACCTCAAAGCCGAGGAGTCGATCAGCGGCTTGAGCGATCCGATCAATTACGAAAATGTGACGATGAACCTCGCCTCCGCCGAGGAGAAATAGTCGAAAGGGGAAACAACAAGGGGCTGTCCAACAAGTTTAGTTGCGACAGCCCCAAGTTTTTAATGTTTACCTCCCCAACAGCCACTCGAGGGGGATATGCAGGCGGCTCTTCCACGAGTTTTCGTCGTGGGCGTGGCCGGCGAAGAAGCGGGTCTGCATCTGCTCCGACGACCACCCCTTGGCCGCGAAGAGGCTGTCCACCTGCCGTTGATAGGGGGCGTAGGCGGCATCGAGCGTTTGGTCGCCGTAATCCATATAGACCCGATGCCCCTCGGCGGCGGGCAGACGATCGTTCAGGTAGTCGCGGAAGGCCTTGCTCCAGATGGGCGATTCGGTCTCCATCGCACCGATCGCTACGGGCGTATGGGTCGAGAGGCACCCCGCCGCGCCAAAGACCTCGGGGTACTCCGAGAGGGCGTAGAGCGAGATCAGACCGCCCATGCTCGACCCCATCACCACCGTATTGGCCGGATCGGAGAGCGTCGCGTAGCGGCTGTCGATAAAGGGTTTCAGCTCCTCGACCAAGAACTTCAGATAGCCGTCGGCGATGAAGTTCTCGTGCCCGTACTGCGCCAAGAGGGCGTTATCGGCGGGGAGGTAGTCGAGGATGCGCTGCGGCATATACTCCGTCAGACGGTTCGTGGGGTGATTCTCGATGCCGACCACGATGAAGGGACGGCACCGGCCGTCGCGCTGCACGGCCGTAGCGACCGAATCGACATTCCATGTCTGCTTGTTCCACGAGGTGGTCGCATCGAAGAGCATCTGCGCATCGTGCATATAGAGCACGGCGTAGCGCTCCTCCTCGGTGTAGCCCTCGGGGAGCCACACAAGGACATTGCGTGCGGGGAAGTACTTCGACTCGAAGTCCTCGTAGTAGGTCAATGTTCCCGCATCGGCCTGCTGCTGCGGCTCTTTGGCGGTCGGCTTGCAGGCGGTCGTAAGAAGGGCGAAGAGCCCGATAATCCATGTAATCTGTTTCATAATAGGTTGTGTTGATTGGTTACAGAACAAGGTGTTCCTCGACCGTCCGTCGCAGGTGCTCGCGGTCGAGGTGGGTATAGATTTCGGTCGTGAGGATGCTCTCGTGTCCCAACAGCTCCTGTACTTGGCGGATGCCCGCGCCCCCCTCCAAGAGGTGCGTGGCGAAGGAGTGGCGCAGCGTGTGGGGCGAGATCGGTTTCTCGATGCCGGCACGCAGGGCGGCCTCTTTGAGGATGGTAAAGATCATCACGCGCGTAAGCTGCCGTCCGCGGTTATTCAGGAAGAGCACCTCTTCGCCCGAGCGAGCCGGCACGCGCTCGTCGAGGTAGGCACTGATCCGCTCGCGTGCTGTTGCGCTGATCGGCACCAAACGCTGCTTGTCGCCCTTGCCGACCACGCGGATATACCCCTCGCCAAAGAAGAGGTCGCCCACGCGCAGGGCGGTCAGTTCCGAGACGCGCAACCCGCACGAGTAGAGCAGCTCGATCATCGCCTGATCGCGCCGACCTTTGGGGGTCGAGGGGTCGATGGCGGCGAGGATGCGGTCGATCTCGTCGGTGGCGAGCACCTCGGGGAGGTGACGGCTCCGCTTCGGCGTGGCGATCAACTCGGCGGGCGAGGTTTGGATGCGGTCGGTGAGCAGGAGGTAGTCGTAGAGGCTGCGGATCCCGCTCAAGGCGCGCGCCTGCGAGCTCTTCTCGCGCCCGCGTTCGTAGAGCCACGCGAGGTAGCGTTCGATCATCTCGCGTTCGACCTTGTGGGGCGGTACATCGTACTGTCGCAGGATGAAGTGGGCGAACTGCCGGTAGTCGCGCAGGTAGCTCTCGACCGAGTTGGCGGCCAACCGCTTCTCGAAGCGGATGTAGGTCCGGTATTTTTTACCAACCTCTGCCCATTTTTGCAGATTTTCTGCCATTTTATCGCTATCTTTGTCCAACGACAAAGGTAGTGAATTTTACATAATCTTACAACAGGCAGGCGTTGAAAAGTTACAAGGGGCGCGGCATTGTGTTGCACACGCTCAAATATGGCGACTCGTCGATGATCGTCTATCTCCTGACCGATGTGGGCGGCCGGCGCAGCTATATGGTGCAGGGGGTGCGTTCGCGGACGGGGCGCGGCTCGAAGCAGGCACTCTTTCAGCCCGCCTTTCCCGTCGAGTTCGAGGGGTTGGAACCGTCGCAGAGCGGGCAGATGCACCGCTTCAAGGAGATTCGCGGCGGCTTCCTGCTGCGCGGCATCCCGTTCGATGTGCGCAAATCGACGATGGCGATCTTCATCGCCGAGGTGATCTACCGCCTCGTGCGCGAGAGCGAACCCAACACGCCGCTCTTCGACTTCGTGTGGAACTCGGTCGCCGCCCTCGACGAGCTGGAGGAGGGCGTAGCGAACTTCCACCTCTGGTTCTTGGCACAGTTGAGCCGCCTGCTGGGCTACTACCCGGGTAACGACCACGCTGCCGGCGACTGGTTCGACATCAAGGAGGGTCTCTTCTGCCCCTGCCCGCCGCTTCACACCCTCTCGATGGCCCCCGCCGAGGCCGCCCTGCTCGATCGGCTGCTTGCTTGCAACATCTTGGAGCTGAACGCGATCGAGCTCAACCGCACGCAACGGGTCGATTTTCTCAATGCGATGCTCACCTACTTCGGCTACCACCTCGACAGCATCAACGCCGTGCAGTCGGTTCGCATCCTGCGCGAAGTGTTTTGACGGGCAAATTAGCTTTCAGCAGTCAGCTATCAGCCTTCAGTTTTTTAGGGAAGTTAGGGAGCGTAGAGAATTTAGGGAATTGGATCGGCGTCGCTAAACTCCTTAATCTCCCTAAATTCTCTGTTTTGCGTCGCGCAGCCCATCTCTTTGCTCTTTGCTCTTTGCTCTGTACTCTGTTCTCTGTTTCAGGCACGAAATATGCAACAAACAGCCGTATGAAACGACTGTTTGGGTTATCGGTTGCACTCTTTTTGGGGGTGGTTGCGTGGGCGCAGGAGGCCGACACAAGTGGCCTCGAACGGCCGCTCGCGCCGACCGAGTTGGCGCGTCGCCATCACTACCTCGATTCGATCAGCCGATTGCCCGAGTTCACCCTCACGCACCCCACGCTCGGGGTCGCTCCGTTCGCACTGCCACGCGCACCGCAGCCCCCGCGCCAGCAGTCGGTTCGGGTGGTGCATCACGGTTTCCCGCCGAGGGTCTATGTACTGAATAACATCTCGTTACAGATCGGCGGCTATGTCAATCTGACGAACGGACAGGCGTGGCTCTTCAGCCCCTACCCCAACGGCTACTTGGACGCCCGAACGCTCTCGCTGCCGCTCCCGAGGTAACCCCTCCGGCCTTTTCTATTTTCTCTTCTCTCTTTGTTCTTTGCTCTCAAACGCTGGCAACTGAATGCTGAATGCTGACAGCTCATTTTGAATTTTGCATCACTAGTGTTCCGTTAAAATAAAATATGGTTCTTTGAAATATTTGTAATACAG
>CAZVNR010000111.1:0-4515 GCA_964628945.1 uncultured Alistipes sp. | reverse complement strand
ACATCGGATACTCCTCGGCGATGCGGCACATATACTCGTCGCGGTGGGTCTTGGCCAAGACCGAGGCGGCGGCGATGTCGGCAAAACGGCCGTCGCCCTTCACGAAGCAGGCGTAGGGGAGCGCAAGGGTGGTACGGAAACGATTACCGTCGATGGCCAAGAATTCGGGCTGCGGATCGAGCCGTGCGGCGGCCAACGACATCCCCTCGAACGAGGCGTTGAGGATGTTGATCTCGTCGATGCGTGCCGCCGAGACCGCCTCGACCGCCCACGCTATGGCCTCGCGTTCGATCACCTCGCGTAGGTGTTCGCGGTTGCGCTCGGTCATCTGCTTCGAGTCGTTCAGCAGCGGGTGGTGAAAATCGGGCGGCAGGATCACCGCCGCCGCAAAGACCGGCCCTGCGAGGCAGCCACGCCCCGCTTCGTCGCAGCCCGCCTCCAACTTTTCGTATTGTGAGCAAAGTTCCAACATCCTCTCTTTCGCGTTGCTTTTTGCATTTCGCGTTGTAAAGTTACGAATTATTTGTAATTTTGCTCTCCAAAGCGATCCGAATTTTCCAATGCAGTTCAGTGTAGCCCGACAACCCTTTGTCCCCGCCTTTTTGAGCCTGTTGTTGCTCACGATCGTCGCCCTCTCGTCGTCGACCTCGGGGGCGGTGTGCGGTGATCTGTATGGCGGATACGCGCCCGAACGGCTTCCGATCCCCCTCTTCGGGGTGTGGTTGGAGCACTTTCAGGCACTTCATCCGACCCTCGCCCGCTGGATCGGCGGCTTTCTGATGATCTACACGGGCGCCTCGCTCGGTCGCCTGACCCTGCGTTACAACCTCTACGGCACGGGTACCTGCCTTGCGATCCCGCTCTACGGCTTGGCGATGATCGGGACGATACAGAGCGGCCAATACCTTACGGATATCGTCGTGTCGATGCTCCTGATGCTCTCCGTGAAGAACCTCTGCATGAGCTATCGCAACGGCTTCGGCTTCGATCGCATCTTCCGCAGTACGCTCTTCTTTGCGCTGCTGCTGATGACCGAGCCGGCTACGCTTCCGCTGCTGCTGCTCTTTCCGGTGGCGGCACGCCGCTTTCGTCGCACGATCCGTGAGTTGATCGTCGCTCTCGGCGGTCTGTTGCTCCCCTTTGCCGTGCTCTGCTATGTGAATTGGGGATTAGGGGGCGAACTGCTCGCTCCGTTGCGGGTCTTTGTGGGGATGCTGACCGACGGCGAATTGGGTACGGCTCTGCTCAACAGCACGCTGGTCGAGCGCATCTACCTCGGCACGCTGATCGTGCTGAATCTTGTCGCCTACGCGCTCTTCCGCACCAACAGCTACAATGTCAGCATCAAGGCTCGCCATATTCTGCTGCTGATCAGTGCCCTGCTGCTGCTCACGCTGCTGACGGCCGCCTTTGCCCCCGCAGTCGGTGTACAGATCGCCCTGCTGACGATCCCGACCACGCTGCTCGTGCCGGTGCTCTTCATCCGCCTGCACCAACCCATCGCTCAAACGCTCTACCCGCTTCTCGTCGCCGGCGCCCTCACCGCGCTGTTTGTCGGATAGCTGTCAGCTTTTGGCTTGCCCTGTTTCAGTGCATAAAAAAAAGGAAGGGTGAAACAGGTGCGCAGATCTACCGTAATTATGACCACCCATTGCGCGAGCCTGCTCACCCTTCAAATCAGAAAAACGATCCTTTTGTAAGGTTTGCATCACAAAAATAGATAAAAATCCGTCAACTGCAAAATCAAATCATCCAAATAAATAAAATTTGCGGAAGTTTCACAAAAAGCCGTGTAAATTTGGCAATTTACCCTACTGCGTCAACCCTCCTTTGTACGATTCGCCTCTTTAACCTCCCTAAATTCATTCTTTTTGCTCTTTGACTCTTGGTTGCTCCGGCTCGGTAAAGTCCGCAAGCGGCCTCTGCGCTCGCCTTAATCGCAAGGTTCTCTCTTTTCTCTTTGCTCTTGCCTCTTTCCTCTTTGCTCTCAAAAAAAGGGTGAACAGCCTGCTTGCTGCTCACCCTCACGGTTAGTTTTGTTGGTTCGGAAAGTTTGTGCGGTGTTAGAGCGACTCCGAAATGTTGATGATGTAGTCGCCCATGCGCTCGATCTCCGAGATCACATCGATGTAGTAAACGCTGTCGGCGTAGCTTGTTTCGCCCTGCTCGATGCGGAGGATCTCCTCCTCGCGCAGCGTCGTGCGCGTGTTGTTGATCTCGATCTCGCAATCGACGGCCTGACGGAGCAGAATCTCCTCGCCGCTGCGCTTCGAGAGGTTCTCGATCATCACCTCGTAGGCCTTGTCGAGCAGCTCGATCATCAGATCCACCTTCTCGATGTGCTTCTCCGTGAAGCTCTTGCCATGGATGTTGCGGCGCGAGAGGATGCGGCTGATCGCCTCACCCGAGTCGCCGAGGCTCTCCATCTCGCCGATGATCTTGTACATCGACTTGATCTTCGCCTGCGTCTCCTCGCTGATGTCGCTCTTCGATACGGCGTTGAGGAATTGGGCGATCTCGAACTCGATGCGGTCGGCGATCTCCTCATACTTCACGAGCTTCTTGCGATAGGTCTCGAACGCCTCCTCATCCTTGGCGTGGATGGCCGACTTGATGTAACCCAAGCCGTTGCGCGAAATCTGTGCGAAGTGCGAGATCTCGTTGCGGGCCTGCGTGATGGCCAACTCGGGTGTGCCGAGCGGACCGGCGGCGATGTACTTCAGCTTCACCTTCTCCTCGGCCTCGTCCTGCGGCTTCGCCTTGATCACGGCTGTTACAGCCTTCACGATCAGCGGCGTGAACCAGATCAGGATGCAGGTGTTGAAGGTATTAAAGAGCGTGTGGAGCATCGAAACACCATACAGTGCGGCGGTCGATTCCATGCCACCCTCCGTCAGACCGGCGGCATAGACGATCTCGTTGGGGTTGGGATACCCCAACGCCTCGATGATCATACCGATAAACGAGAGGAACGGACGGAAGAGAATCAACGCCCAAATAACACCAAAGAGATTGAAGAAGGTGTGCGCCAAGGCGGCACGGCGGGCGTTCGGATTACCGACGGCGGCAGCGATGTTGGCCGTGATGGTCGTACCGATGTTCTCACCGAGCACCATCGCGGCGGCCATATCGAACGAGATCCAACCCACGCTCAAAACGATCAGCGTCAGCGCCATCGTCGCACTCGACGACTGCAAGACGAGGGTCAGCACCGTACCGAAGATGAGGAACAGGATCACCGACCAGAAGCCGTGACCGCTCCACTGCTGGATGAACGAGATCACCTCGGGCGTCTCGCGCAGGTCGGGCACCGAATTCTTCATCAGCGACAGACCGAGGAAGAGTAGCGCGAAGCCGATCACGAACTCCGAAAGGTTTTTGTACTTTTCGCTTTTGGCGATGCTCATCACGAAACCGACAGCCATTAGCGGTACGGCGAGGATCGAGATGTCGGCCTTGAAACCGAGTAACGACACCATCCACGCGGTAACCGTCGTACCGATGTTGGCACCCATGATCACACCTACGGCCTGTGTCAGGGTCAGCAGACCTGCATTCACGAAACCGACCACCATGACAGTTGTGGCACTCGACGACTGGATGATCGAGGTGATGCCCAAACCGGTCGTCACGCCCTTCAGCGGGCTGGAGGTCATTGCCGTCAAGAATTTGCGCAGTCGGCTGCCGGCAGCCTTCTGCAGACCCGAGCTCATCAGGTTCATTCCGTAGAGGAACATACCGAGTGCACCGAGCAGGGTTAAGAGTTGCATTAGCATACTTATAGAAAATTTAAGTTTGTTTCTTGCGTTGGTTAGGTCGCTCTTTTTAATTTTTGCCGAACAAAATTAATCGTCCACCGCTAAAATTTCAATAATCAGCTACAATGATAACTATTTTTTAACAATTCTGCAACTATTCGTTAACATTCGAGCGGGAAAATGGCTACCTTTGCCGTGTCAAACAACGCAAAACAATGGAACAGACCGAATATTTCGACACCTACGAAGCCAATCTGCAGCTCGAGCTGCTCAAACTCTGCACCTCGCACGGCATGCTGGAGGGTACGCTCCTCTCGTCCGAAGATATTGATGCCCGCTGGAAGGAGTACGCTCCCGAGTATATGGCCGATGCCGTGCCGCAGGTGAACGCTTACCCCGCCGCTGCCATTGCGTGGGCGGGCTATGTCGGGATGGCGGTCGCCCACTGGTGGGATACGGCGTGGGAGGAGCGCAGCACGGCTCCCTATACCGACCTGCACGGTGCGCAGGGCTTCGACGATATGGACGAACATATTGTTGAGCAGATTTTGGGGCTTTCGCTCGAGAGCGAGGCGTACCGTAAGATCGAGGATATGATGCGCAGCTGTGCCCATACGGCGATGACCCTGATCCGCCGCGAGGATACCGAGGCGCAGACCACCAAAGCCTTCTACCTCTTCGCCCGCACCGCCCGCACCCTCTTCCGCATCGGTGCCGCGCTCGAACTCAAACGCCTCGGCTATAAGTTCGAGAAGGT
>CAZVNR010000110.1:0-4696 GCA_964628945.1 uncultured Alistipes sp. | reverse complement strand
ATATACAAAATAATACACTGATTAACAAGCGCTTAATTTATAGAACCTCCCTAAAGAAAATAATGAAATTAAAGAGATTGACGATCGCTCCTTAATCTCCTTAAAATCTTTAAAATCTTTAATCTCTTTAATCTCTTTTAACTCTTTGCTCTCTCCTCTTCGCTCTCTCCTCTAGCTAAAAAGCCGCAACTGAATCAGCTGCGGCTTTTTGGGTGGAAAGTGGTCGGTTACTCCTCCTCGGCGGGGGCGAGGTTCATCACGACGTTGTCGTAGTTGATCGGGTCGCTCTGGCCCGAGATTGACTCCTCCTTCTCGAGGTTGTTGAACTCGCAATCCTTGACGTAGATGTTGTGGATGTTGTTCACGTTCTCCAGGGCCGTGACGCAGACGCCATAGCGGCTCTTCTGGCTCGTCATGTTCTCCAGATAGACATCCTGTACCACGGGGTAATCCGTAGCGTCACCGACGCTCTTCTGGTCGTAGATCAGGTTGATCTTCAGCACCGACTCCTTGCACTGGCCGACCGTCACGTTGCGCACGTAGATGTGCTCGATCACGCCACCGCGACGGGCGTTGGTCTTGATGCGGATGGCGCGATCCAGCTCGGGCGAATCCATCACACAGTTCTCCACGAAGAGGTACTTGTAGCCGGCACCGATCTCGCTACCAACTACCACACCGCCGTGGCCGTTCTTCATCTCGCAGTTGCGGACGATCATGTTCTGGCTCGGAATCTCAAAAGCGCGTGCGTCACCGTCACGACCCGACTTAATGGCGATGCAGTCGTCACCGGTGTTGAAATAGCAATCCTCGATCAGGACGTAGTTGCACGACTCGGGGTCGCAACCGTCACCGTTCGGGCCGTCGTTGTTGAACTTCACGTCACGCACGGTGATATTCTCACAGAATACGGGGTGCAGGTTCCAGAAGGGCGAGCGAATCATCGTCACACCCTCGATGAGGATGTTCTTGCACTCGAAGGGGCTGACGAGCTGCGGGCGCATACCGTAGCCGTGACCCATTACGCGCTCCTCGACGGGCTTCTTGGCATCCATCCACTCCTGCAAGAGCGGACGACCGTAACGCTGTGTGTTGCGGCGCTCGGGCTCCCAGTCGGTTTCGAGGTTCCACACCATCGCCCACCAATTCTTGACCGAAGCACCGCCGTCGAGCGTACCAAGACCCGTTACGGCGATGTTCTCCTGTTGGTAGGCGTAGATCATCGGCGAGTAGTTGTAGCAATCCATACCCTCCCAGCGCGTGCGAACGATGGGGTAGTGGTCCAGATCGTCCGAGAAGAGGAGCGTGGCACCCTCCTCAAGGTGCAGATCGACATTCGATTTCAGACAGATGGCACCCGTGAGCCAAGTACCGGCAGGCACGACCACGCGGCCGCCACCCTCGGTCGAGCACTTGTCGATCGCGGCGTTGATCGCCTCGTGCGAGGCCACCTCGGGTTTTGCGCCGAAGTCGCGGATGTCGTAGCTCTTCTCGGGGAAGGTCGGGGCGACGATCTTCGATTCGATCTCGGGGTAGATCTTCGACCATGCCAATTCGCTCTGTGTCGGTGTTGCGCAGGCACCCAGCAATGCTGCAAGGGGCACGATAAGGTGTTTGAGATTCATAAATAATTGGTTTTAAGTTTGAATTTTGACCAAAGGTAAGAAAATATTTGATTCGGAAGGTGGATTTTTTAATTTTTGTACATCATTTCGCTAAAAATTTATATCTTTGTTTGGATCAAAATGCGTAATATTGCAAATAAAAACTACAATAACTGACCGATATGAAAAAATTGAGAGGAATTATTCCCCCGATGATCACGCCGCTCAAGGCGAATGACGAGTTGGATCGTGAGGGTGCGATCCGCCTGATTGAACACATGCTGAAGGGTGGTGTGCACGCCCTCTTTATCCTCGGCACGACGGGCGAGGCGCAGAGCCTCACCTACGAGCTCCGCTACGAGTTTGTGGAGTTGGTGCTGAAGCAGGTGGCCGGCCGCGTGCCCGTCTTGGCGGGTGTGACCGATACCTCGCTCGACGAGAGCATCCGTTTGGCCGAGCACGCCAAGGCGTGTGGTGCCGTAGGTGTGGTGGCTGCCGCCCCCTACTACTTCGCCTCGTCGCAGCAGGAGCTGATCGAGTACTATACGGCCCTCGCCGATGCACTCTGCCTGCCGCTTTACCTCTATAATATGCCCTCGCATGTCAAGGTCTTCTTGGAGGCCAAGACCGTAGCCGTCCTCGCCGACCACCCCAACATCGTCGGACTGAAGGATTCGTCGGCCAATATGAACTACTTCCAGACGCTGATCTACCTCTTGGGTGACCGCGAGGACTTCTCGCTCTATGTGGGTCCCGAGGAGCTGACGGGCGAGTGCGTGCTGATGGGTGCCGATGGCGGTGTGAATGGCGGTGCCAATATGTTCCCCGAGCTCTATGTTGCGATGTTCGATGCGGCCGAGGCGGGTGATCTGAAGCGCGTGCGCGAACTGCAGCGTAAGATTATGCAGATCTCGACCTCGATCTACACGGTCGGAAAGTACGGCTCGAGCTACCTGAAGGGTGTGAAGTGCGCCCTCTCGCTCCTCGGCATCTGCGACGACTACCTCTCGTACCCCTACCGCAAATTCCGTACGGAGGAGCGTGAGAAGATTCGTCAGGCACTCGTTGCACTCGGTTACGAAATTTAATCCGCACAATTAAATAACTATGGAATTAACGATTCTCGATTACATCGTCTTCTTCATCTTCGTCGGAGGTGTGGCACTCTTCGGGTGTTCGTTCTACTTCCGTTCGAGCAAGGGTGCGGCCGCCTTTACGAAGGCCGAGGGCTCGCTCCCGACTTGGGTCGTAGGTATGTCGATCTTCGCCACCTTCGTCTCGTCGATCTCGTTCCTCGGTCTGCCCGGACAGGCCTATGCCGGCAACTGGAACCCCTTTGTCTTCTCGCTCTCGATCCCGATCGCTACATGGTTGGCGGCCAAGATCTTCATCCCGCTCTACCGCAATGTGAACAGCGTCTCGGCCTACCACTATCTGGAGCAGAAGTTCGGCTACTGGGCACGCTGCTATGTGGCGGTCTGCTACCTTCTGACACAGCTGGCGCGTGTGGGGTCGATCCTGCTGCTGCTGGCACTGCCGATCAATACGATGTTCGGGTGGGATATTCAGACGATCATCATTTGGACGGGCGTTATCACGCTGGTATATACGCTCTTGGGCGGTATTGCGGCGGTGGTGTGGACCGATGCCATTCAGGGCATCATCCTCATCGTCGGAGCCGTTGTCTGCGCCGTGCTGCTCACCTTTACGATGCCCGAGGGCCCCTCGCAGCTCTTCGAGATCGCCTCGGCACACGGGAAGTTCTCGCTCGGCAGCTTCGGTGCGAGTCTTGCCGAGCCGACCTTCTGGGTGGTGCTGATCTATGGTCTGTTTACCAATATGCAGAACTACGGCATTGATCAGAACTATGTGCAGCGTTATATGACGACCAAATCGACGGCCGAGGCGGTGAAATCGACCCTCTTCGGTTCGCTGCTCTACATCCCCGTATCGCTCGTCTTTGTCTATATCGGTACGGCGCTGTTCGCCTACTACACGGCACAGCCCGAGTTGCTGCCCGCCGGTACGGAGTCGGATCAGGTCTTCCCGTGGTTTATCGTGCACGGCCTGCCGACGGGTCTGACGGGCTTGGTGATCGCTGCGATCTTCTCGGCCGGTATGTCCACGATCGCCACGAGTATCAACTCCTCGGCAACGATCGTCCTGACGGACTTTGTCGGCCGTTGGGCGAAGAGACCGTCGTCGGAGAAGAAGAATATGCTGGTGCTCTACCTCTCGTCGTTTGTTGTGGGCGGCTTGGGTATCGTGATGGGCCTGTTGATGATGAACATCGACGGCGTGCTCGATGCGTGGTGGAAACTCGCCTCGATCTTTAGCGGCGGTATGCTCGGTCTGTTCCTCCTGTCGCTTGTCTGCAACAAGGTGAAGCAGGCGCACTCGGTGACGGCCGTTATCGTGGGTCTCATGGTGATCGCGTGGATGAGCCTCTCGCCCTTTATCAACGAGGGCCAGCCCTTCTACGAGTTCCGCTCGCCGCTGCACACCTACCTGACGATTGTCTTTGGTACGACGGCGATCTTCTTGGTGGGCTTCATCCTGACCAAGCTCTTCAATAAGCGCAAAGAGTAAAGCGATTTTGCTAAATGCAAAATTTAGAAGTTAGAATTCAAAATTATTTTTTTGATCTATTTCGCAGCTCTCCCAGCACTCCCAGTATTCCCAGCTCTCCCAAAGTGAAAGGAACACGGCGGTACGCCGTGAGTAAACAACGGATATTAGAACCAAGACAATAATTAACAAACAAACCTAAATTAGTACTACAACTATGACAAACTATCCTAAAATTGGTATTCGCCCCGTGATTGACGGTCGTCGTCGCGGTGTACGCGAGTCGTTGGAGGCCAAGACGATGGGTATGGCCGAGTCGGTCGCCAAGTTCTACGTCGAGCACCTGCGCTATACGGATGGTACGCCCGTACAGTGTGTGATCGCCGATACGACGATCGGCGGTGTGGCCGAGGCGGCTGCCTGCGCCGAGAAGTTCCGCGACAACAATGTGGGCGCCGTCCTATCGGTGACCCCCTGCTGGTGCTACGGTACCGAGACGATTGATATGGATCCGCTGATGCCGA
>CAZVNR010000109.1:0-4700 GCA_964628945.1 uncultured Alistipes sp. | reverse complement strand
TTTTTTGTATTGCTCGGCTCTACCGAACTTTGCACTTCGGTTGTGAAAGTAGGAATAAAAAACGACACCTTCACAGCATCGTTTTTTTCGTAAAGCAGATTCCCTTCGAATTACACGAGGGACGAGTGCAACAGACCGATCGTTTCGATCGAATGTTACTCCTCGCCCAAAATTTTACTGGTCGTCTCGCCGTTCAACTCCATCATCACGCGCTCCAGATCGCCGCGCGTGGGATGATGGTGGGTGTAGATCGTCACACGGTCGTACTTAAACGGGATCACCTCCTTGCCATTGCTGTCGAGCACGCCGTAACGCAACCGACCCTCGGCATCGCGGATCGCGGCGGAGTAGTAGCCGCTGGGGTTACTGTCGTTCAGATCGTAATAGTCGCCGTAGGTGTATTCGTTTCCTCGGTCGTCGAGCATCACATAGCGGCAATCGGGATACTCCCCCGTGCCGACCCATGTACGGCCAAATTTGAACTCCGACACATAGTCCCATTCGCAACGCAGGGTCTGTCGCCCCTCAAGGCTCATCTGCCCAAAACGCTCCTTACCCTCCACGATGCGGCTGACCACCATACGCCCGTTAACGACCGGCCCAACCGTATAGAACTCCATCGGAACGACCACCCGTCCCGCGCGATCAATCAGCCCCAGCTGGTTGTAGTATTTATCCGCCTTACCGACCACCGCGTAGCCATCCGTAAACTCGCGTGCCTCGTCGTAAATCGGTGCAACAACCACCTGCCCCGTCGTGTCGATGTAGCCATACTTTCCCTTTTCGCCGTGCTCGCGGACAGCGGCGTACCCTTCGCTAAAATCGTATGCAAAGAACCACTTGGGGGCGATCAGCACCTCACCTTGCAGATTCATATAGCCGAATTGCCGCTCGTAGCCGTACCCTACGGCGAAGCGGACATACCCCTCCGAAGGCGGGAAGACCTTGGCATAGTTGCAGGGGATCACCACGCTTGTCGTGCGGTCGATCAGCCCCTCGCGGCGTTCGCCGTTGATCATCTTCACCACCGTAGCGTACCCCTCTTCATTAAATTGGACAGCCGAGGAGTAGATCGGCTCGACCACGATCTCGCCGGCATTGTTGGCAAAGCCGAAGAGGTATTGAGAGGTTCCCTCGGCGGTAACCAATTTATGACGGATCTGGTGGCTATCCTCAACGGGAGCCGAATCGGCAACATCAAAATATTCATATCCTGCCGGCAGCGGTTGGCGACGACTTTGAGCAGCATTTTCACCCACCGTACAGAACAGCAGCAGGGCACACAAGAAACAGGAAAAAGCGTTTATTCTCTTCATTATCAGTTGGCAATTAGCGGTTTTCGCTGTCGAAGATACGAAATATCGCGGTAAAATACAACAACTATCAAAAAAAGATGAGTGCAATGCACCTTTGCGCATTGCACTCATCGAAAGTTCGTCTATACAAGGCCTACCCGAGGAACGAGAGCAGCAGACCGGCAGCAACGGCCGAACCTACCACACCGGCCACATTCGGGCCCATGGCGTGCATCAGCAGGAAGTTCGAAGGATTGGCCTTCTGGCCCTCGATCTGCGATACACGAGCAGCCATCGGCACTGCCGACACACCGGCCGAGCCGATCAGCGGGTTGATCTTGCTACCCTCCTTGAGGAAGCAGTTCATCAGTTTGGCAAACAGCACACCGCAAGCCGTTGCCACCCCAAAAGCCGTCACACCCATCAACAGAATCTTCAGTGTATTGGGACTGAGGAAGGTCGAAGCCGTAGCCGTAGCACCCACAGTCAGACCCAAGAAGATCACGACGATATTCATCAGCTCGTTCTGAACCGTCTTCGAGAGGCGATCTACCACACCGCACTCTTTCATCAGGTTACCCAGCATCAGCGAGCCAATCAGCGGGGCTGCATCGGGCAGCAAAAGCGAGATGATCGCAGCAATAGCGATCGGGAAGATGATGCGCTCCTTCTTCGATACGGTGCGCAGCGTGCTCATCTTGATCTCGCGCTCCTTCTTCGTCGTCAGGGCGCGCATGATGGGAGGTTGGATCACCGGCACAAGCGCCATGTACGAGTAAGCAGCCACGGCGATCGGGCCGAGCAGTTCGGGAGCCAGCTTCGAGGTGAGGAAGATGGCCGTCGGGCCGTCAGCACCACCGATGATACCGATCGAACCGGCCTGTTCGGGGGTAAAGCCCAACGCAAAGGCGGCCAAGAAGGTGGCGAAGATACCGATCTGGGCAGCAGCACCCAGCAGGAAGCTCTTCGGGTTGGCGATCAGCGGACCGAAGTCGGTCATGGCACCCACGCCCACAAAGATCAAACAGGGATAGAGGCCGAGCTTGACACCCAAATAGAGGTAGTCGAGCATACCCGGCACAAGCGACGACACCGAGCCATCGGCGTTCAGCACCTGATGCGTACCGAAGATGTCCCAATGCACATGGCCGCCGGCGAACAACTCTTCGTGGAACATACCGGCATTCGGGAGATTCGTCAGGAGCATACCGAAGGCGATGGTCATCATCAGCATCGGCTCGTACTCCTTCTTAATCGCCAACCACAGCAGGAAGAAGGCGATGCCGATCATCACCAAATTACCCCACTGCATATTGGCGAAGATCATCGTAAAGCCCATCGAATTGATGAACTTCTCGATGCTCTCGAGTGCAAAATTAGAGGATTGAAGCAGTGTGAACATAGCCCTACTCGATCACGATTAAGTTGTCACCCTCCATTACCGTAGCCCCCTGCTGTACGCAGATCTGCTTCACAACACCGGCGCGATCCGAGTCGATGTTGTTCTCCATCTTCATCGCCTCCAACACGAGCAGCGTCTGACCGGCGGCCACCGTATCGCCTACGGCAACCTTGATGGCCATCACCGTACCCGGCAGCGGGCACTTGATCGCACCGGCAGCTGCGGCTGCGGGACGCTGAACGGGAGCCGAGGGGGCAGCCGTCTGCGGGGTAATCTGCGCACTGTTGGCCGTCTTGGGAGCGGCTGCTACCTGCGGCTTCACTTGGGGAGCACCCTTGCCACCCTCGATCTCAACCTCGTAGTGCGTACCGTTTACGGTCACACGCGCCAAAGTCGATTGCTCGTTGATCTCATCGATCTGCACATTATAGGTGTGACCATTGATTTTCAATGCATAATCTTTCATAGTCGTAATTTCTTATTTTCTGTCAGGCAATTGGGTTAAACCGTGAATCTTCGAGTTCCACGGCGAATAGGCACGCTTGGCGCTCAAGATCGTCAGCACCTCCGACTCGCGGTCGTGCAGCGCGCTCTTGTAGAGCTTCAGCGCGGTGGTGATGGCGGCGATCTCCTCCTCGTGGAGCTGACCCTCCGAGATGGGCTTCTCCTCCACCTTGGCCAACTTATGCTTGGGCTTCTCGGCGAAGACTACACCAAAGAGCTTCATCACATAGACCAGCAGGACGAGTACGGCAAACACCAACACAACGCTGATCAGCGTACACCACAGCATCTCCGACCAACCCCAGCCTGTTACTGCTAAAAAGTTCATCATAGCCTAAAAAACTTGGGATTGGATTACAAAGGAATGTTCGAGTGCTTCTTCGCGGGGTTCTGCAGACGCTTCGTAGCGAGCGACTGCAAGGCGCGAATGATGCGGAAGCGCGTGTTACGCGGCTCGATCACATCGTCGATATAGCCGTAGCGAGCGGCGTTGTAGGGGTTCGAGAACTTCTCGTTGTACTCGGCCTCCTTCTCGGCGATGAACTTGGCCTTTTCCTCGGGCTTGTCGGCCAGCTCCTTCAGCTCCTTGCCATACAAAACCTCAACAGCACCGCTGGCACCCATCACAGCGATCTCGGCCGACGGCCAAGCGTAGTTGATGTCACCACGGATGTGCTTCGACGACATCACGATATAGGCACCACCGTAGGCCTTACGCAGCGTTACGGTTACCTTCGGCACCGTAGCCTCGCAGTAGGCGAAGAGCAGCTTTGCGCCGTGCGTGATCACGCCACCGTACTCCTGCGTCGTACCCGGCAGGAAGCCCGGGACATCGACGAGCGTTACGAGCGGAATGTTGAAGGCATCGCAGAAACGCACGAAGCGGGCAGCCTTGCGCGAAGCGTTGATGTCCAACACACCGGCCATGAACTTCGGCTGGTTGGCGATGATACCTACAGCCTGACCGTTGAAACGGGCGAAGCAGGTGATGATGTTCTTGGCATAGCCGGCAGCCTGCTCCAGATACTCACCGTTATCGACCACGGCCTTGATCACCTCGGTCATATCATAGGGCTTGTTGATGTTGTCGGGGATGATCTCGTTGAGCGAGTCCTCCAGACGGGTCGGCAGATCGGTGCATACGGCCAGCGGCGTATCCTCCATGTTGTTCTGCGGCATATACGAGAGCAGCTTCTTGATGATCTCGATACCCTCCTCCTCGGTATCGACGGCAAACTGAGCCACACCCGACTTGGTCGTGTGCATCGTGGCACCACCCAGCTGCTCCTGCGTTACATCCTCGCCCGTCACGGTCTTTACGACCTTCGGGCCCGTGAGGAACATATTCGAGGTCTCCTTCTTCATGATGATGAAGTCGGTCAGCGCGGGCGAATAGACTGCACCACCTGCGCAGGGACCGAAGATGGCCGAGATCTGCGGGATCACACCCGAGGCCATCACATTACGCTGGAAGATGTTGGCATAACCGGCCAGTGCGT
>CAZVNR010000108.1:0-4703 GCA_964628945.1 uncultured Alistipes sp. | reverse complement strand
TAAATGGAAGTATTACTTTACACGATCCTGACACTGTGTGTGTTGGGTGTCCTCGCGGCGGTGATTCTCTACTTTGTGGCTCAGAAGTTCAAGGTGGAGGAGGATCCGCGTATCGACGATGTGGAGAAGATGCTCCCGGGAGCGAACTGCGGTGGTTGCGGCTTTGCCGGTTGTCGCGGTCTTTCGGAGGCGTTGGTAAAGAACGACGACATCTCGTCGCTCTTCTGTCCCGTTGGCGGTAGCGAAACGATGAAGGCTGTGGCTGCCTATCTGGGCAAGGCTGCGGCGGAGAAGGAGCCTCAAACGGCGACCGTGCGTTGTGGCGGCACATGCGACAAGCGTCCCCGCACCAACAAGTACGACGGAGCACAGTCGTGCGCCGTAGCTGCCTCGCTCTATGTGGGTGAGACGGGCTGTGCGTTCGGTTGCTTGGGCTATGGCGACTGCGTGAAGGTATGTAACTTCGACGCCATCCACATCAACCCCGCAACGGGGCTGCCCGAGGTGGATGCCGACAAGTGTACGGCCTGCGGTGCCTGCGTCAAGGCTTGTCCGAAGCTCGTGATCGAGCTGCGCAAGAAGTGGCCGAAGAACCGCGCCGTCTATGTATCGTGCGTGTCGAAGGACAAGGGTCCGGTGACGGTCAAGGCCTGCAAGGCGGGTTGCATCGCCTGCGGTAAGTGCGAGAAGGTCTGCGCCTTTGGTGCGATCACGATCGAGAACAATTTGGCCTACATCGACCCCGAGAAGTGTAAGTTGTGCCGCAAGTGCGTGAACGAGTGCCCGACGGGTGCCATCAAGCTCGTAGGTATGGAGCCGCTGCCGAAGGCACCGAAGGCCGCTCCGGCTGCCAAGAAGGCCGAGGCCGGTGAGGCTGCCGCGCCGAAACAGGCCGAGGGTCGTCCGACGATCGCTTTGAAGGCTTCGGGTACGAACCCGCTGATGCTCCTCAACCCGAAGAAGGCGGTGATGGAGTCGAAGGCTTCGACTTCGGTCGCCGGTGAGGTGGTTGCGCTCAAGGAGACCGGCAAGAACCCGCTCTGCTTGGTGCGTGGCAAGAAAGCGTAGTTTAACCATCGACAAACGAAAAACGAAGATATGAAGACATTTCCAATGGGCGGAGTTCATCCGCAGGAAAATAAGCTGAGCCGCGGCAAGGCGATCGAGGTGCTGCCTCTTCCCGAGGTGGTGCAGATCCCGCTCGGTCAGCACATCGGCGCACCCGCTACGGCGATCGTAGCCAAGGGTGACAAGGTCCTCACGGGTCAGAAGATCGCCGAGGCTACGGGCTTTATGTCGGCCAACATCCACAGCCCGATCTCGGGTACGGTTGAGTCGGTCGATATGCAGCTCAACGGTCAGGGGTTGCGTCAGATGATGATCACGATCAAGCGCGAGGGCGACGAGTGGGTTGAGTCGATCGACCGCTCGACGGAGGTAAAGCGTGCATGCGAGCTGGATGGTGCAGCGATCATCGCCGCGATCAAGGAGGCCGGTATCGTCGGTATGGGTGGTGCAACCTTCCCGACCCATGTGAAGCTCTCGATCCCCGCCGGTAAGAAGGCCGAGTGCCTCATTATCAACGGCGTGGAGTGCGAACCGTACCTCACCTCCGACCACCGCACGATGCTCGAGATGGGCGAGGAGATGCTCATCGGTGTCGAGCTGCTGATGAAGGCCGTCGGTGTTGAGAAGGCTTATGTCGGTATCGAGAACAATAAACCCGATGCGATTGCCCACCTGCAGAAGTTGGCCGCCAACTTCAAGGGCGTGGAGATCGTGCCGCTGAAGGTGATGTATCCGCAGGGCGGTGAGAAGCAGCTGATCGCTGCCATCACGGGCCGTCAGGTTCCGCCCCCGCCGGCACTGCCGATCGATGTGGGTGCCGTGGTGTGCAACGCCTCGACGACCTACGCCGTCTATCGCGCCGTGCAGAAGAAGATGCCGCTCATCGAGCGCGTGGTGACGATCACGGGTAAGGGCTTGAAGGAGCCGAAGAACCTCCTGACGCGTATGGGTACGCCGATCTCGACGCTGATCGAGGCTGCCGGCGGTCTGCCCGAGGATGCAGGTAAGGTGATCAACGGCGGTCCGATGATGGGTCGTGCGATGGTGAACCTCGCATCGCCCGTCACGAAGGGTTGCTCGGGTATTACCGTGATGTCGGGTGCCGATGCCGAGCGCAAGGAGGCCGGTCAGTGTATGAAGTGTGCCAAGTGCGTATCGGCCTGCCCGATGGGCTTGGAGCCCTACTGGTTGGCCAAGATGGCGCAGAAGAAGAACTGGGAGGCGATGGAGGAGCAGATGATCACCTCGTGTATCGAGTGCGGTTGCTGCCAATCGACCTGTCCTGCCTATCTGCCCCTGTTGGATTGGGTGCGCCTCGGCAAGCAGACCGTGATGGGTCTGATCCGTGCGCGTATGGCCGCTCAAGCACCGAAAAAGTAAACGATAAACAGAAGATAAACTTATGGCTAATAAACTTATTGTTTCGCCTTCGCCCCATGTGCAATCGACGCAATCGACTGCGACGATCATGCGCGATGTGGTGATCGCCCTGCTGCCTGCTTTGGCAGTCTCGGCGGCGGTCTTTGGTGCTGCGAGCGTACTCACGGTAACGGCGATCTCGATCGCTTCGTGCGTGCTGTTCGAGTACCTGATTCAGAAATTTGTAGTCAAGGGCGGTTGCACGATCAACAACTGGTCGGCAGTTGTGACGGGTCTTCTCTTGGCCTTCAACCTCCCCGCCTCGATTCCTTGGTGGATCGTCGTGATCGGCGCATTCGTCGCTATCGGTGTGGCGAAGATGACCTTCGGCGGTCTGGGTAAGAACCCCTTCAACCCCGCATTGGTGGGTCGTGTCTTCCTGCTGATTGCCTATCCGGTGCAGATGACCTCGTTCCCCGTGGTCGAGAACCCCGCTTTGGATGCCCTGTCGGGAGCTACGCCGCTGGCTGCCGTGAAGTTCGGTGCTGATGCAGGTCAGCTGCCCGTAACGGATCTGTTGCTGGGTAATATGCCGGGTTCGCTCGGTGAGGTAGCTGCTTTGGCTCTGCTGGTGGGCTTTGCCTATCTCTTGTGGCGCAAGGTCATCACATGGCACATCCCCGTAACGGTGTTGGCTACGATGGCCGTGTTTGCCTTTGTGGTGGCACTGACGAGGGGCGGTGATGCAACCCTCTTGTGGCAGTTCCCGCTGTTCCATCTCTTGGCCGGTGGTGCGATGCTCGGTGCGATCTTTATGGCTACCGATTACGCCACTTCGCCGATGACCGTAAAGGGGCAGGTGATCTTCGCCGTAGGTATCGGTCTGATCACGATGCTGATCCGTCTGTGGGGTGCCTATCCCGAGGGTATGTCGTTCGCAATCTTGATTATGAACGCTGTTGTGCCCCTGTTGAACAAGTATATCAAACCCAAACGCTTTGGCGTAAAATAGAGGAGGGTAGAAGATGAAAAGTACACTTTTTAATATGGTAGTGGTGCTCTTCACGATCACGCTCATTGCATCGGCCGGTGTCGGTGCTGTGAATATGATCACCGTAGAGCCGATCGCCGCTGCAAAGGCGGCTGCGACGCAGGCCGCTTTGGGCGAGGTATTGCCCGCGTTTGATCAGACGGAGACGACCGATCTGACGATCGACGAGCTGCCGATCGTGGTCTATACGGCCAAGTCGGGCGATGCCGTAGTGGGTTACGCTGTTGAGACGATGACCAAGCAGGGTTTCAGTGGTGTTGTGAAGTTGATGGTGGGCTTCCTGCCCGACGGCACGGTGAACAATGTCAATGTGCTGCAACAGGCCGAGACCCCGGGTTTGGGTACGAAGATGTGCGACGAGGGCAACCCGTTGCTGGGTTCGATCCAAAACCGGAAGTTGGAGGAGAAGAAGCTCGTTAACGGCCGGTTGGCGGTGACGAAGGATGGCGGTGATGTCGATGCACTGACCGCAGCCACCATCTCGTCGCGTGCCTATGTCGATGCCGTCAACCGCGCTTGGATGGCAATGAAGAGCGTTGCGACGGGCTCGGAGCCGACGGATGTGGCTTCGGGTGCTACGGCCGCAACGAGTGATAACCAAACGGAGCCTGCGGCTCAGGAAGGAGGTCAAAATGAATAAGTTGCAGATTGTATTAAGTGGTATTCTGAAGAACAACCCGACCTTTGTGCTTGTGTTGGGTATGTGCCCCACGCTGGGTACGACCACCTCGGCAGCGAACGGTATGGGTATGGGCCTCGCGACGATGGCCGTACTGATTATGTCGAACATCGTGATCTCGCTCATCAAGAACCTGATCCCCGATAAAGTGCGTATTCCCGCCTTTATCGTCGTGATCGCCTCGTTCGTGACCATTATTCAGATGCTCATGGAGGCCTTCGTGCCGGCGTTGTACGCTTCGCTCGGTGTCTTTATCCCGCTGATTGTGGTGAACTGTATCATCTTGGGTCGTGCCGAGGCCTTTGCCTCGAAGAACGGCGCGATTGATTCGGCACTCGACGGTGTGGGTACGGGCTTGGGCTTTACGCTCTCGCTGACGGTGATCGGTGCCGTGCGTGAGATCCTCGGCAGCGGTGCCGTCTTCGGCATTTCGCTCGGTATGGCCGATGTGATGCCCCTCGTATTCGTGTTGGCACCGGGTGGCTTCCTCACGCTGGGCTATCTGATGGTATTGTTTAACAAATTAGCCAAGAAATAGTTATGGAG
>CAZVNR010000107.1:0-4819 GCA_964628945.1 uncultured Alistipes sp. | reverse complement strand
ACGATATCCTCACCCTTCTTACCGTAGGACTTCAGGATGGCGTGCTTCATCTCCTCAACAGCCTTGTCGAACGGAATCACATTGGCGATCTTGAAGAAGGCCGACTGCATAATCGTATTCGTACGCGAACCCAAGCCCAGCTCGGCAGCGATCTTCGTGGCGTTGATGATGTAGAAGTTGATGTTGTTCTTGGCCAGATAAACCTTCATGTGATCGGGCAGCGTGCGGCAGGTCGTCTCGGCATCGTGCGTCGAGTTCAAGAGGAACGAACCGCCCTTCTTCAGACCCTTCAGCACATCATACTTATCGACATACGACGGCACATGGCAAGCCACGAAGTCGGGCGTCGTAACCAAATAAGGCGAGGTGATCGGGTTGTCACCGAAGCGGAGGTGCGACGAGGTGTAACCACCCGACTTCTTCGAGTCGTACGAGAAGTAGGCTTGGCAATACTTGTCGGTCGAACCACCGATGATCTTGATCGAGTTCTTGTTGGCACCCACCGTACCGTCGGCACCCAAACCGAAGAAGAGGCCCTCGAAGGTACCCGGCTTGGCCATCGAGATCTCCTCACCAACGGGCAGCGAGAGGTTCGTTACATCATCGACGATACCCACCGTGAAGTGATCCTTCGGCTGTGCAGCAGCGAGATTCTCAAATACGGCCAGCATCTGTGCGGGGGTCGTATCCTTCGACGAAAGGCCGTAGCGACCGCCGATAACGACGGGCTGCAGCTTCTTGCCGTAGAACATCGACTTCACATCCATATAGAGCGGCTCGCCCTCGGCACCCGGCTCCTTCGTACGGTCGAGTACGCAGACCTTCTTGACCGTCTTGGGCACAGCTGCGAAGAAGTACTTCTCCGAGAAGGGACGATAGAGATGTACGGTGATCAAACCGACCTTCTTGCCCTGTGCACGCAGATAATCGACCGTCTCCTTGATCGTGTCGGTTACCGAACCCATAGCGACCACAACCTCCTCGGCCTCGGGATCGCCGTAGTAAACGAACGGAGCATAGTTGCGACCCGTGATCTTCGAGATCTCGGCCATCGTCTCGGCTACCATATCGGGCACCGCATCGTAGAACTTGTTGCAGGCCTCGCGTGCTTGGAAGTAGATATCGGGGTTCTGAGCCGTACCGCGCGTTATGGGGTGCTCGGGGTTGAGTGCCTCGGCGCGGAAACGCTTCAGTGCATCACGATCCATCAGTGCGGTCAGCTTCGCCTCGTCGATCAGCTCAATCTTCTGAATCTCGTGCGAGGTACGGAAACCGTCGAAGAAGTGGAGGAACGGTACGCGTGCCTTGAGCGATACAAGGTGAGCCACACCGGCCAAATCCATCACCTCCTGAACCGACGAGGTCGCCAGCAGCGCGAAGCCCGTCTGACGAGCAGCCATCACATCCTGATGGTCGCCGAAGATCGACAGGGCGTGCGAAGCGAGTGCACGAGCCGACACATGGAATACGCCCGGCAGCAACTCACCGGCGATCTTATACATGTTCGGGATCATCAGCAACAGACCCTGCGAAGCGGTGAAAGTCGAGGTGAGGGCACCCGACTGAAGCGAACCGTGAACGGCACCGGCGGCACCGGCCTCCGACTGCATTTCAACGACCTTAACGGTCTCGCCGAAGATGTTCTTACGGCCCTGAGCAGCCCACTCGTCCACATACTCTGCCATCGTCGATGACGGCGTGATGGGATAGATCGCAGCGACCTCCGAGAACATGTAAGCCACATGGGCCGCAGCGTAGTTACCATCACAAGTGATAAATTTCTTTTCTGCCATTTTGTTAAGAATTAAGGTAATTTATTTGTGTGTTTGCTTTCGTTTCCGGACAAAAAAAATTTCAGCACCACAAAGATAACGAAAGCCCGCGAAAAAAGCAATAGAAAAAGGGGGAAAATTTCAAAATTTAGAATGCAAAATTCAAAATGCAAAATTGAATTGGAATTTAAGATTTGAGAATTATTCTTGGCTGACGCGATAAAAAGAGCAGGATGATGTTGGTTCATCATCCTGCTGAAAGCTGACAGCCGATCGCTGATCGCTGAAAACTAATTTTGAATTTTGAATTTAGCCTCCCGCTCTACCGTATCACACGATCCAGCTCTTCGTAGAACTTCGTGTGTTCACCCTGTGCGATCTTATGCACCTTGCCGTCGGGCGTGATGATGTACTTTGTCGGATAGGTACCCACGCCGAAACGCAGAGCTACGGACTCCGCAGGTGCCGCATCGTTCGGGTCGATCACATTGATCCACGGCAGTTCGTACTTGTCGAGTGCCGCACGCCATCTGTCGGGCAGGTCGTTGCAAGCCACGCCGACGATCTCCAGTCGCTTCTTATGCTTCGCATAGGCGCGTTTCATCGCCTCCATACCGCGCAGGCTGCGCTGATCCCACGAGCCCCAGAACTCGACCACCACCCACTTGCCGCGCAGCGACGAGAGGGTCACCTGCCGGCCATCGCGGTCGCGCAGCGTGAAGTCGGGAACCGGTTTTCCCTCGGAGATCTCCTGACGAGCCGCCGTGCGCACGCGGGTCACCTCGCGGTAGTACTCCACAAGGTCGGCAACGGGGCGGAAGGTGCCGACAAAGACCTGTTTATCGAGCTTATCGTACAGCTGCGAGCCACGGTGGCCTCCCATCTCATAGAGGAGGTAGGCCGAGGCCTCCTTCGCAGGATTCGCCTCGATATAATCGACATAGAGCTGCCGCAAGGCGGTCTGTTTCTGGTTCAACTGACCACGCAACGAATCGCGCAGCGCGGGATTCTCGCGCCCCTCTTTGCCGATCAGAGCAGCCAACGCCTCGTAGTCGTGGCGGGCGGCGCGAATCTGATTGCCGATAAACTGAATATCCGCATTCAGTTCCGACCCCTTCACACGCGCTTTGAGGTAGCCGCTGCGCTGCATCTTCAGAGTCATCTGCACCCGCTCGTCGTTCTGCAACACCACATCGACCGTACCACCGTCACCGTAGAATACACGGCCGTTCGTAGCGGCAATGCGGTAATGGAAGGGGCGCACGCGCACCAGTTGCGGTTCGTCGGTGGCGAGCTGCATCACAAGGCGACCGCCATCGAGGCAGACCGTATCGCGCTCGATCGTCACATCGGGGGCAACCCGACGACCGCCAACCACCGCCCGCAACGGCGCATACTCCACGAGCACCGTATCATTCAGCAGACCGTCGTAGGTCAGGCGGAGGTTTCCCTCCGTTTGGCACGCAACCGAGAGCAGCGCGGCCAAGCAAGCGAAAAGTATCTTTTTCATCCGTTTATTGATTTAATTTCAGTTCATTGTGTACTATTCCAACTCCAAACGCACCACCTGCGCCGCATCCGACGGATAGCGGCCGTTCTTCGGGATCGTCAGGCGCAGCCCCGTCTGAAGCTGCTCGAAGGGGCAGTCGTAGTTCTTCTTCACCGACAGGAGCGTTGCCTTCTTGATCGCACGCCCGTCCAGTCGGTCGGCCGTCACGGCCTTCAGATCGAGCGTTGTACCCTGCCCGGGCCAGTCGAGGAAGATGGCATAGAGCGCCTGATCGTTCTGCGTATAGTGCACTTGGCAACCGTCGGCCACCTCACCCGAAACAGCGAAGGGGCGCGTGCCGTAGATCGCCTCGCCGTACGACCAGAGCCATACGCCGACATTTTGCACCACGCTCTGCTGATCCTCGGGGATCGTACCATCGGCCTTGGGCGAGAGGTTCAACAGCAGACGGCCGTTGTTCGACACCACGCGCACAAGGTGTTGGATCACCTCCTTGTGCGAGAGGATCTGCATCCCCTTCACATAGCCCCACGAGCGGTGGTAACCGTCGCTGATCGTCAGATCCGTAAGCCACGGCTCGGGGTCGATCGCCGTCGGGGCGTGCATCTCGTGGTCGAGCATACAGATCGTGCGCGGCAGCTCCTCGTACTTATAGGTCACGACCACCTCCTGCCCCGTGCGGTCGGCGTGGTTGAAGTAGTGTGCCAAAAATTCGCGTTTCAGCGAGTCGGGGATCTGATCCATCCACGCATCGAAGTAGATAATGTCGGGACTGTACTTCGACACCACCTCGCGCCCCTTGTCGAGCCACATCCGAAGCCACTCGTCGTGCTCCATCAGACAGCCGTAGAGCTGCTTGTACTTCGGATTATTGGCCGCCCAGTGGGGTTTCACCTTGACATAGGTGTAGTTGTTTTCGTGGTGGAGCGAGAGGAAGAATTTCAGTCCGCGTGCACGGATCGCCTCGCCCAGTTCACCCACCAAATCGCGATTCGGGCCCATCTTGGCGGCGCAGAAAGGGGTGTAGTCGGAGTTCCACATCGAGAAGCCGTCGTGGTGCTCGGCCACCATACCGGCGAACTGCGCACCGCTCTCTTTGAAGAGCGTCGCCCACGCCGCGGGATCGAACCGTTCGGCCTTGAACATCGGAATAAAGTCGTGGTAACCAAACTCCTCGAGCGGCCCCCACAGCTCCGCGTGGCGGCGATGACCACCCATCAGGAAGTCCTCCGAAGTGGAGTCGCGGTGCATATAGTAGTAGTACTGCTCGTTACCGTAAGCAGGCACGGAATAGACCCCCCAGTGGACATAGATGCCGAACTTCGCATCGCGCATCCAGTCGGGCACGGGGTTGTGCTGCTCAAGCGACGACCACTCGGCCTCGAAACGACCGTCGGTTTCGGGTACGGTAGTTGTGGTGCAGGCAGTCACTGCGACCAACACGACAAGCAGGGCAAGGAGTTTTTTGTTCATCGCTTTTTTGGATTGAATGGACAAAGGTAGCTATTTTTCGCAAATTTTGCGTTATTTTTGTCCC
>CAZVNR010000106.1:0-4864 GCA_964628945.1 uncultured Alistipes sp. | reverse complement strand
TACGCACCGAGGTTTTGGCCGGTATCACCACCTTTTTGACCATGTCCTACATCTTGGCGGTCAACCCCAATATGTTTAAGGAGTTGGACGGAATGCCCGGCGGCGCGGTCTTCACCTCGACGGCCTTGGCGGCCATTGTCGGTACCTTGGTGATGGCCTTGTGGGGGAAACTCCCCTTTGCGTTGGCTCCGGGTATGGGTCTGAACGCCTTCTTTGTCTATACGGTTTGTATGGGTATGGGCTACTCGTGGCAGTTTGCCCTGACGGCGGTCTTGATCGAGGGGCTGATCTTTATCCTGCTGACCGTCACGAATGTCCGCGAAGCGATCGTGAATGCGATCCCGAATGCGCTAAAAAATGCCATCGGAGCCGGTATCGGTCTTTTCATCGCCTTCGTGGGTCTGAAAAATGCCGGTGTGATCATCGACAACCCCGCCACGCTCGTTTCGCTGGGCGAGGTAACCGAGGGGAGTGCCTTGTTGGCGGCAATCGGTTTGGTGATCACGGCGGTATTGGTGGCCAAGAATGTACGCGGTGCGATGTTGATCGGCATCTTGATCACAACCCTGATCGGTATCCCGATGGGGATCACGCAGTGGGGTGGTCTGATCTCGCTGCCGCACTCGATCAAGCCGCTGTTGTTCCAATTTGAGTGGGATCACATCTTCACGCTCGATATGTTGGCCGTAGTCTTCACCTTCCTCTTCATCGACCTCTTCGATACGGTGGGTACGCTGGTGGGTGTCTGCCTCAAAGCCAATATGATCGGTAAGGATGGGCAGATCCCACGTCTGAAGGAGGCCTTTATGGCGGATGCCATCGCCACGACGGTCGGTGCCTGCATCGGTACCTCGACCACAACGACCTATGTCGAGAGTGCCTCGGGTGTGACGCAGGGTGGCCGCACGGGTCTGACGGCGTTTGTCGCAGCCTGCTGCTTCGCTGTTGCGTTGTTCTTCTCGCCGCTCTTCTTGGCGATCCCCGCAGCTGCCACCGCGCCTGTGTTGGTCATCGTGGGTCTGTTTATGTTGGAGCCGGTACGCAACATCCCCTTCAACGACTTCTCGGAGTCGATTCCCGCCTTCATCTGCATTATCGCCATGCCGCTGGCCTACTCCATCTCGGATGGTATCCTGCTCGGTATGATCTCCTATGTGCTGATCAACATCTGCTGCGGCAAGTTTAAGAAGATTCCTGTGGCAACGGCGATCTTGGCTGTACTCTTCATCTTGAAATACATCTTTATCTAATTGCACCATACGATGAGTAACCAAAAATACACCTTAGAGGAGGTTCTGACGCCCGAACAGGAGCGTCAGTGGATCGACTATCCGAAACAGCTCTACAAGAGCTACCCCAACCAATGGGTCTGCCCGATCGACGAGGATGTGCGCGAGGTCTTTGATCCGAAGCGCAACGAGCTTTTCGAGGAGGGCGAGGCGATTCGTTGGATCGCTCGTGATGCCGCCGGCAAGATCGTCGGGCGCATCGCCGCCTTCTACAACCACGAGAAGGCCGCCATCGAGGAGCGCGAACCGAACGGTCAGCTGACGGGCGGTTGCGGCTTCTACGAGTCGATCGATGACCAAGCGGTTGCCAACCTGCTGTTCGATGCCGCCCGCGAGTGGCTCAAGAACAAGGGAATGGAGGCGATGGACGGACCGATCAACTTCGGGCAACGCCGCGACTGGTGGGGACTGCTCGTCGAGGGTTTCGACCACGAGCCGCTCTACAAGAACCCCTACAACCCGCCCTACTACAAGGCACTGTTCGAGAACTACGGTTTCCAAAACTACTTCAATCAGAACTCCTACAACTGGAAGATCGGCGAATCGGAGGCCTCGACCCGTCTGAAGGATCGCACCGAGCGACTCTATCGCCAAGAGGCGGGCTACCATATCGAGCAGATCGACATAAAGCATCTGGGCGAGGCTGCCGAGAACTTCCGCGTGATCTACAACAAGGCGTGGGCGATGTTCTCGGGCGTAAAGCCGATGGAGAAGGAGGAGGCGCAGCAGATGATGGCGATGATGAAGCCGATCATCGACCCGAACATCATCTTCTTCGCCTACCAAAACGACAAGCCGATCGGTTTCTTCATCACGGTTCCCGACCTGAACTGCATCATCGGCCGTTTTGGCGGCAAGTTCGGGCTGTGGCAGAAGTTGCAGCTACTGTGGCAGTTGAAGATTCGGAAGCGTTGCGACCGCGTCTTCGGCATCATCTTCGGCATCACGCCCGAATATCACGGCAAGGGGGTCGAGTCGGCCATTATGTACGAATATCTGAAGTATGTGCAGTCGGATCGCTGCCCCTACAAGGATATCGAGCTGGCGTGGATCGGCGACTTCAACCCCGTGATGAACCGCATGATCATCAACTACGCGGGGGCCTCGCTCTACAAGGTGCACACAACCTACCGCTATCTGTTCGACCGCACAAAGGAGTTCAAACGCTGCCCGCGTTTGGGGCTGAAGCGCAAGGAGGAGTTGGCCGCTACGAACGAATAAGAATCAAAAAAAGAGATAGAACTGCTTATGAAAACTACCGCATTCACCAAGTATCACATTGCCGCCGGTGCCAAGATGGCCGAGTTTGCCGGCTACAATATGCCGATCGAGTTTACGGGCATCAACGACGAGCACACAACCGTTCGCAACGGGGCGGGTGTCTTCGATGTGAGCCACATGGGCGAGATCTGGGTCAAGGGGCCGAAGGCCGTTGAGCTGTTGCAGCGCATCACAACGAACGATGTCACGAAGCTCTACGACGGCAAGGTGCAGTATTCGTGCATGCCCAACGGGCGCGGCGGCATCGTCGATGACATTTTGGTCTATCGCTTCGATGCCGAGACCTATATGCTCTGTGTCAATGCCGCCAATACCGAAAAGGATTGGCAGCACATCCTCGCCGAGGGTGCCAAGCTCGGCATGGAGGCCGGTCACGGCAAGGAGCTCTACAACGCCTCGGACGAGATCTGCCAGCTGGCCGTACAGGGGCCGTTGGCGATGAAGATCGTGCAGAAGATGTGTAGCGTGCCCGTCGAGCAGATGGAGTACTACACCTTCTGCAAGACCGAAGTGGCCGGTTGCAGCGCGATCCTCTCGATCACGGGTTACACCGGTTCGGGCGGCTGCGAGATCTATGTGGCCAACGAGGATGGCGACCGTCTGTGGGAGGCACTGTGGGCTGCCGGCGAGGAGTACGGGCTGAAGAACATCGGTTTGGGCGCACGCGATACGCTCCGTCTCGAGAAGGGTTTCTGCCTCTACGGCAACGACATCGACGATACGACCTCGCCGCTCGAGGGCGGTCTGGGCTGGATCACGAAGTTCGCCGAGGGCAAGGCCTTCATCGACCGCGAGCGGCTCGAGCAGCAGAAGGCCGAGGGTGTCGAGCGCAAGCTGGTCGGCCTGAAGCTGATCGGTCGCGGTGTGCCGCGCCACGAGTATAAGATCGCCACGCCCGAGGGCGAGGAGATCGGCCATGTGACCTCGGGCACGATGTCGCCGTCGCTCAAGATCGGCATCGCACTCGGTTATGTCAAGACCCCCTACGCCAAGGTGGGCACGAAACTCGCCATCGTGATCCGCGATCGTCTGATCGAGGCCGAGGTGGTAAAACTCCCCTTTGTATAATGGATTTCAAGAAGTATCGGTTCGAGACACGGCAGATTCACGCCGGTCTGGACCCCAAGATCGAGAACGGTTCGCGCGGTGTGGGGATCTACCCCACCGCCGCCTACCGCTTTAAGAGTTGCGACTACGCCGCCAAGCTCTTCGAGTTGAGCGAGGCGGGCAACATCTACACCCGCCTGCAGAACCCCACCACCTCGGCCTACGAGGAGCGCATCGCTGCGCTCTATGGCGGTGTGGGAGCACTGGCTGTCGCCTCGGGTATGTCGGCGATCCTGCTGACGGTCACGGCACTGGCCAAGCAGGGCGACAACATCGTCGCCTCGCCCTACCTCTACGGCGGCACCTACAACCAATTCCGCATCTCGCTGCGCAACCTCGGCATCGAGGTACGCATCGCCCCGACCGAACGCGCCGAGGATTTCGCCGCGCTGTGCGATGAAAAGACGAAGGCGATCTATGTCGAGAGCATGGGCAACCCGACCTGCGCCGTACCCGATTTGGAGGCGTTGGCCGCCGTGGCACGCGCGAAAGATGTACCGTTTGTGGTCGATAACACCTTCGGTGCGGCGGGCTACCTCTGCAACCCCTTCGATTGGGGGGCCAACATCGTGGTCGATTCGGCGACGAAGTGGATCAACGGCCACGGTACGGCGATGGGCGGCGTGATTGTCGATGGCGGTAACTACAACTGGCGTAACGGCAAATTCCCGCAGATTGACGGCCCGTCGGAGGGGTATCACGGACTGAACCTCTACGAGGCATTCGGTGCGGCGGCCTTCGTCGTGAAGTGCCGTGTCGATGGGTTGCGCGACTTCGGTTGCTGCCCCTCGCCTTTCGATGCCTACCTGATGATGATCGGCTTGGAAACCCTCTCGCTCCGCGTAAAGCAGGAGGTTGAGACGACTTGGAAGCTGGCCGAGTACTGCCGCAACCACCCGAAGGTGGAGCGCGTGAGCTTCGTCGGCTTCGAGGATCACCCGAGCTGCGCCAACGCGAAGAAATACTACCGCTTCGGCTCGTCGGCGGTCTTCACCGTCGAGTTGAAGGGTACGCTCGAGAGCACCGTGCAGTTTGTCGAGTCGCAGCAGTTGGCTGCCCATATGACGATGATCGGCGACTCGATCACGGTGATCACCCACCCCGCCTCGACCACGCACAAGCAGTTGAGCGAGAGCGATCTGAAGGCGGCCGGTGTCACCCCCACGCTGCTCCGCATCTCGGCCGGT
>CAZVNR010000105.1:0-4925 GCA_964628945.1 uncultured Alistipes sp. | reverse complement strand
AAAACTTTAATTATTTTTGTATCAAATCCTGTAACACTTTTTTAGGACGATACATCAGCTTAAATAAATCTCAACGCTACATTTTAATTTACTTTCGTGATGCGCAGCAAGAGGTAGGGCGTATCGGGCAGACGGACATCGCGGTGCTGCTTGTCATAGACGCGGTAGTCGATCACCTCCGTCGCCTCGAAAACAACGGGATACTCCGTCACGGTCATCTCCCACAGGTTGATGATCTCGACCTTGTACTTCGTGCCCTCCTTCGGGCGTGCATAGCGACCGTTCGAGCGCGGCAGGTTGAAACGCCAAGCCGATTGGATCGCCTTGCCCATATTGACGAAGTAGTAGCCCTCGCCGCAGGTCGAGGTCACCTCGTCGCGGCTGATGTCGGCCATCATCGGCGGATTGGGAGCCTCCTCCAGAATCTTACGCAGGAAGGCGATCCGCTTCCAGCTCTCGCCCTTCAGCTCGCCACCGTCCGACCAATAGATAAACTCCTTCTCGCTCGGATCGCGGTAGCACTCGCCGTGCGTCACATAGATACCGCCCAGCAGGCCGTTCGACACGAAGAAGGTCATCTGCTGCGGGCTCAAACGCGCCCAACGCTCCTTGATGTTGCCCTCGTAGCCGATCTCGTCGCAGATCACCGGCTTGCGGTAGATTTGGCGCAGCGTGGCCGAGGCGGTCGAGGTGAAAACAGGGCCCTCGTCCTGAATGCTGACATGGGTGTATTCGGGCATCCAGTAGTCGTAATAGACCGCCGTGCCGCCGTGAATCGAGCAGAGGTGACGATAGGGATCGGCTGCCACCACCGCACGGGTCAGAATCTTCCAATCGTCGTACTTCTTCGTCTTGACCAGATCCCACTCGTTGGCCAACGACCACCACACATTGCGATAGGCACCAACGCGGGCGATCAGGTACTCTAGATAGCGGATGTGCACCTCGTTCGAGAAGGCATCAATGCCCCACATCCCGCGATCGTAGGGGTGGAAGAGGATCAGATCGGCCTCGATTCCCAGTGCCAGCAGCTGTTCGATGCGGTGGTCGATATTTTGGAAGAAGGCGGGGTCGAAACGCTCGGTGTCCCACTCGAAGTGATCCTTCCCGTCAGCCCCCTTCGTGCGGCTCTTCAGCACAAACGGATAGCTCATCGGCTCCTCCTCGGGGCAGGGGTAATCTTTGGGCAGGATGCAGAAGCGGGTCTTGTTGAAGCCCGTCTTCGAGAGGCTCTCGATCGTGCGCTCCTGCGTAGCGGGGCGGAAGAGTGCCAAGCCGTAGTTGGTCGTACCGAAGGGCATATAGCGCGTGCCATCGGCGTAGCGGAAGCCCAAGCCGTCTGTCTGCACCATACCGTGGTTATCGCCCGTCGGGGCGGTCGCCGTCAGCGTACCGCGCTTGCGGTTCATCGCGCCGACCGAGCTGCGGGTCGTATAGCGCCACTCGCCCTCGGCGGTCGGCATAAAGCGGATGCGGTAGGTGTCGTCGCCATCGTAGAAGCCGCGCACGGTGATCGTGCGGTCGCCGTTGGTAAAGGTGGCCGAGAGATCGACATCGAAGGGGTTGCCCTTCGCTTTGTGGGTGTAGCTCAACTCGAAACGCTCCCAACACTCAACAGCGGGCTGGGCGGCGAGGTGGGTCGTCAGGGCGGCGAGCAGGAGGGTCAGCAGATGGTGTAGTTTCATCGTTTTTCGGTTTATTGGTTAAAAGGTTATCATTTAGAAGAAAAAGAGGGCCACGAGGGCGATCAAAAATCCGCCCAAGAAGCCGGCGGCCACCTGCAACGGATTGTGGCGACCGAGGTAGAGGCGAGCCGAGGCCAACAGCCCCGAGGCGGCGATCGTCGCCAAGAGGGGCATCAGCATACGCGGCAGCGCCAAGAGGTTCATCACCACCAGCAGCGCGACAGCCGCCCCCATACCGGTCAGGTGGAGGCTGATCTTCCAGCGGGACGAGACGATGGCGCACATCAATTCGCAGCACCCCGCCGCCACCATAAATTTACGCAGAAAGACGGCCGATTCGATCCGTCCGATCGTCACGGCGCACAACATATAGCAGATCGCACCGATCATCAGCGGCAGGATGCGCTCCTCGCGCCGTTCGATGCGGAGGTTGGTGAGCCGTCCGCGATAGCGCAGCACAAGCACAAAAAAGAGGGGCAGTACCACGCCGTAGAGGAGTACCGACCCAATCAAATAGTATTTTACCGCGGCGGGAAAGTGCGCAAAGGCGGTCTGCGAGAAGAGCAACAGCAGCAGATAGACAGGCAACACAAAGGGATGCAACGCCCACGAGAGCGACTGCGCCACACCTTGCAACAACCGATTCACCCCCTTCATCTACCGCTCAAACATCTTGCGCAAAGCACGCTTCTCTTTCTGTTTCTGTTCGGGTTTCGTGAAGTAGCGTTGCAGGGTCTGCTGCAGGCGTGCCGGTTCGATGTTGCGGCGCAACGCGCCGTTGTGCGCAACGGCGATGCCGCCCGTCTCCTCCGAAACGACCACAATCACGGCATCCGAGATTTCGCTCATACCGATCGCTGCGCGGTGGCGCGTACCGTAATCCTTCGGCACATCGCTCTGCGTAACGGGCAGGATGCACTTCGCCGCCACGATGCGGTCGCCCTCGATAAGCACCGCGCCGTCGTGCAGCGGGGCGTTCTTGAAGAAGATGTTTTTCAAGAGCGAAACCGAGGTCTTGGCATCAATGGCAATACCGCCCTCGGCGATCAGTTGCAGGTCGCTCTCCTGACGGATCACGATCAGCGCACCGGTCTTCGTCTCGGCCATATTGCGGCAGGCGGTGACGATCGGGGCGATGTTGGGTTGCGCCTTGTCCCCCTCGGCAAACGAGAAGATGTGCGTGATGAAGTTAAAATTCTTCTGGCGCATACCGATCAGCTGCAAGAAACGGCGCAACTCGGGCTGGAAGAGGATGATGAGCGAGATCACTCCCACCGAAATCACCTGCCCCAAGATCGTGGAGAGCAGTTCCATATTGAGTGCGCGCACCACCACCCACACGAGGTAGATGATGATGATCCCCGAGAGAATGTAGGGGGCATTCGTCCCGCGAGTCATTCGGTAGATCCAATAGGTCAAGGTCGCCACCAAGACGATGTCGATCAAGTCAATCAGGGTAAAAGGGACAAAATCCATAGCGCAAAAATAATCTTAATGCAAAGAAAACGCCATTTACTTAAAAAAAGAGGGTGCACAACCGATGTTGTATCACCCTCGTATGATGTTTCTACAGCTTAAAACGCGTTTAACAAGTGGGGGTTCAAGGCCTACGAAGTGTGAAAAAGCGGAGCATACCAAGCGTATGTGAGCATTTTGAGCACGAGTGTAACGCAGAAACCACCTTGTTAAATTCGTTTAATCCGGAGGGGATGATTATTTCTTCTCTGCCGCGTAGAGCTCATTGACCTTCGCCAACACAAGCGGCGTGATGTTGAGCGTCGTATCGGCCTGCAAGAGTGCCGATGCGTTTACAACCATCTTGAAGTTGTGCTCGGCGTTCACGGCCTCGATGGCACGCATCAGCAGATCCTGTGCGCGGTTCGTGAATACGCGGTTCTCCTCGTCGAGCGTAGCGGCCTCCTTCTGTGTAGCCGTCTGGAACGAGGTTGCACGCTTCTGGATACTCTCCTGCTTCGACTGAGCGTCACGCGTCGTGATCAGGCCCTTCTCATACTTCTCCTGCAACGAAGCAGCCTCGGCCTGCAGCGAACGCTCCTTCTTGGCCCAGCTCTCCTGAGCCTTCTGCGTCTTCTCGGCAAGGGCTACACCCTCCGTCTGATAGAGGTCGCACTCGGCCAGCACCTGCTCAACATGTACATACGCGAAGTCGCCTGCTACTACCTCCGTAGCCACGGCGGTCGTCGTAGCCTCGGGCGTGGTTGCCGTGTTGCAGGCCGTCATTACACCGGCTGCAGCCAGTGCGCAAAATACCATTTTTTTCATTTTTATAAGCGTTTTAGTTAAATTTCTGTAAAAAACTCCCGAAGGATTGGCAAAGGTAAGAATTTTTATTTATTTTTGTGGTTCGAACGCTAAAAAATCCGCACTTCGGCGAAAAAAGATCGTTTTGACGGGCGGAACGGCGTGCGGTGCTACCATAACATAATAGTAGAGCAGAGAACGATGTACGAGTATATTCGCGGCAAGGTGGTCGAAAAAGCTCCGACCTATGCGGTAATCGACGCCTCGGGGGTCGGTTACTATCTGCATATCTCGCTCGAAACCTTCTCGGCCATCGAGCACGCCGACGAGGCGAAGTTGTGGGTGCACTACATCGTCCGCGAGGATGCGCAGTTGCTCTACGGCTTCTCGTCGCGCGAAGAGCGGGAGCTGTTCCGGCTGCTGATCGGCGTGTCGGGTGTCGGAGGTAATACGGCGCGTATGATCCTCTCGACCTACTCGCCGCGCGAGTTGCAGGGGATCATCTCGTCCGGCAATGCCGTGCTGCTGAAGAATGTCAAGGGATTGGGCATCAAAACGGCGCAGAAGATCATCGTCGAGTTGAGTGGCAAGGTGATCGACTTGGGTGTCGATACGAGCATCCCCGCCACCGTCGAGGAGCAGGAGTTGGAGGAGGCACTGCAGGCGTTGCAGATGCTGGGCTTTGCGAAGGCCGCCTCCGAAAAGGTACTGCGCACGATCCTCCGCGAGGAGCCGACAGCCACGGTCGAGGAGCTGATCCGCATGGCACTGAAGCGTTTGTAAAGAGCGAATTTTAAGTTGAACTAACCGATAGAAAGTAACTATATACGATGGGACCGATTCATTTTGTAGTGATTGCCGTTGTTGCCTTTGTGGCAATTTTGCTCTTGACCCAATGGGTGAAGCGCCGCCGCATTCAACGCCTGACCAACCCGAACCGCGACCTCTATCGTCGCCGCCGTTCACGCCGCCACTAAA
>CAZVNR010000104.1:0-5115 GCA_964628945.1 uncultured Alistipes sp. | reverse complement strand
ACGCGTGGGGCGCCTCGCCGATCTACCTGCTCGGTAAATACTACCTCGGCGTGCGTCCCATGAAGGCGGGCTATGAGGAGTTTGAGATTCGCCCCACGCTGGGCGGCTTGGAGTGGATGGAGGGCGTTGTCCCCACCCCGAACGGCACGATCAGCGTGCGGATGGATCAGACGACCCTCCGCGTTGAGGCGACCGAGGGTACGGGTTGGCTCTACCTGCCCAACGCTGCTGAACCGATCCGTATCGCGTGCGGCCAAAGCTACACCTTTGAATGGAATAACTAATTAAGACTCAATCTACCGATGAAACTGAAACCGATTTTTGCCTTGCTGGTTGCCGCGTTGCTGGCCGCCTGCTCGCAACCGAGCATCACCGTACAACTCCCCGACGAGGCGAGCGTACAGGCTCAATATGCCGCCGAACACCTGACGGCCGAGCTGACGGCGTTGGGCTACGAGGTGGTCGCCGAGGGGGGGGAGCAGCAGATCATCCTCGCCCTCGATCCGACGGCCGAGCTGAAGAAGGAGGGCTTCCGACTGGAGAACGACGGTGCGGTGATCCGCATCACGGGCAAGGACGGTAACGGCCTGCTGTATGGTTGCCGCGAGGTGATCGATCGCACGGAGGCTGCGGGTACGCTGTCGGCTCCTGCGCTTATGGAGGATGCCCCCGAGATGGTGCTGCGCGGCACCTGTATCGGCGTGCAGAAGACCTACTACCTGCCCGGACGCACGGTCTATGAGTACCCCTACACACCCGAGAACTTCCCGTGGTTCTACGACAAGGAGCATTGGGTGAAGTACCTCGATATGCTGGTCAAGAACCGCATGAACTCGGTCTATCTGTGGAACGGGCACCCCTTCGCATCGCTCGTTCGTCTGCCCGACTACCCCTTTGCGGTCGAGGTCGATGAGGCAACATTCAAGCTCAACGAGGAGATGTACTCGTTCATCACGCACGAGGCCGAGAAGCGCGGTATCTTCGTGATTCAGATGTTCTACAATATCTTGGTGTCGAAGCCCTTTGCCGAGCACTACGGCATCCGCACGCAGGATCGCAACCGCCCCATCACGCCGCTCCTGTCCGATTATACGCGCAAGAGCGTGGCGGCCTTTGTCGAGAAGTACCCCAATGTCGGTCTGTTGGTCTGCTTGGGTGAGGCGATGGCTACCTATGAGGACGATGTCGAGTGGTTTACGAAGACGATCCTCCCGGGCGTGAAGGATGGTTTGCAGGCGATCGGTCGCACGGACGAGCCGCCCGTGCTGCTGCGTGCCCACGATACGAACTGCCGGATGGTGATGGATGCCGCGCTGCCGATCTACAAGAACCTCTACACGATGCACAAATACAACGGCGAGTCGCTGACGACCTACACGCCGGGTGGCCCGTGGGGGGAGATTCACAAGGATTTGAGCTCGCTCGGTTCGACCCACATCTCGAATATCCACATCTTGGCCAACCTTGAGCCGTTCCGTTGGGCTTCGCCCGACTTTACGCAGAAGACCGTGCAGGCGATGCACGATGTGCACGGCGCGAACGCCCTGCACCTCTACCCGCAGGCCTCGTACTGGGATTGGCCCTACACGGCCGATAAGGTGGCCGACGGTTCGCGCCTCGAGCAGCTCGACCGCGACTGGGCGTGGTATAAGGCGTGGGGTCGCTATGCGTGGAACTGCCGCCGCGACCGCACGGAGGAGATCGCCTACTGGGACGATGCCTACGCCGACTTCTACGGGATGAGCCGAAAGGGTGGTGCCGCCGTCCGCGAGGCCTACGAGGAGGCGGGCGAGATCGCCCCGAAGCTGTTGCGCCGCTTCGGTATCACGGAGGGCAACCGTCAGACGCTGTTGCTCGGAATGTTTATGAGCCAGCTGGTGAACCCCTACAAATATACGATCTACCCGGGCTTCTACGAGAGTTGCGGCCCTGCCGGCGAGAAGCTGATCGAGTATATCGAGAAGGAGTGGAAGGGTGAAGCGCATGTCGAGAACGGCGAGTTCCCCTACGACATCGTCGAGCAGTGCATAGCGCACGGCGACAAGGCCGTAGCGGCGATCGAGCATGCCCGCGCCACGACCAACAAGGAGGAGTTCGAGCGACTGAAGAACGATATGCGCTGCTACCGCGCCTTTGCGTACGCTTTCCGTTGGAAGGTGAAGGCGGCCGGCGAGGTGCTCAACTACCACTGGAGCAAGGATCTGAAGTACCTTGAGGCGGCTGTTCCCCTCTTGGAGCAGAGCCTCGTGCACTACCGCGAACTGGTCGAGCTGACGAAGAATGCCTACCTCTATGCCAACAGTATGCAGACCGCGCAGCGCCGCATTCCGATCAGCGGTGGCGGCGGCAAGAACAAGACATGGGAGGAGATGCTGCCCCACTACGAGGCGGAGCTGGCCAATCTGAAGGCCAATATCGAGATGCTCAAAAACGACGGCAAGGCCGTGGAGGTGGAGTTGGTCAAGGCGGTGGATGCCGATGTGGCGTTGAAGGGGAGCTGGAAACGCGCGAAACTCACGGAGGGCGTATCGCTCTTCTCGAACCGTCCCGAGCTGACCGTGGAGGCGTTGGCTCCCGAGTTGGAGGGGCTGACGGCCTTTGTCTTCGACGGCGAGCGCAAGCGCGAGGAGGCGACTACCTTCCATTTCTCGTGCGAGAAGCCCGTGAAGCTCTTGGTGGGCTACTTCAAGGGCGACAACAAGCGTTTCGCCCACGCCCCGAAGCTCGAAACCGATGCGACGGCCAACGACTACAACCAAGCCGAGCCGCTGCTGACGAATGCTGTCAGCGTGAAGGGTTGGGCATTGACGAATATCCACCCCTACCACTTCGAGGCGGGTACGCACAGCGTGACTTTGCCGCGCGGCTACCTCTTGGTGCTGGGCTTTACCGAGAGCGACCTCAAGGCGCGAAATGTAGGCTTGGCAGGGTCGGATGATATGCCCGATTGGCTATTTTATTAAAAGAAGATGAAAAAACTACTTATACTGCTTGCGCTGGTGGCGGTGGCTGCCGGCGCATCAGCGCAACAGCGCGTATCACAGGAGCGGATGGCCGAGGTCTATGAGGAGGTGAAGACCCCCTACAAGTACGGTATGGTCATCGTGCCGACCGACAACCACCACAAGATCGACTGCCCGACCGTTTTTCGCGAGAACGATCGTTGGTATATGACCTATGTCGTCTATGACGGCAAGGGGGCGAAGGATGGGCGCGGCTACGAAACATGGTTGGCCGAGAGCGACAACCTCTTGGAGTGGCGCACGCTGGGGCGTGTGCTCGCTTTCCGTGACGGCACTTGGGACGAAAATCAGCGCGGCGGATTCCCTGCGTTGGTCGATATGGAGTGGGGCGGCTCGTACGCCCTCCAATCCTACAAGGGTCGTCGCTGGATGACCTACATCGGTGGTAATGGGCGCGGCTACGAGGCGGTCAGCGCACCGCTCCACATCGGTTTGGCGTGGACGAAGGGTGACCCGACCAAACCCCACAATTGGCAGGCTCCCCTGAAACCGATCCTCTCGATCAACGACCGCGATGTGCAGTGGTGGGAGTCGCTCGTGCAGTATAAGAGTATGGTCTATTGGGACAAGAGCGAACGGCTCGGCGCCCCCTTTGTGATGTACTACAACGCCGGCGGCAAGAACCCCGAGACGGGATTTAAGGGGGAGCGTGTCGGCATTGCGCTGTCGAAGAATATGACCAAGTGGGAGCGGTACGACGGGAATCCCGTCCTCTCGCACGAGGCACAGGGGACGATCACGGGCGATGCCCAGATCGCCAAGATGGGCGACCTCTATGTGATGTTCTACTTCTCGGCCTTCAACCCCACGCGCCCCTACAAGGCCTACAACACCTTTGCCTGCTCGTACGATATGGTGACATGGGACGACTGGCAGGGCGATGATCTGATCTTCCCGACGAAACCCTACGACGAGATGTTTGCCCACAAGAGCTTCGTCCTGAAGCACGACGGGGTGGTCTATCACTTCTACTGCGCTGTCAACGACGATGAGCAGCGCGGTATTGCTGTAGCGACGAGCCGCCCGATGGGGCGCTCGAAGGTGGCGTTCCCCGCCCCCGATCCGAAGGGGCGTCGCGTGGTGACGGAGCTCTCCGACGGATGGAAAACTTGGCTCGAAGGGGCAGAGAAGGGGGCAAAAACGGTCGCTGTACCCCACAATTGGGATGACTACTACGGCTACCGTCAGTTGCTGCACGGCAACCTGCACGGCACGGCCTACTACGAAAAAGCGTTCACGGCCTCGGTCGGTGAGGGTAAACGCGCCTTCCTCCACTTCGAGGGCGTGGGCACCTATGCCACGCTGACGCTCAATGGCCACGATCTGGGTCGCCACGCAGTCGGACGCACGGTCTTGTCGCTCGATGTGACCGATGCGCTGAATAAGGCGGGCGAAAACCGGTTGCTGGTCAAGGCCGAGCACCCCGAACTGATCGCCGATATGCCGTGGGTATGCGGCGGCTGTTCGTCGGAGGTGGGCTTCAGCGAGGGTTCGCAGCCGCTCGGTATCTTCCGCCCCGTGAAGCTCGAGATCACCGACGAGGTGCGCGTGGAGCCCTTCGGCGTGCATGTTTGGAACGAACAGGATAACCGTACGGTGCAGATCCGTACCGAGGTGAAGAACTACGGCACCGCGACCGAGCAGATACAGGTGGTGCAGAATGTGATGAATGCCAACGGTAACCGCGTGGCACGCCTCATCGAAAATATTGAATTGGCGGCCGGCGAGATGCGCATCGTCGAGCAGCAGACCGTGCTGGAAAAGGCGGAGTTGTGGTCGCCCGAGCGGCCCTACCTCTATACGCTCAACACGATAATCAAGCGTGAGGGGGGTAAGCGGACGGTCGATGACTGCTCAACGCAGTTTGGTGTGCGCACCTTCTCGTGGCCCTGCTTCCGTCAAGATGGCGACAACCGCTTCTTTGTGAACGGCAAGCCGACCTACATCAACGGCACCTGCGAGTATGAGCACCAATTCGGCCAAAGCCACGCCTTCTCGCACGAGCAGGTCGAGGCACGCGTGAAACAGATGCTCAACGCCGGCTTCAACGCCTTCCGCGATGCGCACCAGCCCCACCACCTCGACTACCAAA
>CAZVNR010000103.1:0-5311 GCA_964628945.1 uncultured Alistipes sp. | reverse complement strand
ACGCGCGTCTTCAACCTCGAGTACTCGAAGTACCTCGACGAGATCGCCTCGAAGCGTAAGACGATGGTCTCGACGGGCGACCGCTCGGCCAAGATCCGCACCTACAACTACCCGCAGGGGCGCATCACCGACCACCGCATCAACTACACGATCTACAACCTCTCGGCCTTTATGGATGGCGATATTCAGGACTGCATCGACCACCTGATCGTCGCCGAGAACGCCGAGCGACTGAAAGAGAGCGAGTTGTAAACAAATTCAAAATTTAGAATTAAAAATTAAAAATTAGGGCTAACGCGACCCAAAATGTCAGCAAAATTTTTCATTTTTAATTTTACATTTTTAATTTTGAATTGCCTGCCTTTGGCAGCGCAACAGCCGCTCTACATCGTCAACGGGGTGGAGCGCAGTTCGATGAGCGACATTCCGCCCGAGGTGATCGAGCGGATCGAGGAGCTGCCGGCCGACGAGTTCACGATCGAACGCTACGGCCGGCGGGGAGCCAACGGCGTGGTGATCGTCACGCTGCGCTACGACAAGCCGGCACGCTTCTGTGCCGACACGCTCAGCCTCACCGACTACCTGCGACAGCGAGTGGAGTGGGATGCGACGGAGCCTACGGCGCGTGTTTCACTGCGCTACCGCATCCTCACCGACGGACGGATGGAGGTCATCGGCGAACCCGTAGCGACCAACAAACGGCTGCTGAAACGGGTACTGAAGGCCCTCGCGGAGGCTCCCTTGTGGCAACCCGCCACGAAACAGGGCGTAGCCGTCGAGACCGAACAGAGCCTCACGCTCCAACTCCCCGAAGGACGACGGATGGTGAACTATGAGCTGATCGTGAGATAGTAAATTCAAAATGTAGAATTCAAAATGTAGAATTGTTTTTTTTGCGGACTCGCAGGACTCCCACTCCTCGCTGCATTTTCGGCCCTCAATTTTGAATTTTGAATTTTGCATTCTAAATTTTTGCATCAATGCAATTGACCCTTTTCGAGCTTCAGCAGCAGGTTCGGCAGACCCTTGTCGAGCGGTTTGCTGCGCCCGTGTGGGTGACGGCCGAGATCCACTCGCTCCGCGTACACCACTCGGGGCACTGCTATTTGGAGCTGGTCGAGAAGGGCTCGCGCGACGGCATCCCCAAAGCGCAGGCGCGTGCCACGATCTGGCGCAGCCAATACACCCCGCTTGCCGCCCGCTTTCTCCACGAGACGGGACAGCCGCTCGCCGCAGGGATGCAGGTGCTGCTCTCGGTCTTGGTGAGCTACCACGAGCTGCACGGCTTCTCGTTGCAGGTGATCAACATCGACCCCGCCTACACGCTGGGCGATATGGAGCGACAACGCCAACAGACCATCGCACGGCTGCAGGAGGAGGGCATCTGGGAGCTGAACCGCCGCTTGGTGCTCCCCACCCCCACGCAGCGCATCGCCCTCGTATCGAGTGCGCAAGCCGCAGGTTATCAAGACTTTTGCAACGAGCTGAAGCGTTCGCCCTACGCCTTCCGTCTGACGCTCTTCGAGGCCGTGATGCAGGGGGCACAGGCCGAGGAGTCGCTCTGCGCGGCGCTCACGGCGATCGCCGAACAGCAGGAGGCCTTCGATGCGGTGGTCATCGTCCGTGGTGGCGGTGCGACGAGCGACCTGAACTGCTTCAACAGCTACCGCCTCTGCAGCTACATCGCCCAGTTCCCGCTCCCCGTCGTGACCGGCATCGGCCACGACCGCGACCAGTCGGTCGCCGATATGGTGGCTCACACGCCGCTCAAGACCCCGACGGCCGTTGCCGCGTGGCTGACCGAACGGATGGGGACGATCGACCGTTGGTTGGAGGATGCCGCACGGCTGGTCGAGGAGCGCACGAAACGGCTCCTGCAGGACGAAACGCTCCGCTTGGAGCGTGCCCAAAGTCGTCTGCACAGCAGCTGCCGCGAGGGGTTGATGCGTGCCCAAATGCGGCTCGAAAAGGCTGCCACACGCCTTCCCGATGCGGTCAGCCATCTGCTCGAACGCGAACAGCTGCGCCTCCGACAGGCCGCCGTGGCCGTCGAGAGCCGCTCCCCGCAGGCGATCCTCAAGCTCGGCTTTGCCGTCGTGCGTGGCGAGGGGCGTGCCCTCCGCTCAATCGAGGAGCTGAAGCGACACGAACGGTTGCAGATCGAGCTGGCAGATGGAACGATGGAGATTCAAAATTCAGAATTAAAAATTAAAAATTAAAAATGATCATTATGAGATGGTTTTGGAGCCTTGTGGTGTTGCTCTGTTCGTGCACGGCTCTCTCGGCACAGGAGCGTATCGAACTGTGGGAGGGGGTCGAGATGCCCAACTCGAAGGGGGTCTTTGTCGCCGACAGCATCGCCAATCAGCGCGTCTATAAGGTGGGTAAGCCCGCCCTCTATCGCGTAGCACCCGCGCCCGAGAAGAATCGCGGCATTGCGATCGTCATCTGCCCGGGTGGCGGCTACCAACGCTATGCGTGGGAGGTGGCCGGTTGGGACATCGCCCGTTGGATGGCCGACGAGGGGATCACGGGCTTTATCCTCACGGCTCGCCTGCCGAACTCGCCCGATGTGATCTGTCCGGCAACGGTCGGGGTACAGGATCTGCAGCGTGCCCTGCAGCTGATCCGTGCGCGTGCCGACGAGTGGGGGATCGACAAGGAGAAGATCGGCGTCGAAGGCTCCTCGGCGGGTGGCCACTTGGCCGCCTCGGCCGGTGTCGAGCAGCAGCTCCTCTACACGCCGACCGATGCCGTCGGCAAGGAGCGATTCACACCCGACTATATGGTCTTGGTGTCGCCCGTCATCACGCTGCGCGAGGGGCTGACCCATCGCGGCAGCCGCGAACAGCTGATCGGCAAGACGCCCACCGAGGCTGCAATCAGCCGCTACTCGATCGATGAGCAGGTGCACCCGCAGACCCCGCCGACGATCCTCTTCCACGCCCACAACGACCGTGCAGTGCCGTGCGAGAACTCGATCCGGATGTACACCGCCCTGCGTGCCAACGGTGTGAAGGCCTCGCTCCACATCTTCCCCGAGGGTGGCCACGCCATCTCGCTCGAGGAGCAACCCGCCGGCACGGAGCTGTGGAAGGAGCTGACCGAACGATGGATCGACCTGCTTTTTCAAGAGTAAAGAGCAAAGAGCAAAGAGTAAAGAGATTTAGAATTTTTAGGTCAGCCTCGCAGTATTCCCAGCATTCCCAGTATTCCCAGTATTCCCAGCATTCCCAGTAAAAAGATCAGACCAATGACAAACAGACCACTCACCTACACCGAGTCGATCCAAGCGATCGAGCAGATTTTGGAGCGTTTCCGCACCGAGCAGATGGATGTCGATCAGTTGGCCGCCGAGGTGAAGCGTGCCACCGAGCTGATTGCGGCCTGCCGCGAACGCCTCACGAAGGTCGAAGAGGAGGTTCAGAAAATCTTGGAGGAGTAGCGATGAAGGGGTTGATTAAGTGGACTTTGAACCACCTGCCGCGCACCCTGATCCAGCGCATCGCAGGGTGGTTGCTGCCCCTCGTGGGGCTCTTCTATCGCGGCCGTCGCTACCACTGCCCGCTCTGCGGACGGTCGTTTCGGCGACTGCTCCCCTACGGCTATGTCACCCCGCGACCGAACGCCCTCTGCCCCCACTGCCTCTCGCTCGAACGCCACCGCCTGCTGTGGCTCTATCTGAAGCGCGAAACGACCCTCTTCAGCGAGCTGCCCCACCTGCTGCACATCGCCCCCGAGGTCTGTCTGATGCGCCACCTCAAACCCCACTACAAGGCGCACCGCGAACGCTACCAAACGGCCGACCTCGAGAGTCCGTTGGCCGACCTGCACTTTGATATTCAGCAGATTCCGCTCGCCGACGAGTCGGTCGATGTCGTGATCTGCAACCACCTGATGGAGCATGTGGCCGACGACCGCCAAGCGATGCGCGAGCTGCACCGCATCCTGCGCCGAGGGGGTTGGGGTGTGCTGCTCTCACCCGTCGAACTCGACCGCACCACCACCTTCGAGGACGACACGATCACCGACCCCGCAGAGCGCACCCGCATCTTCGGGCAGTACGACCATCGCCGCATCTACGGCAACGACTTTACGGAGCGGCTCCGCGAGGCGGGCTTCACGGCCGAGGATATCGACTACGCCGCCGCGCTCACCGAGGAGGAGCGGTCGAAATTCGCCCTTCCGAACGATCATATTTATGTAATACATAAATAAAACGCACTTTTTGCCCCCGAAAGGGTGCGTTTTCCAAACACTTTCGCTATCTTTGCCGCTTAGGTTATAACTTTTAGGCAACGATGGCATTAGCACGATACGATAAACTGCGCACGCTCACGCGCAACACCTTCTCCGAAACGACCGCTCAAAAGGTGGACGAGGCGCTCGCCTACGCCATCGAGGAGCTGCAGGAGGAGCGCCGTTACGACGGTCGGCCGATGCTCGATCACGGCGCCGCACTGGCGCAGATCGTCATCTCGGAGATCGGTTTGGGGCGCAACTCCGCGATCGCCTCGATCCTCCACGACATCGTTCGTCTGAAGCACAAAACGCTCTCGGCCGAGGAGTTCCTCGCCTTCACCGAGCAGATCGAGGCGCGTTTTGGCAAGGAGGTCGTCGGCATCACGGTCGGACTGGCCAACATCTCGGGGCTCAAGCTCAAAGACTCGAAGGAGCAGGCCGAGAACTTCCGCGACCTGATCGTCAGCTATTCGGAGGATCCGCGCGTGATCCTGATCAAGCTGGCCGACCGCTTGGAGGTGATGCGTTCGCTCGAGATCTTCCCGCCCGAGAAGCGGCGCAAGAAGAGCTGGGAGTCGCTCAACCTCTACGCACAGATCGCCCACAAGCTGGGTCTGTACGGGTTGAAGAGCGAGTTGGAGGATCTGGCGCTGAAGTACCTCGAGCCGAAGGATTACGAGCACATCACCCTCAAATTGGAAGAGAGTGCCGAGGAGCGCAAGGCCTTTATCGCCAAGTTCCTCATCCCGATCGAGCAGAAGCTGCATCTGCTCGGGATCAACTACCACATCAAGAGCCGCACGAAGTCGATCTACTCGATTTGGAACAAGATGCGCAAGCAGCGCGTGCCGTTCGAGGGGGTCTATGACATCTTCGCCCTGCGCATCATCATCGACTGCCCCGAGGAGCTCGAGAAGCCGCAGTGCTGGACAGCCTACTCGGTCGTCACGGACTTCTACACCCCCAACCCGAACCGTATGCGCGACTGGATCTCGATCCCGAAGTCGAACGGCTACGAGTCGTTGCACACGACCGTCTCGGCCGAGGGTCGCTGGGTCGAGGTGCAGAT
>CAZVNR010000102.1:0-5340 GCA_964628945.1 uncultured Alistipes sp. | reverse complement strand
CTGGGAGACTTCGGTCTCCTTTTTTTGTATTGCTCGGCTCTACCGAACTTTGCACTTCGGTTGTGAAAGTAGGGAGAAAAAACACATAACGGAACGAGGTTTTGAGTGGCGTTTAGCCTTTCGCTTGCCGAAGGCAATATGAACGATGAGTTAGTCGGCTGACCTCAAGCTGGCTTGGAGTGCAGCCGACTAACTCATCGTTTACCTCCTGCGGAGGGTACGAAAGGCGAAACCAACCAGCCCAAGAAAGTGGGGGCTTAGTCGCTTCACTCCTTGGGTGGAACTGACGACCGTTGCGTTTTTTCGACGACAAAAGTGAAGTCGTGACAGTGCCGAGGCGCATCCTACGGGGCTTGTGCGTTGGTTTGAGGAGCATAGCCGTTGCTATGTAACGAAAAGCAACGCGCAAAACGGCCGTAAAGAGCAGAAAAGAATGAAGTCGAGCAGTCCGGTTCAAACCCCACAACCAAGCGGCGGGTGGCGGAAGCCTACCCGAAGCGAAGGTAAAGATAGCGCGAAGCGCAAAATACGATTCAAAAAAAAAGACGATCAAGGATCTCCCTTAATCGCCTTTAATAGCCCTTAATAGCCCTTAATAGCCCTTCTCGGAAAACTATCTGAACGGTTTAATCACGCCGCGTTTTGAGTTGCGGACGAATGCGATCAGTTGGTCGCGTTCGGGCGTCTGCGGGAGCGTGCGCTCGGCCTCGTCGCAGGCGTTGGCGTAGTTCATGTCGCTCTGGAACAGCAGGCGGCAGGTGTCGTGGATCGACTTGATCTGCTCCTCCGTGAAGCCGCGGCGCGACAGACCGACTTTGTTCAGGCCGGCGTAGCGGGCGGGGTCGGAGTTGCGGACGATGATGAACGGCGGAACATCCTGCGCCACCATCGTACCACCCTGAATCATCGCGTGGTCGCCGATGAAGCTCCACTGGTGTACGGCCACATGGCCGCCGATTACGACCCAGTCACCCACATTCACCTCGCCGGCCAGCGATACGCGGTTGGCGATCACGCAGTGGTTACCCACCACATCGTCGTGTGCGATGTGCACATAGGCCATCAGCAGATTGTGGCTGCCAACGACGGTCTTACCCTTCGATGCGGTACCGCGACTGATCGTCACGCACTCGCGGATGTCGTTGTAGTCGCCGATCTCGGCGGTCGTCGCCTCACCGGCAAATTTGAGGTCCTGCGGCAGGCACGAAATCGAGGCGGCGGTGTGAATCTTACACCCCTTGCCGATGCGTGCGCCGTCGTGGATCACGGCACCCGGGCCGATCCAGCAGTCATCACCGATCACCACATCGCCTGCGATGTAGGCGAATGGCTCAACAGTTACATTGTTCCCCAACTTCGCGTCGGGATGAACGAAAGCTAAATTGCTGATCATAAGTTATTCGGTTGGTTGTTGTTTGTTCTTTACTACCTGTGCCATCATCACCGCCTCGCAGGCCAACTGTCCGCCGACGAAGGCCTTACCCTCGGCCAAGCAGACGCCGCGGCGCATCGGCTCCAAGAGGCGCACCTCGAACTGGAGTTGATCGCCCGGGACGACCTTGCGCTTGAACTTCACCTCCTCGATCTTCATAAAGTAGGTCGAGTAGAGCTCCGGATCGGGCACATTCTGCAGAATCATCACGGCCGAGCACTGCGCCATCGCCTCGACGATCAGCACACCCGGCATCACCGGCTCCTCGGGGAAGTGCCCCACGAAGAAGGGCTCGTTCATCGTCACATTCTTGATACCGGCTACCGAGTTCTCGTCGCAGTGGAAAATGCGGTCGATCAGCAGGAACGGCGGACGGTGGGGGAGGAGCTTGCGGATCGCGTTGATGTCGAACAGTGCAGGCTTCTTCGGATCATACTTGTGACGGGGCTTCTCGCCGGCCGTGCGGATGCGCTGCTTGAGCTGCTTCATAAACTCCGTGTTGGCGAAGTGGCCCGGGCGGGTGGCCCAAACGCGCCCCTTGATGCGCATACCGAGCATCGCAAAGTCGCCCAGCAGATCCAAAAGCTTGTGGCGTGCCAGCTCGTTGTTGAAGCGCAGCTCGGTCATATAACCGCGCTCGATCTCGAGCCCGGGCTTGTTGAAGAGGGTGCGCAGGTGCTCTTTGGTCTCCTCCGACACCTCGTTCTCCACGACGACAATCGCATTGTCCAGATCGCCGCCCTTGATCAGATTCATCTTCAGCAGCGGCTCCAGCTCGTGCAGCATCACGAAGGTACGGCAGGGCGAGAGCTTCTCGCGGTAGTTGTCGTCGGGGTTGAATGTGGCGTACTGATTACCGATCACCTTCGAGTTGTAATCGACATGGAGCGATACGGAGAACTCGTCGTCGGGGTAGAGGATGATCGCCACGCCCTTCTCGGGGATCGTATAGACCATCTTCTCGGTGATGTGGTAGTAGTTGCGCTCGGCGGCCTGTTCCTCGATGCCGACCTCCTCGATGGCGGTGGCATACTCGCAAGCCGAGCCATCCATAATCGGAGCCTCGGGGGCGTTGATATCGACCAATGCGTTATCGACCCCCAGCGTCCAAAGGGCGGACATCAGGTGCTCGATCGTGCTCACACGCGCTGCGCCCAACTCGATGGTCGTGCCGCGCGAGGTGTCGGTTACATAGTCGCAGAGTGCGGGAACGGTGGGTTGCCCCTCGAGGTCGATACGGCGGAATACGATGCCGTGATTCGGCTCGGCGGGGTGGACTGTCATCGTCACTTGGAGGCCTGTGTGGAGGCCTTTTCCCGAGAAGGTGATGGGGGCCTTCAGGGTCTGTTGTTTTGTTGACATTCTGTACTAAAGTTTGGTTTTAACCCTCAAAGATACGGTAAGTTCTCTGGAAATCCAAATTTTGCACATAAAAACCGTCCTATGGAACACCCCCTTCGCCGTGAGGCGCGTTTCTTGCAGGGGTGGGTTGTTTTTTTTGCCCGATCACTGCGATAACCCGCAAAAAAGCGTTATTTTTGCAAGGAGATTTGATCGAGAATAAGTCCTATGCACGAAGCGCAAACACCGCAACCCGCCCCGAGCGGACAACCGCAGCCGTCGCAGCCACAGCAGCAGTCGCCGCGCCGCCGCCGTCGTCGGCTCGATCTGCCGTTCGATAACCGGCCGGAGGATGCGGGCGAGTGGACCTATCGCCACCGCACGGGGTTGTGTGTGACTTTGATCTGCTACCTCGTGCTGATGATCGCCTTCGTTTCGTCGAAGATCGTCGTAGGCAAGCGCGAAGCGATGCAGGGGATGTATATCGACCTCGAAACGCTGGCCGAACTGGAGTCGGAGCGTGATCGCCTGCAGCGCGAGATCGAACAGAAGATGGCAGCCGAACAGGCCGATTGGCGGTCGGTGCAGAACCGCGTATCGAACGAAAATGCCACCGACGAGCGACTGCGCGACGATCGCGGGACGAACACCTCGGCACTGAACGAGGCGGCCGCCGCGCTGCAAAAACAGATGGCGGCGAACAGTGCCGCCTACGAGCAGGGCTTGGCCGAGGAGCGTGCCATCTACGAGCAGTCGGCCGGCAAGGGGACGGACGAGGAGCGGCGCGATCAGGTGGTGAAGGGGAGCGTGACGGTTTCGTTCTCGCTGCAAAACCCCGTGCGACACTCGCGCTACCTGCACATTCCGGCCTACCTCTGCGAGGCGGGCGGGGTGGTCGTCGTTCAGATCACGGTCGATCGCGGCGGTGAGGTGGTGGCCTCCCGCGTACGCGAAGGGGGCGATGCCTGTATGCGCGAAACGGCGCTGCGTGCCGCCCGCGAATCGCTTTTCAACATAGACCCTACCGCACCCGAACGACAAACGGGAACGATCACCTATACCTTCATTCCGCAATAACCACGAAACACCGTAAGTGTATGAACAACAAGTATTCGTTGCCCAACGAGGGCGGTCTGCAGTTGGAATCGACACCGCGTGATATCCTGCGCCGCTACGAGCGCGTTCGCACGCAGGTCTATGAGAATGAGTATGAGGGGGTGCGCCATGTGGCCGATCTGATCGTCAAGGCGATCCGCAACTACAACGAGTTCTTCCTCCCGAACGAGATCTACGAGGATCAGCAACCTTTCGTCTTGGGACTCACGACCGGTCGCACGCCGCTCGGTCTGTACCGTGAGCTGGTGCGCCGCTACGAGGCGGGGGAGGTGTCGTTCAAGAATGTGGCGGTCTTCTCGCTCGACGAGTTCTATCCGATTGCTCCGACCGAGCCGCAGAGCCGCAACTACCGCATCCGCGAGGAGTTGTTGAACCATCTCGACATCCTTCCCGAGAATATCCATATGCCCAACGGCGAGGTCGATAGGCGGCACATCTCGGACTACTGCGAATCCTACGACAAGGCGGCTCGCAAGATCGACCTGATGATCATCGGTATCGGTGAGGACGGGCAGATCGGCTTCAACGAGCCCGGGGCGTATGTCAAGTCGCGCACGCGCCTCGTGAAGCTCTCGCACAACACGCGCACGATCCAGTCCAAGGCCTTCTTCGGTATGGAGCACACGCCGCGTATGGCGATCACGATGGGCATCCATACGATTATGCGGGCCGAGCGCATCGTGCTGATGGCGTGGGGCGAAGAGAAGGCACCGATCATCCGTCGCGTGGTCGAGGGGGAGATCTCGGCGCAGGTGCCCGCCTCCTACCTCCAAGAGCACACCAATATCGAGGTGGTGATCGACAAGAACGCCGCTTCGCTCTTGAGCCGCGAACAGACCCCGTGGCTGGTCGGCCCCTGCGAGTGGACACCGAAATTCACGCGCAAGGCGGTCGTTTGGCTCTGCCACGAGGTACGGAAACCGATTCTGAAGCTCACACAGAAAGATTATATCGACAATGCACTGGGCGAACTGCTCGACGAGGGCGGTCGCTCGTTCGATCAGATCAATATCGAGGTCTTCAACGACCTACAACACACCATCACGGGGTGGCCGGGCGGTAAACCCAACGCCGACGACGGCTCCCGACCGGTGAAGGCAACCCCCTTCCCGAAACGCGTGCTGATCTTCTCGCCCCACCCCGACGACGATGTGATTGCGATGGGCGGTACGCTCCTGCGCCTTGTGCAGCAGGGCAACGAGGTGCACATCGCCTACCAAACTTCGGGCAGTTTCGGTGTGGATGACGATATGGTCTGCCAGTGTGTCGATCTGGCCCGCGAGATGGGCTACGGCGATCGTTGTGCCGAGGTCGGTGCGATGATTGCCGAGAAGCAACCCGGCATCCCCGAGATGCGGGAGTTGTCGGCGCTGAAGGCGGCGATCCGTCGTTCGGAGGCACGCGCTGCGGTGCGAAGCTTCGGGCTCGATCCCGACCGCTCGCTCCACTTC
>CAZVNR010000101.1:0-5402 GCA_964628945.1 uncultured Alistipes sp. | reverse complement strand
CCTTCACCTTCTCGTCGAGCTTCGTACCGAGCGTTACGGTCGTCAGCGACTGCGTTTCACCGCGCGTGAAGATGGCCGAACCGTGTGCGCAGGGCAGGTAACCCACCTCGCACCAGATCGGGCGGATCTCGTCGGTCTTGCGGCCGTCGAGGCGCTTGCCCTCATCGAGGATCATGTTGCGCATCGCCTTCTTCTGCACATCGTCGTGGAAATATTTGTGGATCAGCGGAGCCTTCTCCTCCAACTCCTCCTCCGTGTAGCGGGCAGCGAACTCGGCCTCGAGGTTGTTGAACAGCTCCTCGCGCTCGTGCTTCATCGTGCCGCTCGTAGCGATGGCGTAGGCCTTGTCGTAGAGCTCCGTGATGATCGTCTGGCGCAGCTCCTCGTCGTTCACCTCGTGGCAGTACTCGCGCTTGACTTCCTTGCCCAGCTCCTTCATCAGCTCGATCTGCACGGCGCAGTGCTTCTTGATCTCCTCGTGAGCGAACTTGATGGCGCCGAGCATCACCTCCTCCGACACCTCCTTCATCTCACCCTCGACCATCAGGATGTTGTCGATCGTACCGCCGACCATGATGTCGAGATCGCACTCGGCCATCTCCGAGAAGCCCGGGTTGATGGCGTACTCGCCGTTCTTGCGTACGACGCGCACCTCCGAGATCGGGCCGCCGAACGGAATATCCGACACGGCCAATGCAGCCGAAGCGGCCAGACCGGCCAGCGCATCGGGCTGAATATCTTTCTCGGCCGAGATCAGGTTTACCGTGACATAGACCTCGGCGTGGTAATCCGACGGGAACAGGGGGCGCAGGGCGCGGTCGATCAGACGGGCCGTCAGCACCTCCGAATCGTTGGCTTTACCCTCACGCTTCATAAAACCGCCCGGGTAGCGACCGCAAGCGGCATACTTCTCTTTGTACTCAACCTGCAACGGCATAAAATCCGTGTCGGGTTTGGCATCCTTGGCGGCCACTACCGTACCGAGCAGCATCGTGCCGCCCATCTTGACGACCACCGAACCGTCGGCCTGCTTGGCCAGCTTGCCCGTTTCGATCTCGATTACGCGACCATCGGCCAGCGTAATCTCCTTACGGACAGCATTGTACAGCTTCTTTTCTTCCATTTTTTCGTTTTTCCTCTATAGTGTGTAAAATTGTAAGTTCATTTACGAAAATGAAGGCAACCCCTCGCGGGAATTGCCCTCATTTCGTCCTCGTCGGATTACTTGCGGAGGTTGAGCTTCTTCACGATCGCACGGTAGCGCTCGATGTCGATCTCCTTCAAATACTCCAGCAACTGGCGACGCTTACCGATCATACGCAACATGGCGCGCTGCGTACCGAAGTCGTGACGGTTGCTCTTGAGGTGCTCCGTAAGGTGGGCAATACGGTACGAAAACAAGGCAATCTGGCTCTCGGGCGAACCCGTATCCGTGTTAGACTTGCCGTACTGTCCGAAAAGCTCTTGCTTTTTCTCTGCTGTTAAATAAGCCATAATGTTTATTGAATTATTTAAGTTCCACTCTACGACGCATTCCCCTTACTTACCGGAATAACGCCAGAGCGTCGCGCAAAGGTACAAATTAAATTGGTAATCAAGAATTAAAACGACTTTTTTTCGCAGATTTTTTTCAGATATTTTTTGCGGATTATGATGCAGAACCGAAGAATTGTTGTATTTTTGCCGAAGAATAGTTGAATTTTATGCCAAAACTGCGCTACATACGCCTCGCCGTCGCGCTCCTTGCGCTGACGGCCTGCCAACCGAAACGCGCCTATCGCGAGGTGGGCGGTGCGATGCTCGGTACGACCCTCTCGATCATCGCCGATGCCTCCTCTTCGTCGGGCGAGCTGTACGCTGCCGCGATGGAGCTGGACAAGGAGGCGAAGCGGTCGATGTCGATCTTCGATGAGCAATCGCTCCTCAACCGCCTCAACCGCAACGCGTGCGACTCGCTCGACCGGCATATCCTGCGCAACATCCTCTTGGCCGACTCCGTGAGCCGCCTCTCGAACGGAGCATACGACATCACGGTCGCGCCGCTCGTCAAGGCGTGGGGCTTTGCGGGTGAGAAGGCCGACGAGCAGCCGAATGTGGATTCGCTCCTCGCCTTTGTCGGCTACGAGAAGATTGCCGTGCGCGACGGTCGTTTGGTGAAGAGCGACGAGCGCGTACAGCTCGATCTGAACTCGATCGCCAAGGGCTATACGGTCGATCTGTTGGCCGAGCTGGTCGAGCAGCACGGCGCCGAGAACTACATCGTCGATCTTGGCGGAGAGGTACGGTGTCGCGGCGTGAACCGACAGGGCGCGGCGTGGCGCATCGGCATCGAGACCCCCTTCGACGGCAATATGACCGACGGCGACTATATCCAACGCCGCATTGCGCTGAACGACGGCGCGTTGGCCACCTCGGGCAACTACCGCCGTTTCTACCTCGATGCGGCGGGGCGCAAGGTGGCCCACACGATCGACCCCCGCACGGGGTACAGCCGCCTCTCGCGCCTCTTGTCGGCGACCGTCGTCGCGCAGACCTGCGCCGAAGCCGATGCCCTCTGCACGATGTTGATGGCGATGGGGGCGGAGGATGCCGTGGCGTTCCTCGAGGCGCACCCCGAGATGGCCGCCTACCTGATCTTGGCCGGTGAGACGGAGGCGAAGGAGTATGAGGAGTACGCAACGCCGGCGATGAACGAACGCATGATGAAGTAAGATGAAAGAGGCACTCTTCCTATATAATCCCCAATCGGGGCGCGGGCGCATCGAACGACAGTTGGATGCGATCCTCGCCTGCTTCGCACGGCACGGCTATCGCATCGAAGCCGAACGGATCGACTTTACGCGTAACCCCTTCGCGGGGCGCGAGCGGCTCGACTTGGCGGTGGTGGCCGGCGGCGACGGGACGGTGAACTATGTCGTGAATCGGATGATGGAGCGGGGGCTGAACCTGCCGCTCGGCATCATTCCGGCCGGCACGGCCAACGACTTTGCAGGGGCGATCGGAATGGCGAAGGATCCCCTCACGGCGGCCGAACAGATCGCTACGGGTACGATCGCCCGCCTCGACTGCGGCGTGGCGAATGATCGCTACTTCGTCAATATCTTCTCCTTCGGCCTCTTTACGACCACCTCACAACGCACCCCCGACGAGCGGAAACACCGCATCGGCAAGCTCGCCTACATCCTCGAGGGGATCAAGGAGTTGCGCCGTATGCACGCCGTGCGGTTGCAGGTGCGCACCACTGAGGAGCACTTTGCGATGGATGCACTGATCGTTCTGATCTTCAACGGCGAGACGGCCGGCGGCTTCCGCTTGGCACGCCGTTCGTCGGTCGAGGACGGTCTGTTCGACTGCCTGCTGATGGAGAAACGCAACCTCCTCTACTCGTCGTGGACGATGTTGCGCTATCTGTTGGGCGGCAGCCCGCGTGCCGTACGCCACCTGCGCACGGCCGAACTGGAGCTGCACGCCGAGGTGCCCGAACCGACCGATGCCGACGGACAGCAGGGTGCCTCGTTCCCCCTCACGATCCGTTGCCTGAAGGGTGCACTGCAGATTCAGTGCCCTGCGAAACCGACCAATCCAAACAGCGATAAAAAACAGTAAACCAAACACCTATGATTCCGAAAAATTCATTCTCCTCTGACCGCCGCGTGCGGAAGATCTCGATTGCCCGCATCAAGAAGGAGTTGAGCGATGTGTCGTTCCTCTCGGACGATCTGGTCTTCACCTCGATCAACGCCGAGAAGAACCCGACGGAGCACGCTCCGAAGTCGATCGACGGCTTTGCCGCCCTCATTATGCTCTCGGGCGAGGCGACCGTGCTGGTCAATATGCGCAGCTATACCGTGAAGCCCAACACGATCGTCTTCTTCAACCCGGGTTCGGTGATCCGCTCCGAGCGCGTATCGGCCAATGCGGCGGGTTACTTTCTGACCTACTCGAAGAGCTTTATCAACGATATACAGGTGGGCTTGTCGGCCTCGCTGCCGATCTATATGCTCTTCCGTATGTCGCCCATCTTGCGCGTGTCGGAGGAGGATATCTCGGAGCTGTTGCAGGTCTTCCGCCTGATGAAACAGCTGCTGCACAGCGATAAGACGCTCTATCGCCACGAGATCGTCCGCTCGCTCTTCACGACGGCCTTCTACATCATCGCCGAGATCAACAAGCGCGAGAAGGAGCAGCAGTCGAAGCAGGGGCGTTGTGAGGTGATCTTCGACGAGTTTATGATCCTCTTGGAGCAGCACTGCCGTCAGGAGCGCAATGTGGGCTTCTACGCCGATGCGCTGAACCTCACGCCCAAATACTTCTCGACGGCGATCAAGGAGGTGAGCGGCAAGACGGCCGCCCGCTGGATCGACGAGGCGGTGATCCTCGAGGCGAAGACGATGCTCAAATACTCGGGTCAGAGCATCCAAGAGATCGCCACGGCACTCAACTTCTCGACCCAGTCCTTCTTCGGTAAGTACTTCAAACAGCACACGGGCGAATCGCCCTCGCGCTACAAGCGGAAGTAGCACTTCAGCAATGTAGAATGCAAAATGCAAAATTCAAAATTGGGCTGACGCGGTACGAAAGCACTGCATCAGCCCAATTTGCAAGAAAATAATTTTGAATTCTACATTTAGCGGTCAGCAATCAACGATCAGCTTTTAGGAAAGAGGAAGAGCCCTCTGCTGACGGGTTCGGAAGATGCAGATTTTGAACCGTTTTTGGTCGCGTTAGCCTAATTTTGAATTCTAAATTCTAAATTCTGAATTACTTGATCGGCTCCACCGTCACCTGCTCCCATACGAAGTTCTCGATCTGCGAACGGTCACAGGCGGGCTTTGCGGCGCGGAGCTGCAACTCCTCGAAGCGGAAGTCGGAGAGACGGTACTGATCGTCTGCACGCTTCACATCGAAGAAGACCTTGCAATCGAGCTTGCAACGGCTCATCGTGATATGGCGGCCGTACGACATCGGCATATCCTTGCGCCCCTGCAGATCGAAGAACTGCGTCCACGGACGGATGTAGAGGAACGAACCGACATTGCCCGTGATCTGATCGACGGTGATGTACTCGTAGTTCTGCGGTGTGTCGGGGCGCATCTTGAGCCACAAGAGGCGCGTCGCCTCGTCCACCTGAATACGGCGCAGGATGATGTTGCGGTTGTGGATCGACTCCGAACCGCAGGTGAGGCAGCTGTGGCAGAAACCGAAGGTGCAATCTTCGATGATGATCCGCTCGTTGCTGCCGTTCGTTGGGTCTTGGTCGGCCCACGGCCCCTTGCCGCCCTTCAGGGCGATGGCATCGTCGTTGACCGAGAGGTAGCACCCCTTGACCAGCACATCGCGGCAGACATCCAAATCGATGGCATCCGAACTGGGAGCCTTCACCGGCTTGGCCGGTGCGAAGA
>CAZVNR010000100.1:0-5625 GCA_964628945.1 uncultured Alistipes sp. | reverse complement strand
CTATGTCAAGAAGTTCAACCCGATGGCGACGACCAAGCAGATTATCCGCATGGGGCACCTCGTTACGGTGATCGGCGCCGTGATCTCGGTGGTAATCTGCGTAGCGATCGATTCGATCAAGGGGCTTGATCTGTTCAACATCTTCCAGTCGGTATTGAGCTTCATCGCTCCGCCGATGACAGCCGTCTTCCTGATGGGTGTCTTTTGGCGCCGCACGACGAAGCGGGCTGCCAACTTCACGCTGACGATCGGTACGCTCTTGAGCATCGGTCTGGGCGTGATGTATCTGTGGGCTTGGCCTTCGTTCCTTCCCAAGCCGCACTTTATGCTGCTCTCGTTCTATATCTGCATGTTGCTCATCCTGTTGATGGTGGCCATCTCGCTGACCGATCGTTCGGAGCCGGATCCCAATACCTCGTTCTTCGACAAGATTCAGTCGCAGAAGATCGGTCTGTTGGTAGCCGGTTTGTGGATTGCGCTGATCGTAGTGATGGTGGGCCTCTACATCTTCTTCAATTAAACTTTAACAAACAGCAACTAATCGACTTTGATACAATGAAAAAGAGCTATTCACTAATTCTTGGCGCAGCCGCCCTGCTGATGGGTGCCTGCTCGACCCAACCCGCCGATCCGACCCTCTCGCAACAGATGGTCGAGGCGCACGGTTTGGGTGACTTCTATTGCAACCGCAACTACCAAGCCGATCTCGGCACAACCGGATGGGACTATGTCTCGGGCTTGGTGGCCAACGCCGTGCTGAAGACTTGGAGCGTCTATCCCGAGAAGCGGGCCTACTACGACGCCGTGAAGGCCTTTGCCGACACGGCTACGAGCGAGGACGGCACGATGATCCTCTCGATCAAGGGGAAGGATGCCCTCCGCCCCTCGAACATCGACGACCTGCCCGCCGGTAACATCTACTTCGTCCTCTATCAGGAGGAGCTGAAGAAGGGCAACACGAAGGATGCCGAGCGTTACAAGACGGCCGCCACGAAGATTCGCAACAAGCTCAAATATGAGCACAGTCGCATTCCCGAGGGGATGCCGGGTGCAGGTGGTTTCTACCACAAGGCGATCTACCCGAATCAGATGTGGTTGGACGGCCTCTTTATGGGTTCGCCGATCTACGCCCAGTGGCAGCACCACTTCGGCCAAGAGAACACCGTCGAGAACAGCGAGAGCTGGAGCGATATTGCCCACCAGTTCAAGACGATCCACCACTTCACCTACAACCCCGAGAAGCAGCTGAACTACCACGCTTGGTCGGCCGATCCGAAGGATGAAAACTCCTTCTGGGCCAACCAGCAGGAGCCGTTCCTCGGTTGCAGCAAGGAGTTCTGGGGGCGCGGTATGGGTTGGTACTTCGCCGCGCTGGTCGATGTGCTGGAGGTGATGCCGAAGGAGCACGCCGACTACCCCGCCGTCGTTGAGATTCTGCAGCAGGTGGCCGCCGGTTTGGCGCGTTGGCAGGATGCAGAGTCGGGCGTATGGTATCAGCTCCTGCAGCACGACGGTACGGTGACGGCCGACAACATCGGCGACACGGTCAATGGCGAGGTCTATAATGTCGGCACGCAGCCGAACTACTTGGAGGCTTCGGCATCGTGCATCTTCACCTATGCTTATCTGAAGGGCTTGCGCCTCGGTCTGTTGGACAAGGCGACCTACGAGCCGGTTGCCGAGAAGGCCTATCAGGGCATCCTGAAGACCTTTATCACGGAGCAGGATGGCAAGATGGCGATCGTGCAAACCTGCGCTTCGGCCGGTTTGGGCCCCAAGAAGGATCCGTCGCGCACGGGTACGGCGAACTACTACCTCGCCGGTAAGGATGTCCGCATCACGCAGAACGAGGGCAAGGCGGTCGGTACCTTTATCCTCGCCTCGTTGGAGTATGAATTGAAGAACAAATAAGATAACCAAGCAAGAGCTATGAAATACAACGAAATCGGTAAAACGGGGATGAAGGTGTCGGCCTTGAGTTTCGGCGCCTCGTCGCTCGGCAGCGTCTTCCGCTCTACGCGCGAGGAGGAGGCGTTGGAGGCGGTCTATACGGCCATCGAGGGGGGTATGAACTTCATTGATGTATCGCCCTACTACGGCCACTACAAAGCCGAGACGGTCTTGGGCAAGGCGTTGAAGAACATCCCGCGCGAGAAGTACTACCTCTCGACCAAAGTGGGTCGCTACGGCAAGGACGGCGTGAACACATGGGACTACTCGGCCAAGCGTGCGCAGGAGAGCGTCTATGAGAGTATGGAGCGACTGAACATCGACCACATCGACCTGATCAATGTCCACGATGTCGAGTTTGCCGATCTGAATCAGGTGGTAAACGAAACGCTGCCGGCACTGGTCGAGCTGCGCGACAAGGGCGTGGTGAGCCATGTCGGCATCACCGACCTACAACTCGAGAACATCAAATGGGTGATCGAGCACTCCCCCAAAGGGACGGTCGAGAGCGTGTTGAACTTCTGCCACTACTGCTTGTGCGACGACAAGATCGTCGATTTCCTCGACTTCTTCGAGGAGAACGAGGTGGGTATCATCAGCGCATCGCCCCTCTCGATGGGGCTGCTTTCGCAACGCGGTGTACCCGATTGGCATCCGGCACCGAAACCGCTTGTCGAGGTGTGCAAGAAGGCCGCCCGGCACTGCACGGCCAAAGGCTATCCGATCGAGAAGTTGGCGATGCAGTTTGCCCTCTCGAATGACCGCATCGCTACGACCCTCTTTTCGTCGGCCAACCCCGAGAATGTAAAGAAGAACCTCGCCTTCATCGAGGAGCCGATCGACTGGCAGCTGGTGGAGGAGGTGCGCGAGATCATCGGCGATCAGCAGCGCGTAAGTTGGGCAAACTCGTAATCGACCGACCGAATGGAGTACAAGATTATTGATGCCCACGCCCACCTGTGGCTCCGTCAGGATGCCGTGTGGAACGGGAAGCGGATCCAAACGCTCGAGAACGGCCGTTCGCACTTCCTCGGTGAGGAGGTGCAGATGGTGCCGCCGTTTATGATCGACGGGCGCAACTCGGCGGAGGTCTTCCTCTCGAATATGAACTACGCGCAGGTGTCGGCTGCCGTCATCACGCAGGAGTACATCGACGGGTTGCAGAACGACTACTTGGAGGAGGTGATGCACCGCTACCCCAACCGTTTCTTCTGCTGCGGTATGTGCGACTACTTCCGTGAGGATGTCGTCGAGCAGGCCGAGGCGTTGCGTGCACGCGGTTTTCGGGCGATCAAGATACCGGCAAACCGCTTGAAAACGGATGCCGTGACGGTCGGGCTCACCGATGAAAAGATGATGCGGCTGTTCGCCTATATGGAGCGCGAGGGGATGTTGCTCTCGATCGACTTGGACGACGACCGCAACCAAATCGCCCAAATGGAGGAGGTGATCCAAGCCCACCCCACCCTTCGGGTGGCAATCGGGCACTTTGCGATGGCGACCTTCCCAACCTTTATGGATCAGGTGCGGTTGGCGCGATACGACAATGTGATGATCGAGTCGGGCGGAATCACTTGGCTCTACAACAGCGAGTTCTACCCCTTCCACGGTGCGATTCGCGCCATTCGCCAAGCGGCCGACGAGGTGGGTATGGAGAAGTTGATGTGGGGCTCGGACTACCCCCGCACGATCACGGCGATCACCTACCGGATGTCCTACGACTTCGTGTCGAAATCCAACGAGCTGACCGACGACGAGAAGGCGCAGTTCCTCGGTCGAAATGCCGAGCGGTTCTACGGCTTCCACGACCTCGTCGAGCTGCCCTATATTAAGAATATGTCAGAATAAGCACGAATAAAGATGAAAGCAGTACAGATTGTAGCACCTTCCGAGATGAAGGTCGTAGAGTTGGAGCAGCCGCAGCCCAAAGCGGGCGAGGTGCTCGTTAAGATGTGTTATGTAGGCTATTGCGGTTCGGATCTGAACACCTACTTGGGTCGCAATCCGATGGTGCAGCTGCCCGTCATCCCGGGTCACGAGATCGGTGGCGAGATCGCGGCTGCGGGCGAGGGGGTTCCCACCTCGATCAAGGTGGGTCAGACCGTCACGATCAACCCCTACACGAACTGCGGTACCTGCTCATCGTGCCTCTCGGGGCGCGTTAACGCCTGCCAGTTCAACCAAACGCTCGGTGTGCAGCGCAACGGCGCAATGGCCGAGTATATCGTCGTGCCTTGGCAGAAGGTGATCCCCGCCGAGGGGGTTACGACGCGTGATGCCGCCCTGATCGAGCCGATGAGCGTCGGTTTCCACGCCGTCGATCGTGCCGAGGTGACCGACTTGGATGTGGTGATGGTGATCGGCTGCGGGATGATCGGTGTGGGTGCCATCGTGCGTGCCGCCCTGCGCGGTGCGACGGTCATTGCCGCCGATATCGACGACGAGAAGCTCGCGTTGGCCAAGGAGCTGGGCGCAAAATACACGGTAAACACGATGAGCGAGGATGTTCACGCCCGCCTGCAGGAGCTGACCGGCGGTCACGGCCCCAATGTGGTGGTCGAGGCAGTGGGTTCGCCTGTAACCTATGTGATGGCCGTCGATGAGGTTGCCTTTGCCGGTCGTGTGGTCTGCATCGGCTACGCCAAGAGCAATGTCGAGTTCCAGACCAAACTCTTCGTGCAGAAGGAGTTGGATATTCGCGGTTCGCGCAACGCGATGCCGTCGGATTTCCGTGCCGTGATCCGCTTCCTCGACGAGCACCCCTCGTTCCCGAAGGAGAAGCTGATCTCGGCCGTTGCCACCCCCGAAACAGCCGAGGAGGTGATGAAGCAGTGGGCAGCCGCTCCGGCCAAGGTGTTCAGAATCTTGGTAAAATTCTAAATGCTATGCGGATTGCCGCATTTTGCATTGGGCATTTTGAATTATTTTGAGTTCTGAATTTTGAATTTAACAAAAACCCCTTGATTCACTTCAGAATCAAGGGGTTTTTGTTTACTCCCACTCAATCGTGGCGTTCGGTTTCGGTGAGAGGTCGTAGCAGACACGGTTCACATTCGGCACCTCGGCCAAGATGCGGTTGGTGATCTTGTGCAGCACGGGCCACTCGATCTCCTCGATCGTGGCGGTCATTGCATCGACCGTATTGACGGCGCGGATGATCACCGGCCAGTCGTACGAGCGAGCGTTGTTGCGCACACCCACCGACTTGAAGTCGGGAACGACCGTGAAGTACTGCCAAACCTTCTTATCGAGGCCGGCCACCTTGAACTCCTCGCGCAGGATGGCATCCGCCTCACGCAACGCCTCCAGACGGTCGCGCGTAATGGCACCCAAGCAGCGCACACCCAAGCCCGGGCCCGGGAAGGGCTGACGATAGACCATATCGTAGGGCAACCCCAACTCGACACCGCAGGCGCGTACCTCATCCTTGAAGAGCTGGCGCAGCGGCTCGACGAGCGCGAACTGCAGATCCTCCGGCAGACCGCCCACATTGTGGTGCGACTTGACCATCTTGGCCGTCTTCGTACCGCTCTCGACGATGTCGGGATAGATCGTACCCTGACCCAAGAAGTCGATGCCGTCGAGCTTGCGTGCCTCCTCCTCGAAGAGGCGGATAAACTCGCCACCGATGATCTTGCGCTTCTGCTCGGGATCCTCGACACCCTCCAACTTCGT
>CAZVNR010000099.1:0-5716 GCA_964628945.1 uncultured Alistipes sp. | reverse complement strand
GGTCGGCGCATAAAAATTTAGAAAAATGTAAATTAATTCGCGTTTTAGCGTGCGGATTCTAATTTTCTTCGTATATTTGCACTCCCTTTCGGGAAAAGTAATTTAACAAAATTTAACGAACAGATGAAAGTTTGCGAAATCACCGGTAAGGTAGCGATCGTCGGCAACAATGTGTCGCACTCGCACCACAAGACCAAGCGCAAATTCAGTCCTAACCTGAAAACCAAGCGCTTCTGGTCGGAAGAAGAGGGCCGCTGGATCACCTTGAAGGTATCGGCAGCCGGTATGAAAACTATTAACAAAAAGGGTCTTGCAGTGGCTCTGCGCGAGGCAGCAGCTCCCAAGAAGATCTACTAAAACAAAAGGTTTTTTAAGAGATGGCAAAGAAAGGTAACCGAGTGCAGGTCATTTTGGAGTGCACCGAGCAGCGTGAGAGCGGCGTTCCCGGGATGTCGCGTTATGTCACGACCAAGAACAAGAAGAACACGCCCGAGCGTCTGGAGCGCAAGAAGTACAACCCGTACCTGAAGCGTGTAACCGTACACCGTGAAATTAAATAGTTAGGAAAAGACTATGGCAAAGAAAGTAGTGGCAACCCTTAAGACGGGTGCAGGTAAGCAGTACACCAAGTGTATTAAGATGGTTAAGTCGGAGAAGGGCGGCTATATGTTCAAAGAGGCCGTTGTTCTGAACGCCGAGATCAAGGATTTCTTCGAGAAGAAGTAATCGCGTATTTTAAGAGTTTATCTTAAATACAAAGGGCATCCAGTTTGGATGCCCTTTGTGTTTTGTGGGCTCATCTGCAAAAGTCGGTGGGGCAGTAACCTTGGAACCACCTATAGAAGTGTGTTTAAAGCGTCATCTTGAGCGTAGCGAAAGATCTGTACGGCAAACTTTGCCGACATACAGATTCTTCGTTTCACTCAGAATGACGGCGGCTTTTCTTAAATCTCTCCACCGGAATTTGCGACTGGTCCCTGATTACACAGCAACGCCACCGAAACAATCGTTCGGTGGCGTTTGTGTGGGCCCAGAGGGGCATGATCCCACGACCTTCGGATTATGAGTCCGCTGCTCTGACCAACTGAGCTATGGGCCCTGCAATTGATTTGCGGAGCAAAGGTAGTATAAATCCCCCAAAAAATGAAACATCGTGGCGGAAATTTCTTCCGAATCCGTCCGAAAACGAACGATCCCCCTCCCATACAAAAGAGGGCCGTCGTATGACAGCCCTCTTGAGCGTTTAAGCGAAGATTGGTTTAGTACCAACGCGGGTCACCGACTTTCTTCTGATAGAACTCTGCGCCGGTTACCTCGGGCGTGTTGCGGAACTTCATACCCTCCAGCATGTCGTACAGCTCACGCTCGTGCATATCGGCGTGGCCGTTCGTGTGCGGCGGGTTGGGGTTCACGAAGATCTGCGTCGGATCGAGGATATCGCCTGCGGCTGTGCGAATATGCTTCACCACGAGGTTCTCCTTATCGTGAACTACGGCCGGACCACCGTCGGGAGCCAAATAGTTCAAGTAGCTACCTGCCGAGTTCTTCGTTGCGCTGAATGCACCGGCGTTGAAGATACCGTCATCCTTCTGCTTGTCGGTCTCCACCGTTGCGCAATAGTTGTTCTCGATGTCGAAGCGGATGGTCGGTATTGTACCCTCGCCCAATACATTGACACCACGAATATCAAAACCACCCATCGTCAGCGTACGGTCGTCGCCTGCCTGACGCGTCGAAATAAAGAGGTTGTTACGAACCGTGAAACTTGAACCGTTGGGTACATAGCGCATGTTGATCAGGTAACGCGTCGTAGAGCGGGTCGAGAAGTTTACAAAGGTGTTGTTCTCGATCTCCACATTGTATTTGATCGTCTCCGGCCAAGCAAGGCTCTTGTTGTTGTTGGTCAGGAAGTTGTCACGCGGCGAGTCGTACATCGTGTTGTTGCGGAAGACGAAGTTCGTATAGACATTCTGCTTGGCCAATGCGCTATCATCGGCGATCCACGCATAACCACGACCGTTGTTGTCGTAGTAACCGCAGTTCACGAAGGTACAACCCTCGATGATGATGTTCTCGAAGACCTTACGCTTCGAACCCTGCGTACGGATGAAACCACGCACCATGCGCTCGAAGACGCAGTCACGTACCTCGAATGCCGAGAAGTTCACGGCCATACCGTTCGAGTACATGTTGGCAAAGTAGTTACCGACCGCCTTTGGATCACCAAAGTTCGTAGCCGTCGGGCAGTCGAAGTGGATGTTCTCGAAGATGAGCGACTTCACACTGATCGTCCCATCCTCACCGGATTGCGGCTGGCGGCCGAACATAAAGTTACACGAGTTGGGTGCGTTACCCACGATCGTCGTACCACCCAAGAAGAGCTTGGCTTTGGCCTTGCCGGCTGCGATATCATCGGGATTCGTAGCAAGCGTGAAGCCCTTACAGAGGGTCGGGTTGGAGTGGAAATAGTAGCTCTTGTCACCATCGAGGTAGAAGATCGTACCCTCGGCCAGCGTGTTGTCCTGCGTGTAGTTGATGAGCCACTCGTCGAGACGGGCAGCCTGATAGTCGTTGGCACCCGGAACCGAGTCGTTCGGAATGTAAAGCTCATCCCACTTCAGCTGGATCGGATCACCCGGCGTACCGTCGGTACGCGGAGTAAGCGTGTTGTACACGGCATCCACCAAAATCGGATTGTTCTTGTTCACAGCCTTAACTACATAAACCGAGTTCTCGTCCAAACCGTCCACCTCGACATAACCTCGAGCGAAATCCTCTGCCGTCAGATCGTAGTGTGCCCACTTGGCATCTATCTTGGCGTTGGGGTTCGTCGGCGACGGGGTGATCGTCAGATAGTGCATCACGAAGTTCTCGTCGGCGTCCAGCTCGAAGTTCTCGCTCCACGAATCAACCTCCTCGGTAGCAACACCCACCGCGGCATCAGCCTTGGCACGCTCGATGCTTACGCGGAACGAATTCTTTGTGATCTGACCTGCGCGAAGCACCTCGGGGGTCGGGTAGCGCTCACCGGTATCCCAACCGGCCCAGTCGGCCCACTGACGACCGTCACCGTAACCGTACCACTTCGAGTGGAAACCGTCACCCTTCTTCGAGAGGGTGCGGATGGCAAAACGGTACGAGGTCGAGTACTCCAAGTCCTTTACGAGCAGATCCAATACCTCGGGACCTACCACCGTGTCGAAAACGAGCAGACCGTTGGCTGCCGACTCCTCCCATGCAGCCTCACCACCGGAAGCGTTGGGCTGCAAGGCGCAACGGATCTGATAACCGGCGCAACCGTGTACACCGTACCAGTAGAGCTGGATGTCGTTCAAATTCTTCACACCGCAGGCGTACGGCTCATCGTCGCCCTTGTTGGTGTTGTGGTCCTTGCGGAACATGGTCATAAACTCACGCTCCACACTCTCGGTCTCTACGCCATTGTTGTCATCGTCCGTACAGGCGACAAACGGCAGTGCGATAAAGGCGAGCAGGATATAGATTAAATACTTTTTCATCTTCTTAACTCACTTTATTAGTAACCATACTGATTTACATACTTACCACCGCTGCGCAGGATTGCGTCGTTGGGGTAGGGCAGAATGTAGCGTACAACGGGCAGGTTATCCACATTGGGGGTCTCTGTCTGACCGTTACGGACGATGATGATGTTGCCCTTGAGGTCCGTGCGGATGTAACCGTAGAACGAGTAGCATACGCTCGTGCTGATACCGTCGTCGCCATACCATGCCGTCGTGGTGAACAGGTCGCTCGATGTGTAGTTGGTCCACTGACCCACATTCTGCTCCTTCTGATAGAGCGTGTTGGGGTAGAATTCCAAGATGTCCAGTACCGTGTTGGGATAGATATCCACATTCTGCGGGTTGTTGTTGCTGTGCACATCCGTTACGGGCAGATAGTAGATCTTCTCGTTCAGGTTGTCGTAGAACTCGGGATCCTTGCCGTCGTAGATAGCTACGCGCTCCGTGTAGTCCGAGTTGCTCTGCATCGTCTCGGCAACGCCGTAGTAACGCAGGAACGTGTAGTAGAGTACCTCGCTATATTTGTTCGTACGAACGAGGTCACGCCAACGCATGTTCTCGCCACCGAACTCCAAGCGACGCTCGTCCAAAACAGCCTTGAAGAAATCCTCCTTCGAGCCGCTCACCTTGGCCAAATACTCCTCGACCTTGGCCTCATCGCCGAAGGCACGCATACGCACCTGACGCAGCGCGTCGATCGCCTCGGCCGTCGGGCCGCCATTCAGCTCGTTGGCAGTCTCGGCATACATCAGCAGGACATCGGCATAACGCATCAGCGGATAGTTGATGCCTGTCGAACCGGTCTTCTCGGCGCCGAGCGACGGCCCCCAGAACTTCGACCACTTGTTGTTGCGTACGGTCAGGTGGCTGCGGAACGACGGGAAACCGTCGTAGGTGTAGTCCCAGAAACCGTTTACATAGTCACGACGCTTGTCGCCCTCGTCGAAGAAGAAGCGGTAGAACTGGCTCAGGCAGGCACTACCACTGCTCTCGCCCCAAATGTTGGGAGCAACCGACTCACCCTCATAGACAGCACCCGAAGGACCGTGAATGTAACCGATGTTACCCGACGAGTTCTTGGCAAACGGGATCTCGAAGATCGGATCGTCGCCTACAGCTATAATGTAGTTACACTCGTCGATGAAGACGCGGTTGAAGGGCTTCGTAAGCGAGTGCGTACCGGCCTCGATCACCTTCCAGCTGTAATCCATCGCCTTGCGATAGAAGTCGCGGTAGTTGGTCGGACGCTGCATGAAACCGTAGTTCGTCGGAGTCAGCACATCGGGACGCAGCGAGTAACCACCGGCCGTCAGGGCCATACGGGCGATCTGCGCCCAAGCGAACTCCTGCGATACGCGCTCAACGCCGTTGGCGATTACGGTCGAAGACTGCATCTTCTCGGCGGCAACCTCCAAGTCGGCAATCAGCTGTGCGTGTACCTCCTCTCGGTTCGTGACGGGGAGCAGCAGGTCGTCGTTGTTGTCGGCAGCCGTTACGGGTGTCAGCGAGAAGGGGATATCACCGAACATTACCACCAAGTCGTGGTAGAATACCGAACGGAGCACCTTCGCCTCACCGAGCATCTGATCCAGCTCGATCTGCAAATCCTCATCCGTACACTCGGTGTAGTAGGGACTGTGCTCCAAGTTGTAGATAAAGTTGTTGGCATACTCGACACCCATATAGAGGGCGTTCCATACCTTCGAGATCTCACCACCGAGCGGCGAGCAGTCGAAACGACGGTAGCTGTTGTCGGTTGCGGTCTCGGTACCCGATGCCCACATATCGACATCGCTGTTCAGGCAGAAGGTGGACAGAAGGTAGCTACCGTAGGTGTTCCCGTTCATCATTTGGGCATACACACCATTCAGCGCACGTTCGATCTCCGATTTCTTCGTGAAGACATATTCGTTATTGTACTTCGAAGGCGATTCAACCTCCTCCATAAACTCTTGACACGAAGCGAAACCGAACGCGGCCAGACCAATGAACAATAAATTCTTTAATTTCATAGTGTTGTCTGTTTTATTCGATTAGAAAGTAAGGTTGACACCGAAGATGAAGGTGCGGCTGCGCGGGTAGCGGTTGTAGTCCATACCGCAGGTCAGACCCGTCTGGATGTCCACCTCGGGGTCATAACCCGAGTAACCCGTGATGATGAACGGGTTGGTGGC
>CAZVNR010000098.1:0-5717 GCA_964628945.1 uncultured Alistipes sp. | reverse complement strand
CGCTGGGCTATCTGATGGTATTGTTTAACAAATTAGCCAAGAAATAGTTATGGAGTATTTCGCAATCATCATTGGCGCCATCTTTGTCAATAATGTAGTCTTGGCGCAATTCCTCGGCATCTGCCCCTTCTTGGGTGTTTCGTCGAAGGTCGAGACCTCGCTCGGTATGGGTGCGGCCGTAACCTTCGTGATGGCACTGACTGCACTGGTTTGCTGGCCGTTGCAGGAGTATGTGCTCAATCCGCTCAACATCGGCTATATGCAGACGATCGTCTTTATCTTGGTGATCGCCGCGTTGGTACAGATGGTCGAGATTATCTTGAAGAAGGTTTCGCCTTCGTTGTATCAGGCACTGGGTATCTTCCTGCCGCTGATCACCACGAACTGCGCCGTGCTGGGTGTGGCTATTCTGATGATCCAGAAGGAGTACGATCTGCTGCAGAGCGTGACCTACTCGGTTTCGATCGCCCTCGGCTTCGGCTTGGCACTGGTGCTCTTCGCCGGTCTGCGCGAGCGTTTGGACTTCGAGGAGGTTCCCGAGTCGTTCAAGGGCGTGCCGATCGCACTGATCACCGCCGGTATCCTCTCGATGGCCTTTATGGGCTTCTCGGGCTTGGTATAACCCGCGAATCATAGAGAGTGAGGGGCTGTCCAACATAAGTTGCGACAGCCCCTTTTTGTGCAGAGCGGATCACTCGAAAAAGGGATCCCTCCATAGGAATCGGTGAGGGGAGGGGGGCCAAAGAGTTACCCGAGCAGGATCTTGGCTTGTTGGAGGGCGGCTTCGGTGACTTCGGCACCGGATAACATCTTGGCGATCTCGATCGTGCGCTCGACTCGGCCGAGGCGGCGAATGTGGGTGCGCCCCTCCTCCTTATAGACGACAAAGTGCGTTTCGCCCTTCGAGGCAACCTGCGGCAGGTGGGTAATATCGACCACCTGCATCTTGGCCGAAAGGCGGGCGATAATCGCTCCCATTGCATCGGCAATGCGCCCCGAGACACCCGTATCAATCTCGTCGAAGAGGATCGTCGGGAGTTGCATCCGTTCGGCCAACATCGCTTTCAGTGCCAGCATTACGCGCGAAAGCTCACCACCCGAGGCGATGCGCTCGATTGGTTGCGGACGCGCCGTGCGGTTCGCCGTGAAGAGGAATTGCACCCCGTCACCGCCCGTGCGGCTCAGTTCACGCGGCGAGAGTTCGACCGTGAAGGTTGTCTCGGCCATTCCGAGCTGCGAAAGGGTCGATACGATCTCCTCCGAGAGGGTAGGGGCGGCCGCAGCGCGTGCCGCATGCAGCGCATCGGCCAGCGCGTGGGTCTGCACCTCGGCCTCGCGCACCGCTGCCTCCTTTGCGGCGATCTGCTCGTCGCTGTGGGTGATGGCGGCTAACTTCGCAAGCGAACGGTCGCGCAGGGCGATCAGCTCCTCCTCACTCGCTACGCGGTGCTTCTGTTGCAGGGCGATCAGCGCATCCAACCGCGCCGTCAACTTCTGCAGTCGCTCGGGATCGGCATCGATGCGTTCGCTATCGGCCGCCAACGAGCGGTTCATATCCTTCAGCTCCTCCAGTACCGAGCGCAGGCGTGCGGCATACTCCGCTGCAGGGGCATAGTGTTCGCGCAGGTGCAGCATCCCCTGCTCCCCCTCGCGCAGGCGGCTTAAGATGCCCGTCTGCTCCTCGTCGAAGGCGTTGCGCAGCGTGGTGAAGAGCTCACCAATGCGGTCGGCGTGCTCCAAGACCGCGAGTTCGGCCTCGACCTCCGCCTGCTCGCCGGCACGCAACTTTGCGGCGGTCAGTTCGTCGCACTGGAAACGCAACCACTCCTCGTCGCGCCGTCCCGCCTCGGCCTCCTCGCGCAGCGACTGCAGCTCGCGGCGCAGCGTTTGCAGCTGCCCAAAGGCGGCGCGGTAGTCGGCCAAAAGAGCCGCATTTCCCGCCACGGTGTCGATCGCCTCGGTGCGGAACTCCTCCGACGAGAGGATCAGGTTCTGGTGCTGGGAGTGAATATCGACCAATCGGCTCCCCAACTCACGCAGAACGGTGAGCTGCACCGGCAGATCGTTTACGAACGAACGGCTCTTGCCGGCCGGCGTGATGAGGCGTGTCAGGGTCGTCTCCGCGGCGTAGTCCAGCTCGTTCTCCTCGAAGAACGCCTCCAAACCCAACCCCGTGAGGTCGAATGTTCCCTCGACCCGACAGCTGCGCGTCGTATCCTTGATCGCCGAACCTTCGTTCTTGGCACCAAGCAGCAGCGACAGCGCACCGAGCAGGATCGATTTACCGGCACCCGTCTCACCCGTAATGATGTTCAGGTGGGGATCCAGTTCCAACTCCAGCGAGTCGATCAGGGCGTAATTCTCAACCGAAAGACGACGCAACATAAGCCTTATTTCGTAAGTGTGATAATCTTCTCGACGATGCGTGCAGCCACCTCGCGCTTCGACATCAGGGGTAACGCCTCACGACCCGCACGGTCGATGAGCGTTACTTTGTTCGTGTCGCCCTGAAAGCCCGCCCCCGCATCACGGAGCGAATTGAGCACGATGAAATCAAAGTTCTTCTTCGTGAGCTTCTCCTTGGCATTCGCCTGCTCGTTGTCCGTCTCGAGCGCGAAACCCACCAACAACCGGTCGCCCTTGTGGCTGCCCAGCTCGGCGGCGATATCCTTCGTGCGGCGCAGCGTGAGGCAGAGATCGCCCTCGTCATACTTCTTGATCTTCGATGCGGCCACCTCGCGCGGCGTGTAGTCGGCCACTGCCGCACACATCACCGCACCGTCGGCATCCTCGTAGCGTGCGCATACCGCCTCGTACATCTCCTCGGCCGACAGGACATCGACCCGCTCCACCCCCTTGGGGGTTGGCAACGCCGTGCGCCCCGTGACGAGCGACACACGCGCACCTTGAGCGGCCAACTCACCGGCGATGGCGTAGCCCATCTTGCCCGACGAGTGGTTCGTGATGTAGCGCACGGGGTCGATCGCCTCGATCGTGGCGCCCGCCGTCACGAGGTAGTGTTTACCCGCGAGCGGCTTTTTTTTTTCGTCGGCCGCGAAGTGCGCCTTCAACGCCTCGACGATCTCCTCGGGCTCGGCCATGCGCCCCTTGCCCTCCAGACCGCTTGCCAACTCGCCTGTGTTCGGCTCCACGATCCGCACGCCGTGCGCCTTCAGCTCCGCGAGGTTGCGTTGCGTGGTGTAGTGGGCGTACATATCGAGGTCCATTGCCGGTGCAACCATCACTGCGCAACGCGCCGAGAGGTAGGTTGTCAGCAGCAGATTGTCGGCCACGCCGCTCGTCATCTTGGCCAGCGTGTTGGCCGTTGCAGGGGCGATCAAGAAGCAATCGGCCCACTCGCCCAACGATACATGCGAATTCCACTGCCCGTTCTCGGGGGCGAAAAACTCGACCAAGATCGGACGGCGCGAAAGGGTTGCCATCGTGAGCGGGGTGATGAACTGCTTGGCCAAAGCGGTCATAACGACCTGCACCTCGGCTCCCTCCTTCTTTAATAAACGACAGAGCACGGCTGCCTTGTAGGCCGCTATGCTCCCCGTAATACCCAGCAAGATGTGCCGTCCTTCGAGCGGACGCGCTGCAACAGTTGCCATCGGTCGAATGTGGTTTTGAAAAGACTACTTCTTCCCCTCGCGGTAGAAGAGTTCGTCGTCGAGGAACTCCTCCGTTGCGATGATCGCCGGCTTCGGCAGACGCTCGTAGTAGCGCGAGATCTCGATCTGCTCACGGTTCTCGAAGGTCTCCTCCATCGTATCGGTGGGCGACGAGAAGTCGGCCAGCTTGCGATTCAGCTCGCCCTTCAGCTCGGTCGAAATTTGGTTGGCACGACGAGCGATGATGTTGATCGACTCGTAGATGTTACCCGTTTCACGATCCAGATCCACCAGCTTGCGCGTGATGGTGTTGTTAGGGATGTTCTTTTTGATCTCCATATTGACTCACTATTGTAATTATTCGTTCTCTTTTACATTGCGGTCGAGGTACTCACGCGCCTCTTTGGCCATCCGCTCCACCTCTTTCGTGTGCTTCGACTCGGGGAACTCCTCGCGGAACGAGAGGTAGGAGTCCATCATCGCCAAATAGCGGTCGGTCTGCTTGGCCGCCACCGAGTTCGAGGCGAGCTGATAGCTCGAATCGACGATCAGGAACATGATCTCCTCGCGGTGCTTCGAGTCGGGGTAGGTGCGCAGGGCATTCTTCAACGCGACGATGGCCGACTTGTAGCGGCCAATCTTGTAGTAGGTGTAGGCGTTGATGTAGCTCTTGTCGTGCAGGCGACCGGTCAGCTCCTCGTTCAAGGCCTTGAACTCGTCGATCTTGTCGCTCTCGGGATAGCGCGAGATGAACTCGTTGATGGCGATGATCGCGCGGCTCGTGGTCGTCTGATCGCGGGTCGGCCCGGGGGCCATCTTGTAGAAGCAATAGGCGTACATCCCCTCGGCATCCTCGAGGAAGGCGCTACGGCCGAAACTCTTGCGGAAGTCGTCGAGCATAAGCGAGGCGGTCTCGAAGTCGTGCATCTTATATTTGCAACGGGCGTTGTAGAACTGGAGGCTGTCCTCGCGGGCGGTGTTGCGGTAGTAGTGCTGCACGCCCTCGAAGAGGGTCGAGGCACGCGACCACTTCTCGCGGTTGTAGTAATCGAGCGCCGCACGATAGATACGATCCGGCTCATTGCTCTTGAGCAACGCGTTGATACCGCCACACCCGTCGAGTGTGAGCATCAGGACCACGCCTGTCAAAATGTGTAGTAAAGTTCGCTTCATCTGTCTTGAGAATCTTTTACGGCGCATTATCGCGCAAAGTTACGCAAAAAGAAACGAATTGCAAAATAAATTTAGTATTCGGCGGGCGAAAAAAGATAGGATAAGCGGAGCAAGAGAGGGGCATGAATAGCTCACTACGCATACCCCTCTTACATTCACACCCTTTAGATGAATCGGTCGCATCAGCCAAAGCTGAAGGCTGATCGCTGAACGCTACTCTTTAATCTGCCGTTTGTGGTGTTCGCGCTTCATCCGATCGGCGTTGAACTGCTCGATCTCGTAGAGCTTGACGATCTGGCGCGGCGACATAAAGCGGCGAAATTCGTGGTAGTACTTTTCGCGCACATCGACAATGGCGCGGCTCACGGCAAAACGCCCCAAGATGTGCTGTTCGATCTCCGTGTCGGTCAGCTCGGGGCGGGCAGGTCGCTCGCCGCTGCGCGGGTGCTGCGGGCGGGGCGGGCGGTGCTGCTTGAAGAGGCTGATCATCTCCTCTTGGTAACGCTTAAAGACGGGAACGAACTGCTCGGCGGCCGTCCCCTTCAGCTCCAACAGCGTGATCAGCTCGGCACACTGCGCCTCGATATCCATCGGCGGGCGGCGTTCGGGGTGTCTGCCATCGGCAACGAGGGGCTGCAGTGCGATCAACAGCAGGAGGAGGGTCAGCATAAGGCCCTTTTTCATCGTCGTTTTCATAGCGGTATTGTTTTGGAATGCCATTTGGTTCTTGTTGCGTTATTCGATCAGGTCGGCCGAGAGGAAGAGGTCATCCTCGTAGAATGCGACCCACGAATCCAGCTCCTCGTCGCCCATCGTCGCGGCGTAGGCGTAGAGGGTCGGATCGGCCGTGCGCGCATCGGTCGCCCACCAACCGGCCAATGCGATCAGCGCGATGCTCGCCGCCACGGCTCCCGCCCACGACCAACCGAG
>CAZVNR010000097.1:0-5808 GCA_964628945.1 uncultured Alistipes sp. | reverse complement strand
CTGCAAAGTGATGCTTAACAAAATATTTGAATAATTTTTAAACAGCTTCTAAATTCTAAATTTTGAATTTAGCAAAATCTCTCTTTCCTCTTTACTCTTTACTCTTTACTCTTTGCTCTCTTCCCAATCGCCATTGGCTTTGATGAGTTCGATCAGCCGATCGAGGGCCTCCTCCTGCGGGATGTTGCGTTCGATCACCTCGCGCCCCTTGTAGAGCGTGATGCGCCCTTTGGCGGCTCCCACATAGCCGTAGTCGGCATCGGCCATCTCGCCCGGGCCGTTCACGATGCACCCCATCACACCGATACGCAGGTTCTTCAGGTGCGAGGTCTTCGAGCGGATCTCGGCCAGCGTCTTTTCGATATCGTAGAGCGTGCGGCCGCACGAGGGGCAGGCGATATACTCCGTATGCGAGAAACGGACACGCGCCGCCTGCAGGATCATCAGCTCCACCTCGCGGATCGCCGCCGCATCGTGCTGCGGTGCATCGATCCAGATGCCGTCGGCCAAGCCGTCAAGGAGCAGTACACCCAGATCGGCCGCCGCCTTGACGGCCACCCGCTCCAGCTCGTCATCCGCGTAGCGGCGTTTCACCACCACCGGTTCGTCGGCGCGTTCGAGGTTCAAAATCGCCGCACGCAACTCGGCCGTCGGGTTCTCCGTGACAGCCTCCAAGATGCGGAAGCCGCGCAGATCCTCGTCGTGCACAACCGGCTCCTGCACCGTCGTGCGACGGCGGTAGGCGTAGGGCGAGTAGCGTTCGGGGTGATGCACCGCGAACTCCCCCGCACGGCGGGCGAAGTGCTCGACGAGCAGCTGCGCTGTCGGAATCTCGTTTTCGGGAGCCTCGGTGAGCGACACGCGGATCGTATCGCCGATGCCGTCGGCCAAGAGGGCACCGATCCCGACCGCACTCTTGATGCGCCCCTCGAGGCCGTTGCCCGCCTCCGTCACGCCGAGGTGGATCGGGTAGTTCATCCCCTCGCGCTCCATCGCCTCGACCAAGAGGCGGTAGGCGGCCACCATCACGCGCGTATTGCTCGACTTCATCGACACGACCACCTGATCGAACGCCCGCTCGCGGCAGACCCGCAAAAACTCCATCGCCGAGACCACCATCCCCTCGGGCGTATCGCCATACTCGTCGAAGACGCGCTTGGCGAGCGAACCGTGATTCACGCCGATACGCAGTGCCACACCGCGACGGCGGCACTGCTCGATAAGAGCCTCCAACTCACCGTTCGAGGTGCGGTAGTTGCCCGGGTTGATGCGCACCTTATCGACATACTCGGCGGCGATCGAGGCCACCTCGGGGACGAAGTGGATATCGGCCACAACCGCCGTACGGAAGCCGTCGGCACGCAGCGCCGCAACGATGTTGCTCAGATTCTCGCCCTCGCGGCGACCCTGCGCCGTGAGGCGGACGATTTTGCCGCCGGCGCGGTCGATCCGCTCGATCTGTGCCACAGAGGCGGCCGTATCGTTCGTATCGGTATTGGTCATCGACTGGACGGCGATCGGGTTCGTGCCGCCGATCAGCTGCTCGCCAATGCGGACTTCGCCGCTCGGACGGCGGGTGTAAGAGCTTAAATTCATTGCTAAAAATGTTATCTGCTCCACAAAGATAGATTTTTTTGCACAATTTCCCGCATTTTTCCCTATCTTTGTTCTATGGAGCGGCTTTTCCATAGCGATGTGAAGTTTGTCGCCGGTGTTGGCGAGGCGCGTGCTCGACTGCTCGAGCGCGAGCTCTCGATCCGCACCGTAGGCGACCTGCTGAACCACTTTCCCTTTCGCTACATCGACCGCACGCGCATCTATCCGATCCGCGAAGTGACCGAGGCGGCGCAGCTGACCTATGTCCAGTTGCGAGCCCGCATCGCAGGGATCAACTACGCGGGCGAAGGGCGCAAGCGGCGTTTCACAGCCATCGCGCAGGACGAAACAGGGCGCGTCGAACTGATTTGGTTTCAGGGGATTAAGTGGATCGAGAAGCGGATCGAGGTGGGGCGCGAATACCTCATCTTCGGTCGGCCGTCGTTCTATCGCGGCGAGCTGCAGCTGGCACACCCCGAGTTAGAGACCATGGAGCAGGCCCTCTCGCGCAAGGCCGAGAGCGGGATGCAGGGGATCTACCCCTCGACCGAGAAGCTCTCGTCGGCACTCGGCACGAAGGGGATGTACCGCATCATCACCAACGCTTGGTCGCTTCTGAAGGGGCGGATCGCCGATCCGCTGCCGACGGCCGTGCGCCAACAGTACGGTCTGATCGAGCTGCACGATGCCTACCACAACATCCACTTTCCGCAGTCGGCCGAACTGTTGCGCCAAGCGCAGGTGCGGCTGAAGTTCGACGAGCTGTTGGGTATTCAGCTCAATGTGCAACGCCGTCGCGCCGACCGCATCGTGGGCAACAACGGCTTCCTCTTCCCGAAGGTGGGCGACTGCTTCAACTCCTTCTACCGCGAGAAGCTCCCCTTCCCACTGACGGGGGCACAGAAGCGCGTGATCAAGGAGATTCGTCAAGATACGGTCACGGGGCACCAGATGAACCGCCTCCTGCAGGGCGATGTCGGGAGCGGAAAGACGCTCGTCGCGCTGATCTCGATGCTCTTGGCCGTCGATAACGGCTACCAAGCCTGCATCATGGCTCCGACCGAGATCCTCGCCCGCCAGCACTACGCCTCGTTCGTGCGTCTTTTGGAGGGGTTACCACTCCGCGTGGCGATCCTGACGGGTGCCTCGAAGGCGAAGGAGCGGCGTGCGGCGTTGGAGGGGATCGCCTCGGGCGAGGTGCAGATCTTGGTCGGCACGCACGCCCTGATCGAGGATCGCGTGCAGTTCCAGAACCTCGGTTTTGTGGTGATCGACGAACAGCACCGTTTCGGGGTCGAACAGCGCGCCCGCCTCTGGACCAAGAACCAACAGCCGCCCCATATCTTGGTGATGACCGCCACCCCCATCCCACGCACGCTGGCGATGACCCTCTACGGCGATCTGGATGTCTCGGTGATCGACGAGCTGCCCCCCGGGCGACGACCGATCCAGACCTTCCACTACACCGATGCGGCACGCCTTCGGTTGTGGGGATTCCTGAAGAAGCAGATCGCCCTCGGGCGGCAGGTCTATATCGTCTATCCGCTCATCAAGGAGTCCGAGGCGATGGACTACAAGGATCTGACGGATGGTTACGAGGCCGTTTCGCGCGACTTCCCGCTGCCCGACTACCGCGTGGCGATCTGTCACGGCAAGATGAAGCCGGCCGACAAGGAGGAGTCGATGCGCCAGTTCAAGGAGGGTGAGGCACAGATCTTGGTCGCCACCTCGGTCATCGAGGTCGGGGTCGATGTGCCGAATGCGACGGTGATGGTGATCGAGTCGGCCGAACGGTTCGGCCTCTCGCAGCTGCACCAGTTGCGCGGGCGTGTCGGCCGTGGCGGCGAGCAGTCGTACTGTATCCTGATGTCGGGCGAGAAGCTCTCGCGCGAGTCACGCGCACGCCTCGATGCGATGTGCGAGACGACCGACGGTTTCCGCCTCGCCGAATTGGATCTCAAGCTGCGCGGTGCGGGCGATGTGAACGGCACGCTGCAGAGCGGTATGGCTTTTGATCTGAAGATCGCCAACCCGACGCGCGATCAGCAGGTACTGATCCTCACACGCGAGGCTGCCGAGGCGATTCTCGCGGCCGATCCTGCGCTCTCACACCCCGAGCACGAGGGGTTGCGGCAGCTGCGGGCACGCTATGCGGCCGACGAAGAGATTGATTTTTCACAAATTTCGTAATAAAACCGACCTGTATTCCGTTTTTGAAAAGAGAAACAAGGATGAAGATGAAAAGATGGATACCGATTTTGCTGCTTTGGCTGCTGCCAACGGCACTCTACGCCCAACTCTACCACCCGGGCGAGGAGCTTGAGTATCGCGTGAGCTACCGCGCCAAGTATTTCCCCAACACCGAGATCGGCTCGGTGGAGGTGACCACGACCGCCGTGCGGGAGGACTCGACCGACTTCTACAAGGTGGTCGGCGTGGGACGCACGCTGCCGACCTACCGCTGGTTCTTCAACATGGAGGATCGCTACACGATCCACATCGACCCCGCGACGATGCGCACCGAGCGGTTCCGCTCCGATATTTTGGAGGGGAGCTACACCTTCGAGAGCAGCTACGACTACGACTGGGAGAACCGCATCGCCCGCACGCGCTGGAGCAGTCGCAAACGCCCCTTCAAGGAGAGGGAGATCGCGCTGACGGATGTGAGCATGGATGCCATCTCGCTCTTCTTCAATATGCGTTCGGCCAAGGCCGAGCAGTTCTGCGAGGGGGAGATCGGTACGCTCGAAATGTTGTTGGAGGATACCGTGCGGCAGATCAACTACCGCTTCTTGGGGCGCGAGACGAAGAAGATTCGCAACATGGGTAAATTCCGCGCCTTGAAGTTCGAGTGCCAGTTAGGAACCACCGAGGGCTACTCGTTTACCGACGGGTCGGTCTTTACGATGTGGATCTCGGACGACGAGAACAAGATCCCGCTGGCGATCGAATCCCCGATCCGCATCGGCAGCGTGCAGGCCTATATTTACAGCTTCAAGGGGTTGAAATATCCCCTCAAGAGCCGAGTTAAATGATTTTTTATTATATTTGCCCTTGAAAATCCCTTAAACAGATACCATTATGGAGGAGAACAATTATGGCTACAACCCCTCGGAAGAGGAGGAGGGTTACTACGACGAGCCGCAACAGGATAACCGTTCGATTCGCGGCTACCGCATCGTGATCGCACTCTTGTCGGTGATTTTGGTGGCGATCTCGCTGCTCTACTTCAGTATCCACCGTCAGCAGATGCAGGACAATGTACTGCTCGCGGCCGACCGTGACTCGATTCAGAACGACCTGACGGAGCTGATCACCGAATACGACGACCTGAAGTACCAGAACGACAGCATCGCCGCCAACCTCGAGAAGGCGAATCAGATGGTCGAGCAGCTCAAGAAGGAGCGTCGCTGGAACTACGCCAAGCTGAAGCAGTACGAGAAGGAGCTGGGGACGCTGCGTACGGTGATGATGGGCTACATCAAGCAGATCGACTCGCTCAACACGCTCAACAAGAAGCTCATCACCGAGAATGTATCGTACCGCAAGGAGATCTCCTCGGCAAACCTCCGTGCCGATATGGCCGAGGAGCGCACGCAGGAGCTGGAGAACAAGGTGAAGGTGGGTGCCGTGATTCGCGCACGCGACCTCGGGATGGTTGCGCTCAACAAGCGCAACAAGGAGGTTACGCGCATCAAGAGCGCCGAGCGTCTGCGCGTCGATTTCACCCTATCGGCCAACGAGTTGGCCATCCCGGGCAACAAGGCGATCTATGTGCGCATCACCTCGCCCGACGGCTATGTGCTGACGACCGACGAGATGCCGACCTTCGAGTTCGAGGGCGAGTTGTTGAGCTACTCGGCCATGCGTGAGGTCGATTATCAGAACGCCGACCTCGAGGTGGGTATCTACTACAACTCGACAGGCTTTGCCGCCGGCACCTATCAGATCGAGCTCTATATGGAGGGCCGTATGATCGGTTCGACGGAGGTCGTGATGCGCTAACCGACAGACCACCACATCCGCCAAGCCTATGAAACGCCTGCCGACCCTCTGCCTTACGCTCTTCGCTGCCGCTGCGCTCTATGCCCAGCAGCCGAAGGCCCCCTCGATCGCCCTCTTCGAGGATGCGATCAACCACTGGTACCTCGTCCACGAGCGCGGCTCGGTCGAGCGATATGCGGACGATGACTATGTGGCCATTGCCGAGAA
>CAZVNR010000096.1:0-5842 GCA_964628945.1 uncultured Alistipes sp. | reverse complement strand
CGCTCGAGACCCCCTCGATGGAGAACCTCTCGACCCTCTTGGGTAAGTATGGCGACGAGGGCGACAAGCTCCTCTTCAAGATCCTCAATTCGGGCGATTATGCCGCCAACCTCTCCGACGAGGAGGTGCGCAACGCCTCGAAGATCTGCGAGAAGGGGTTGCGTTACGACCTTACGGTTCCCTTTGCCCGCTATGTCGTACAGCACCAGAACGAGCTGTCGTTCCCCTTCAAACGCTATCAGGTGCAGCCCGTGTGGCGTGCCGACCGTCCGCAGAAGGGGCGTTACCGCGAGTTCTATCAGTGTGATGTCGATGTGATCGGTACGAAGTCGCTCTTGTGCGAGGTCGAGCTGATCGAGATCGTCGAGCGCGTCTTTGCGAAGCTCGGCATCCGCGTTGCGCTGAAGATGAACAACCGCAAGATCCTCTACGGTATCGCCGAGGTGATCGGCCACGCCGACAAGATGATGGATATTACGGTGGCGATCGACAAACTGGACAAGATCGGCTTGGACAATGTGAAGACCGAGCTGCGCGAACGCGGCTTGGAGGAGGAGGCGATCAGCCGCCTGCAGCCGATCCTCGAGCTCGACGGCACGAACGTCGAGAAGCTCCAAACGCTGCGTGAGGTGTTGGCCGCCTCGGAGACGGGTCTGAAGGGTATTGACGAGATGGCCGAGGTACTGGGGCGTGTCGAGGCGTTGGGCGTACGGTTGCAGGTCGATCTCGACCTCTCGCTGGCACGCGGCCTGAACTACTACACGGGGGCGATCTTCGAGGTGAAGGCGCTCGACTTCCAGATCGGCTCGATCTCGGGCGGTGGTCGCTACGACGACCTGACGGGTATCTTCGGAATGCCCAATATGTCGGGTGTCGGCATCTCGTTCGGTGCCGATCGCATCTACGATGTGATGATGGGGTGCGACCTCTTCCCCGAGGAGCTGAACTCCTCGACGCGCGTGATCTTCATGAACTTTGGCGGCGAGGAGCTGTCGGCTACGCTGAAACTGCTGCGCGAGTTGCGCACGGCGGGTGTTCCGGCCGAGGTCTATCCCGATGCGGCGAAGATGAAGAAGCAGATGGAGTACGCAAACCGTCGCGGGATTCCGTTTGTGGTGATCATCGGCTCCGACGAGCTGGCAGCACGCGAGGCTACGGTGAAAAATATGGTGACGGGCGAGCAGCAGCGCATTGCGTTCGATGCGCTGGCCTCCGTACTGAATTAACAGCGGCAGGCTGCCATAAATCGAACCGCCGATGCGCCGAATACTCTTTACGCTCCTTGCTCTGCTGACGATCCTGCCCCTTCGGGCGCAGGAGGGTGAGGCGTTGCGCCAGCTGCAAAAGTTTGTGCGCGCCTACCGCATGGTCGATCGGCTCTATGTCGATTCGACGGCGATGGAACCGGTCGTCGAGGGGGCGATTCGCGGGATGCTGGAGCAACTCGACCCCCACTCGACCTATGTGAGTGCCGAGGAGATGAAGCAGGTGAAGGCCTCGTTCGACGGGGAATTCAGCGGTATCGGTATCGAGTTCGCCATCATGCGCGACTCGATTCAGGTGGTCAATACGATCGCTGGCGGCCCCGCCGAGCGTGTGGGGGTGCTGCCCGATGACCGCATCGTCGCCATCGATGGCAAGGGGGCGGTAGGGCTGAAGCAGAGCGAGGTCCCGAACCTCCTGCGTGGTAAGACGGGGTCGAAGGTGACCATTGATGTTGCCCGTCGCGGGGTGCAGGAGCCGCTGCAATTTCACATCGTCCGCGACAAGATCCCCCTCCATACGGTCGATGCCGCCTATATGGCCTCGCCGCGCGTGGGGTACATCAAGGTCAATCGCTTCGGACGAACGACGATGAGTGAATTTCGAGCGGCCTATTACAAACTGGATAAGCCCGAGCGGCTGATCCTCGATCTGCGCGGAAATGGGGGCGGATTGATGGATCAGGCGATCGAGATGGCCAACTTCTTCCTGCCCAAAGGGTCGGTGCTGCTCTCCACCGAGGGACGCGCCGTGCCGCCGGAGCCCTTCGTGGCGCAGATCGACGGCGAGAACCTCAAGGGTAGGGTGGTCGTGCTGATCGACGGTGTGTCGGCCTCGGCCTCGGAGATCGTAGCGGGTGCGCTGCAAGATTGGGATCGGGCAACGATCCTCGGTCAGACGAGCTTCGGTAAGGGGCTGGTGCAACGCCAAATCCCGCTCGGTGACGGCTCGGCCGTGCGCGTGACGATCGCCCGCTACCACACCCCCTCGGGTCGCGTGATCCAACGCCCCTACGAGGCAGGGAAGCGCGAGGCCTACTACCTCGACCACCTGCGCAATGCGACGGATTCGATCCCGAAGGATGCCCCGACCTACCGCACGCTGCGCCTCGGCCGCACGGTCTATGGCGGCGGCGGTATCCGTCCCGACATCGTGGTTGAGAGCGATACAACACAACTGACGACCTATTACGCGGCCTTGGTACGGCGTGGAGTGGTGCAGGCGAGCGTGAGTGACTATTTGGATCGGGAGCGTGCGGCACTCGCGGCGGCCTATCCTGCCTTCGAGCAGTTCGCGGCGACCTACACGGTACCCGAATCGCTGCTTGACGAGCTGCGCACGCGTGGCGAGGAGCAGCAGGTGGCTTTCAACGAGGAGCAGTACAACCGTTCCGAACGGCTGATTCGCACGCAGATCAAGGCACTCGTGGCGCAACGCCTGTTTGGTGTCGAGGCCTTCTATCGGGTGATGAATGCGGAGTATGCCGTCGTCTTCCAACGGGCAGTGGAATTGCTCGAAAAGGAGTAGATCGAACGATATAATTAAAGTATAACACAAACTTACAAACGATGAATTGGATTAAAAAACTCTACGACTGGATGCTCTCGTGGGGTGAATCGCGCTGGGGGGCACTGGCCCTCTTCTGTTTTGCATTTGCCGAGTCGAGCTTCTTCCCCATCCCGCCCGATGTGCTGCTCATCGCCCTCTGCTTGGGGGCTGTGAAGCGTTCATTCCGCTTTGCTGCGATCTGTACGGTCGCCTCGGTGCTGGGTGCCGTAGCGGGTTACTCGATCGGTTACTTCGCTTGGCAGACGGCGACGGGCGAGTACACCGCGCTGGCCAACTTCTTCTTCAACCATGTCTTCTCGGTGGAGGCCTTCGAGAATGTGGGCGCGTTGTACGATAAGTATAACTTCTGGATCGTCTTTACGGCCGGTTTTACACCGCTGCCCTACAAGATTTTCACCATCACGGGCGGTCTGTTCGACATCAACTTCGTGATGTTTATCATCGCTTCGATCATCTCGCGCGGTATGCGATTCTTCCTTGTCGCGGGGCTGATCTGGAAATTTGGTGCGCCGATCAAGGGCTTTATCGACAAGTACTTCAACCTCTTGGCCATCGCCTTCACGGTGATCCTGATCGGGTCGTTCTTCCTCGTCGGAAACCTGCTTTAACCGCTTAAAACAGTCTGAACTGATGCGTCGTTTCGGTATTATCGGCCGCCCGCTCGGCCACTCGGCATCGGCTCGCCACTTCTCGGCCAAATTCGAGCGCGAGGGGTTGGCGTGTGCCTATGAACAGTATGAACTCGCCTCGATCGAGTCGCTCCCCGAACTGCTCCGTTCGCTCCCCGAACTGGAGGGCTTCAATGTGACGATCCCCTATAAACAGCAGGTGATGCGCTATCTGGACGGCCTCTCGGCAGAGGCGGAGCGGATTGGCGCGGTGAACTGCGTGCGCCGCACGGCGGAGGGGAAACTGATCGGCTACAACACCGACATCATCGGTCTGCGTGTTGCCCTCGACGAGCTGTTGGGCGCAACGGCGATCGACCACGCCTTGGTGTTGGGTACGGGAGGTGCTTCGCAGGCGGTGCAGTATGCACTGACCGAGCGCGAGATCCCGTTCGACCTCGTTTCGCGCAGCGCTGCGACGGGAAACTACACCTACGACAACCTCCCTGCGGAGGTGGTCGAGGCCTCGAAACTGATCATCAACGCCACACCCGTCGGCACATGGCCGAAGGTCGAGGAGGCTCCGCGCATTCCGTATGCCTACCTGACCCCCGAACACCATCTGCTCGATTTGGTCTATAACCCGCCCCTCACGCAGTTCTTGGACTACGGCAAACAGCGCGGTGCGCGGATTATGAACGGCGAACGGATGTTCCTCGGCCAAGCCGAGGCAAACTGGACGATTTGGAACGAAGCGTAATTGTTCAAATTCAAAATTTAGAATTCAGCATCTCTTTATCGGTTCCCTTTTGCGCGATTGTGGGTTTTACAGAGCATTTGGCAGTTGTTGATGTCGGTTGCTCCGCCCTTACTCCACGCGGCCACATGGTCGGCATCCATTTCGTTTAACTTCCAAATTTTGGAGCGATTAGCCTCGTGTCCGATGGCGCAATGAGGACAATTGGACAGACCGCTATCGACCGCCGCTGCCGTCTGACGACGATAGACACTCTTTTTGGTCGCCTCGTCAAACACGCGCACATCGAGGAGCTTGTGATCCTGCTCTCCGCCAAGAATGTACTCAAAGATTCCTTTGCGATTTTTTACATACGGATCGGCATAGAGTGCCTTGACACGCTTGGCCACCTCGCTCGGATTGTAGGGGTTGCGATGGTAGGTTTCGTAGAGCCTGCCCCACTCCAAACCGCGCATCTCGCTCTCGACATCCACAAATACCGTTGATGCCCAGTCGATCACCGTATTGAAGTGCATTTTCAGCTCGTTAATCTGTGTATCGTAACGGTGGCGACTTAAATAGAGCTCAACCTCTTTCCGATCCTTGCAGAGCCATTCGAGTGCGGCCGCCAGATAGTCTTGGCGATTGACCGCACCGGAGATGTAGGCACTCCATTTTTGGATGTGGGTATTTTGACTGTTGCTGAACTCCTCCTTGCAGCGCGTGATGAAAGGACCGGAGAAGACGGCATTCAAAATCTCTTGGTTGTTGAGCGGAATGCCGGCGATATTGATCGTTCTGAACCAATTACGAATCTCCTGCTCCTCGCCCTCGCACACATAAACCAACAGCGGAGTTTTCAGAATCCGTTTTTGGAGGTCGGACGATAATCCGCTAAAGATCTGCTGCATACCGTGTTCGTCCTTGATGGCAAATTTATCGGTCACAAAACGACCAAGGCTGGTGATGCGTTGTTGTCCGTCGAGCACCTCGAAGTGTTCATCATCAATCTTATTGAAGTAGATCAACCCCAAGGGATAACCCGCCAATGCCGATTCGATGACGGCTACATCCTTTTTTCCGTCGGCATAGATGTAGTTGCGCTGGTATTCGGGCTGAATCACCAAGCGGCCGCCCATACCAAAGAGCCCTTTGCCCTCCAATTCGTTATAGACAAACCCGTCGCAAATATCACGGACGGTCAGATCGGTGCGTAAGGTTGTTTCCATAAGGTCTGTTGTTTTAGTAGTTACACTTCTTCTGTTTTTGTCATCCCGACAGAGCCGAAGGCGATGAGGGATCTTCCTTGTTTAGCCGTCAGCACGCAGTGATCAGCTGTCAGCTATTTTTGAAAAAGGTAGATCCCTCCGCTACGCGTTCGGGATGACATTTATTTGCACTTGCGATAAATGAAAATTCTGCGATATACCTCTTTCCCTGATATGGCCGGTCGGGCAACCATATCAAAGTATGCGCTTGATAAACACGCGGGCATACTTTCGCTTTCCATTGACCTCCCATCCATCAGCGCCGGGTGCCAAGATGTCTGATGCAGACTCTTGCATAGGTTGTACGGATGGTTCTGTTCTGTTCTGTTCTGTTCTGTTCTGTTCTGTTCTGTTCTGTTCTGTTCTGTTCTGTTCTGTTCTGTTCTGTTCTGTTCTGT
>CAZVNR010000095.1:0-5887 GCA_964628945.1 uncultured Alistipes sp. | reverse complement strand
AAGAGATTGTAACTTACAGAACGAAAAATGACAACACGGCGCGCCGTGTTGTCTTTTAGAAAACTTTAATTATTTTTGTGTCAAATCCTGTAACACTTTTTTAGGACGATACAAAATTTAGAATTCAAAATTCAAAATGAGCATTCCGCTGTCAGCATTTGTTTAGTAGGCGTCATCTTGAGCGAAGCGAAAGATCTGTGTTGCAGCACAGCAAATTTCTGACATACAGATCCTTCGTTGCACTCAGGATGACTTCTTGAACAAACCGTGCTTGGATTTTTCCATTCGCGATTCTCAACTCTCAACACCCAACCCTCAATCCAATTTTGAATTAGCTGAAAGCTATTTCGGGATCTTCCACAGGCGGCAGAGAATCTCCTGCAGCAGGTAGAGCAGGGCGCAGCAGAGCAGCACCGAGCCGATCAGAAAGTCGCTCCAACTCATTGCTTGGGCGGGGAGCTGCGCGAGTTCGTGCCCGCACCAAATCGTCGATCCGATCAAGAGCAGCACTCCCACCACCACCGGCAGCAGAAAGAGCCGGCGTTCGCGGCGCAGGCGCTGTTCGTGGGCGCGGCGCACGGCACGCATCGTCCGCTCGGTAAAGCAGAGCGGTTCAAAGGGCTGTTGTCGCTCCTGCACGGCACGGCGCAGGGCCTCATCGGTCAAACTTCTTCGTTGATCCATATCGCTAACTTTTTACGGATGCGGTGAATCCGCACCTTGATACTGTTCTCGGTTTGATGAAGCACCTCCCCGCACGCGGCGAGGGGGAGCTCTTCGTAGTAGTGGAGCTGAATAAGTGCCCGCTCCTCGGCCGGAAGTCGATCCATTGCCCGCCACAACGCCTCGGTCTGCGCCTCGTTGAGCATGATCGGCTCTGCTGTATCCTCTTCGACGAGCGTTTCGGTGATCTGCTCGGCACGCGCACCGCCCAACAGGCGGAAGGGGCGTTTGCGACTGCGCACGGTCGAGAGGGCGGTATTGCAGGCGATGCGGTAGAGCCAAGTCGAGAAGCGGCTGCGGTGGTCGAACGAGTGAATCGCCTGAAATGCCTTGAGAAAGACATCCTGCGCCACCTCTTCAGCCTCCTCGCGCTGCTCGACGATGCGCAGGACGAGCACATAGATCGAGCGTTTGTAGTGCTCGACGAGCGGAGCAAAGGCCTCGATGTGCCCCTCCTTGATGCGGCGAACCAACCGCTCCTCCTCCTCCCGTGTCATCTTATTTGTTAGCGCCTGCACCGGCAGATTACAAAGGTAATGAAAAATCGTTAAAAGGTTGTCACCGTCGGCGACAGCCCTCGGATTTACCTAAAAATCAACCATAAAACAAACGATTAGTTAGGAATCCTATTTGCGAACCTTGCGCTCGATCAGCAGTTCGATGATCAGAAAGACGGCCGAGAGCAGGATCATGGCACCGACCATGCTCATTTGGCCTACCTGTCCCATGTTCTCTTTGCATTCTATTTCGGCGAAGAAGGGCGAACACATAAACGGAATACCGATACCGAGTGCCACACTGCCGGCACGCAGCAACCACCATAGCGATTGTCGGAGCGGGTCGCCCTGTGGGGCGGGCTCACTCTTGCCGAGGTACTCGATCAGCTGTTCGCCCTCCAATTTCTGCATCGCCTTGAATCGCTCGTAGCGGCGTAACGACAAATCAATGATCTTGTAGAGTGTGATACAGATCAACACAAACCATAAAAGCAATCCTGTGTTCATTTTGGTTAATGTTTTAGTGAATAGTGATTTTTTGTTGTTGTCTGCCCTTTTGACGCAAAATCGCCGAAAAGGTTACAAAATGAGCGATCAGCAGTCAGCATTCAGCTTTTGGCTGCGCAACGGAAAGGGGTGAATACTGGGAGTGCTGGGAGTGCTGGGAGTGCTGTGCATACTGCGAGGAGGGCACGGTGTTTCTGTACTCGCCGATCTCCCAGATCTCCCAGTTTTCGCAGCTCTCTCGGCCGCACTATAAATTCTTCAAATAGTACCATAAAATAAGATGATGGCCTATTTGTTGTATTTTAGAATTTGAATGCTATCTTTGCGATAGAGAAACAGATTATTCAATGATTAAAAGCGGAACGATTATGAAAAAGATGGGTTTATTGGCAGCCTTGTTGCTGCTGGTCGTATCGGCAAAGGCCGATGAGCGGGTGATCGAGTTGAAACAGTTGCCGCGTGCTGCGCAGGAGTTCTTGGAGCGACACTTCGATACGGTCGAGGTGAGCGCCGTGTGGGTCGATCGCGATCTGCTCGACAACGACTACAAGGTGCTCTTCGCTGATGGTTCGTCGGTGGAGTTCGATCGGCAGGGTGCGTGGGTCGAGGTCGATGCCGGACGGGGCGGTACGGTGCCCGAGGTGATCATCCCGAAGCAGATTCGTCGCTCGATCGACGAGCGTTTCGGCGGCCGCACGGTACGCAAGATCGACCGCGATCGGCGCGGCTACGAGGTGGAGCTCTCGAACGGCCTCTCGCTCGAGTACAACCACCGTTATCGCCTGCTTGAAGTGGACGATTAGCCGAAACCGAGCGCGATAAGTTTTGCTGATTGCAGCATCAAATAAGATGATCGAAAAACGATTGGAATTTGAAAATTCTATCTTATCTTTGCAATAGCAAACAGAAAAACAACACACTAAAAAACAATACAACTATGTTAAGCCAGAAATTACACGCTGCTATCAATGAGCAAATCAACGCCGAGCTTTGGTCGGCCTATCTCTACCTCTCGATGTCGATGGATGCCGAGGCCAAGGGTTATAAGGGTGTCGCCAACTGGTTCTTCGTGCAGTGGCAGGAGGAGCAGGATCACGCCCGTATCCTGATGAACTACCTCAATTCGCGCGACTGCAAGGTCGAGTTGAAGCCGATCGCCGAGGTGCGCACGGAGTGGGCATCGGTGCTCGAGATGTTCCAAGAGACGCTGAAGCACGAGAAGGTCGTGACGGGGCTGATCAACAACCTCGCAGCGATCGCCGCCGAGGATCGTGACTTCGCATCGTCGAATATGCTTGTATGGTTCATCGACGAGCAGATCGAGGAGGAGGAGTCGGCACGCGATATGATCTTCGCTTCGGAGGCAGTCGAGAACGATAAGTACGGTATGTATCAGCTCGACAAGGAGTTGGCTGCCCGTACCTACACGCAGGCCTCGCCGCTGGCTACGGCTGCCGAGTAGCGGGATGCGACCATCCGATTAGGTGGGGAAAAGAGGAAGCTCTTTTCCTCACTTTTTTGTGGTTGCCGAACGGCATCAATAAATTAATTTGTATATTTGTGCTTATTTCACCGTTAAGCATATAATTGTACTGATGAAACGCTATTTGTTCTATGTAACACACGCCTATTCCTACTCGATTATGCGCCCGCTGCAGAGCGAGATTCTTCGGCAGGGAGGGGAGGCTGCTTGGTTTATTGAGCCGTTGTGTGCGAATGAACTGACCGCAGAGGAGCATCAGTTAAAGACGATTGATGAGGTGATGCAGTACCGTCCGATCGCCTGTTTTGCCCCGGGTAACTATATCCCCGACTTCTTCCCGGGTATCAAAGTGCGATTGGGCCACGGATACGCAATCAACAAGCGCAACTATGCAACGGACAGCCACTTCAGAATACGCGGTTGGTTCGATCTGTATTGCACGCAGAGCGCGCACACGACCGCCGGCTTCGAGCAGCAGGCACGCAAATACGGCCACTTCCGCGTCTATGAAACAGGGTGGAGCAAGGCCGATATCTACTTCTCGCCCGCGATGCAGACACAGACGCACAACGAGCGACCAACGATCCTCTACTCCTCCACCTTTACCCCTGCGCTCACCTCAACCCCGATCTTGGCCGATCGGATCGAGGAGTTGGTGGGCGAGGAGCCGTGGGATTGGATCTTTATGTTTCATCCCAAACTGACCGATCCCGAGATTCTGAACCGCTATCGCGCTATCGCTGAGCGCCATCCGAACGCCACCTATATTGGTAATACTTTCGATTTCTCGGTGCTGCAACGAGCCGATGTGCTGTTGTGCGACAGCTCGTCGATCATTCTTGAATTTATGTTTTTGGATAAGCCGGTTGTTACCTTCCGCAACACCCAACCCGGGAGCCATCTGCTCAATATCACCTCGGTCGATGAGTTGAAGGATGCCCTCTGTCGGGCGATCTCCCGACCGGATGCGTTGATGCAGCAGATTCGTGATTTTACGCTCTTCCACGAGCCGCATCGGGATTGTCAATGTTGCCGGCGCATCTTGGCGGCGGTTGATCACTTCCTCGCCGAAGGGCACAAGGGGTTGAGACGAAAACCGCTGAACCTTGTTCGGAAATTTCAGGTGCGCAAGACTTTGGGCGTTCCGTTTAAGTATTGGTGGGTGAAAAACAGATAGCAAAAGGCGAGGCTGATGAAAGCCTCGCCTTTTGCTATCTGCCGAATGCAGCAATGCACTTCGTCTATTCCTGATTCTCGGCCAGTGCGGCACGGAGCTTGGCGGGGAAGTTGCCCTTGATGTCGCGCTCCATCGAGCAGATCATACTGCAGATGGCGCGTGCCGACGAGCTGCCGTGGCCGATCATTACCGGTGCGTTGATGCCGATCACCTGCGTACCGCCGATGCTCTCGCCGTTCATCGCCTCCCAGAAGTCCTGCTGGTAGTAGAGCTTCGGGATCAGACGACCCAACACGGGGCGCAGGAAGTTCATCAGGCGCGGTTTGCCGCCGCCGAGCTTAAAGTTGATGCGATAGAGTGCCTCGGCCATCTTCAGCACCGTATTGCCCACGAAGGCCTCTGCCACCACCACATCGGGGTCGGGGCCGCCGTGTGCGCCGGCGAAGATGTACGACGACTCGACATTGCCCACAAAGTTGATGCGCTTGTCGGCCTTCAACAGCTCGTAGGTCGCCTTGGCTTGGGCGTTGCCCTTGCCCTCCTCCTCGCCGATGTTGAGCAGTGCCACGCGGGGGTTCTCGATCCCCAGCACCGACTGGGCGTAGATCGAACCCAGCAGACCGTACTGCGCCAGCACCTCGGGCTTGGCATCGACATTCAGACCCACATCGAGCAGCAGTCCGCGGCGGTTGATGAGCTTCGGGATCAGCGTCGAGATCACGGGGCGGATCACCCCCTCGACGGGCTTGATGACCTGTACCGAACCGACGAGCATAGCACCCGTTGAACCGGCGCTTGCGAAGCCGTCGATCTTCCCCTCGGCAAGGTGCTTGAAGCCGACGGTGATGCTCGAATCGCTCTTCGATACGAAGGCCTTGGCGGGGTGGTCGCCCATCTCGATCACTTGGCTCGTAGCCACGATGTCGAACTTCTCGGCGGGGCAGTTGTGCTTGGCGAGCAGCTCGCGCAGACGCTGCTCGTCACCGAACAGCACGATGCGGCTCTCCTTCTCGATCTTCTCGAGGGCCATAACGGCACCCTCGACAGCTACCTCGGGGGCGAAGTCGCCACCCATGGCATCTATACCAATTCTAATCATAGGTTATAGCGTTTCGTATAAAAAATGAACTGTCGGGCGCGTGCGGACGCCGACAGCTCGTTTGCGGGGAACGGAAGTCTTGATCCGTTCCAAATAAACTATTTGTGATGAGGCGATTTCAAGGCTTGCGCAGTTTCGCAAAGCGGAGCATACTGACCGTATGTGAGCATTTGCGGAACAAGCGTAACGCAAAAATCGCCCATCAGAATAGTTTATTACTCGGCCTTTTTCTCGATTGCCAGCTTACCACGGTAGAATCCACACTCGGGGCATACACGGTGGTAGAGAACTGCGCTGCCGCAGTTCGAGCAGGTTACAACCGTCGGAACGACAGCCTTGTAGTTCGTTCTTCTCTTGTCTCGGCGGGTCGACGAGACTTTGTGTTTAGGATGTGCCATTTT
>CAZVNR010000094.1:0-5990 GCA_964628945.1 uncultured Alistipes sp. | reverse complement strand
CATGCTGCAAAGTGATGCTTAACAAAATAATTGAATAATTTTTAAACAGCTTCTTTGAAATTTGAATTTTGGATTGCCTCGCTATTGATCCATTTCGGAACATTTCGTGCGGCTTTGAGCAGCAGAAAACGGAATGCTCCTAAATCGAATAACCACCGTCATAGATTCACCAACAAAATCGGGACAAAAAGCCGCGCAGAGGCTCTTTTGAGCCGATTTTTTACTTATCTTTGCACCCACAATTTAGGTGATTTAGGACAACAAAACAACGGATGAAAATGAAACGAAACAATCTCTAAATTAATCGCACGACGATGATTGCATATAATCCCAACGGTCTGACCCCCGAAGAGGTCGAAGCAAGCCGCCGCGAGCACGGCGAAAATATCCTTACGCCGCCCAAAGATCACTCGGCGTGGGAGCTGTTCGCAGAGAAGTTCCGCGACCCGATCATCCGCATCCTGCTCTTTGCCGCCGCCCTCTCGTTGGCGATCGGCATCTTTGAGGGCGATCTGACGGAGTCGATCGGTATCATCTCGGCCATCATCTTGGCCACCTGCGTCGGCTTTTGGTTCGAGTGGGATGCACAACGCCGTTTCCGCCGTCTGAACAATGTGAACGACGAAACACCCGTCAAAGTGATGCGCAGCGGCGAGATGTGCGAGATCCCGCGCCGCGAGGTGGTGGTGGGCGATCTGGTGTCGATCGAGGCGGGCGAGACGATTCCGGCCGACGGTGAGCTGGTCGAGGCCGTGTCGTTGCGCATCAACGAATCGACCCTCACGGGCGAGCCCGAGACGGAGAAGAGTGCCGATCCCGCGCAGTTTGATCCCGAGGCGACCTATCCGACCAATATGGCGATGCGCGGAACGACCGTCATGGACGGCTACGGACAGCTGGTCATCACGGCCGTGGGCGATCGGAGTGAGTCGGGGCGTGTTACGGAGCAGGCGACCGTCACGAGTGGCGAGCAGACCCCGCTCAATCGACAGCTGGAACGCCTCTCGCAACTGATCGGCAAGGTCGGTATCGCCCTCTCGGTGGCGATCTTTGCGATCCTGCTCTGCAAGGCGATCTTCCTGAACGACCTGCTTGCCGAGGAGTGGTGGCAGGTGGCCGAACAGATCCTCCACCTCTTTATGTTGGCCGTGGCGATTATCGTGATGGCCGTCCCCGAGGGGTTGCCGATGTCGATCACGCTCTCGCTGGCGATGTCGATGCGGCGCATGCTCTCGACGAATAACCTCGTGCGCAAGATGCACGCCTGCGAAACGATGGGTGCCGTGACGGTGATCTGTACCGATAAGACGGGTACGCTGACCCAAAACCGAATGCATGTCGGCTCGATGCTGCGCTTCGGCGAGGTGACAAAGGAGGCGTTGGCCGAACAGATCGCGCTCAACTCGACCGCCTTCCTCGACCCCGAGGGGCATGCGCTGGGCAACTCGACCGAGGGGGCACTGCTGCACTGGATGAATGACGAGGGCTTCAACTATCGCACCCTGCGTGAAGCGTGCACGATCGTCAGTCGTCAGACCTTCTCGACCCATACGAAGTATATGGCGACGATCTACCGCAATGCGACCGATTCGCACGCCGTGCTCGCCGTGAAGGGCGCGCCCGAGATTGTGATGGGGATGTGCCACGCGATCGACGACCGCGCCGCGATCGAGCGACAACTGCTCGATTTCCAACAGCGCGGTATGCGCACGCTGGCCGTAGCCTCGGCCTCGACCGACGAGGAGGAGGTGGCCGAGGCGATCGCGCATGCACCGCTTCGACTGGTGGCCGTAGTGGCCATCGCCGACCCCGTGCGCGAGGATGTGCCGGCGGCGGTGGGCGAGTGCCTTTCGGCCGGTATCGGTGTGAAGATCGTCACGGGTGATACGGTCGCCACGGCGACCGAGATCGCCCGCCAAATCGGCCTTTGGAACGATGCGACCGATGGCGAACGCAACCGTATGACGGGACCCGAATTTGCTGCTGCGAGCGATGAGGAGCTGCTGGAGCGGATCGCCGATCTGAAGATCCTCTCGCGTGCCCGCCCGCTCGATAAGCAACGCCTCGTGCAACTGCTGCAACGGCAGGGCGAGGTGGTGGCTGTGACGGGCGACGGTACGAACGATGCCCCTGCGCTGAACTTCGCCAATGTGGGGCTCTCGATGGGTACGGGAACCTCGGTGGCGAAGGATGCCTCGGATATTACGCTGCTCGACGACTCGTTTGCCTCGATCGCAACGGCCGTGATGTGGGGGCGTTCGCTCTATCGCAACATCCAACGCTTCGTGCTGTTTCAGCTGACGATCAACTTCGTGGCGATCGTGATCTGCTTTGTCAGTGCCGTGCTCGGCTCCGCGATGCCGCTTACGGTGGTGCAGATTCTGTGGGTGAATATCATTATGGATACCTTCGCGGCGATGGCGATGGCCTCGCTGCCCCCCTCGCGCGAGGTGATGCGCGACCGCCCGCGTGCGCGTGACGAGTTCATCATCACGCCCGATATGCTGCGTATGATTCTCGGCTGCGGCTCGGTGATGATCGTCGTGTTGCTGGGACTGCTCTTCTACTGGGGCGAACCGACCCTGTATGAGCTGACGATCTTCTTCTCGCTCTTTGTCTTTATGCAGTTCTGGAATATGTTCAACGCCAAGGCGTTCGAGGCGCGTCACTCATCGTTTACGCAGTTGAAGGGTTGCCGCGAATTCTTCCTCATCCTGCTCCTCATCTTCATCGGTCAGATCCTGATCGTCGAGCTGGGCGGCGAGGTTTTCCGCTGCACGCCGCTCCGCCTCGCGGACTGGGCCGCCATCATCTGCTCGACCTCGCTCTTGGCCATCGGTGGCGACATCATCCTGCGCTACCGACGCAAGAGAAATAAGAAATGAGAATTATTTTGGCAACATTACCATTATCCTGGTTAACGCGATAAAGAAGCAGGATGACACCGATTTGTCATCCTGCTCTTTTGTATAGAATGGTTAAGTCGCGCGACCTAATTCTCCACTCTTAATTTTCCTTTCTCCTTTCCCAATAGCAGCGTTAGAACTCCGCAACGACCTCCTTGCCGTCTAACCAAGCGGCCATATTGAGAACTAACAGGTTCCAGTTCTGGAAGCCCTTGTTTAGAACCGGCTCGCCGTTCTCGGGGAGGTAGTATTCGTGCAGTGCGCCGAATCGCTCGTAGTCGCGCCCCAAGAGCAGGATCGTCTTCTCGGCCAACTCGCGTGCCTCCTCCGTAAAGCCGTAGCGAACCAACCCTCGGAAGACCAAATAGTTTACATTGATCCAGATCGGCCCCTGCCACGACGAGGGGTTGCCGCTGGCGCGGAGGTCGTACATCTTCTCGAGCGGCGAGAGTGTGCGCACACCGGCCGGTGCATTGAACGAGCGTGTATCATGGTATTGTCGCTCGACGATCTCGCGAGCCTCCTCCTCCGAGGCGATACCGGCCCACATCGCCATAAAGCCACTCCAAACGCTAAAGCGTTGAATCAGACAGTCGTAGCTGCGCGGCTGGCCGACATGGAGGTAGAGATCGCCCGGGTTTAGCCCCTCGATCTCGGGCTTCTCGATCGGCAGCAGATTCAGATCGACGCTGTAGTAGAAACCGTCGCGCGGATCCCAGCAGTGCTCGCGCACGGCTGCCTTCAACGCCTCGGCCTCGCGGGAGTAGCGGTTGGCGATCTCGGGCATCGAGAGGCGGTCGGCGAGGTACTCCATCGCCAACAACTCGCGGTACATCAGCGCATTGAGGTAGATCGAGCCCGAACTGCCGTGCGGACGGTAGAAGGTGCTCGGATCGTTATCGACACCGATTGCCTCGTCCGTCTGCCAATACATCAGCCCCGTTGCGCGGTGGCGATGGTGGTTCAGGTAGCACGACACGAAGGCCTGCAGGTGGTAGAACTTCTCGCGCAGCCACTCGGCATCGCCGCCGATGTTGCGCGTGATGAAGGCGGCGTGCTGTGCGATGGTCGGTTTGTGCATGTTGCTCTTCCACGGATTACGCTTCTTGAGCATCTCCTCGCGTGAGGGGGCGTTACGCTCGATCCAGATCGGAATCCACCCCTCCATACCGCCGTAGTGCAGTGCATTGAGCACGCACCCCTGCTCGTACTTCAACGCCTCGGTACGATCCTTCTCGGTGCCGTTCTCGAGCAGATTTTGGCGCAGGGCCACATTGCTCAACCACGAGTCCCAATCCCACAACATATCGAGGTATTGGTTGCTGCCCGGGGCGAGGAAGGGATAGACCAACGCGCCACCCGCCTCGCGGTACATCCCGCGCAGGTCGCGGCGGATGTGCTTGCGGCAGATCTCCTTGTACTTCTCGATATTCTCGGCCGTGCGCTCGGGCAGTTGCGCCTGCACGGCTCCAATGGCGGCCGTAACCGCCCACAAAAGAGTTACGATGCGTTTCATATAGACAAAGATACGCAAATGTCCGAAATAATAGCTATATTTGCGAAAAATAAACGATTGATGGCGATGAAAAAGGTATTGATGCTGTTGTGGATCGTGCTCTTTCCGCTCGTAGCGGCGGCGCAAGAGGCGGCCGGTGTGTGGAGCGGAACGCTGGCGGTAGGCGAGGCGAAGCTTCGTTTGGTCTTCCATCTGAACCAAACCGCCGAGGGGTGGCAGGCGACGATGGACAGCCCCGATCAGGGGGCACGCGGTATTCCGGTCGATTCGGTGGCCGTCACGCCGCACGGCGTTACGCTCGCCATCAAACCGTTGCAGATGCGCTATACGGCGGGCTTTATGGGGAGCAATTTGGTCGGTATGCTGACCCAGCACGGCCGCTCCTGCTCGCTGATGCTGACGCGCGGCGAGGTTGCCCGACCGAACCGTCCGCAGGAGCCCGTTGCCCCCTTCCCCTATCGTACGGAGGAGGTCGCCTTCGCGGGGCGTGACGGCGCCGTTACGCTGCACGGCACGCTGACCCTCCCGACGGGTGAGGGTCGCTATCCGGCGCTTGTGCTGGTGACGGGAAGCGGCACGCAGAACCGCGACGAGGAGCTCTTCGACCACAAACCCTTCCTTGTGTTGGCCGACCGGCTGACCCGTGCGGGATATGCCGTTCTGCGCTACGACGATCGCGGCTATAACGCCCCGAAGGAGGAGCTTGAACGCCTGAAGGGGACAACGACGGCCGATCTCGTGCAGGATGCCCTCGGGGCGTTCGATCTGCTGCGCAACCACCCTGCGATCAATCCCGATGCGATCGGTATCGGCGGCCACAGTGAGGGCGGCACGATCGCCTTGATGGCGGCGGCCGAAGAGCCTGCGGTAGACTTTGTTGTCTCGCTGGCAGGAATGGTGGTCAAAGGGACGGAGCTGATGATCAAACAAACCCACACCGCGCTGCTGCAGAGCGGCATCTCCGAGCCGATGGCCGATGCCTACGCCGAGGCGCAGCAACGGCTCTATGCCGACTACTTGTCGCTTACTCCTGAGGAGTTCTTGACGCGAAAGGGCGAACGGATCGCCCAAGCCGCCTCGGGGCTCTCGCTGCCACAACCGCTACTGACCAACCTCGATAAGGCGATCACGGCAACGGCCGGCAGCGCGTGGTTAGACCACTTCGTGCGCCTCGACCCGAGCGATGCCGTGCGCCGTCTGAACGGCCGTCCCTGCTTGGCAGTCAATGGGACGAAGGATGTGCAGGTCGATGCGACGATGAATCTGAACCGCCTTGCGGAACTGACCGCCGGTGCGACGAATGTAACCACCTACGCCTGCGAGGGGTTGAACCACCTCTTCCAACCCTGTACGACGGGTGTCGTTACGGAGTACGGCCAAATCGAAACGACGATCGACGAATCGCTCCTCACCCTCCTCCTCGACTGGCTGAAGGGGCTCGATTAGCTTCCGCTACCCCCCCCCACACAATGCAAAAACAAACGGAGAGCCTAAAGACTCTCCGTTTGTTTTAGTAGCGGGGGGAGGATTTGAAACACTCCGCATAGGGCTGAATCATATTCTGTATA
>CAZVNR010000093.1:0-6027 GCA_964628945.1 uncultured Alistipes sp. | reverse complement strand
CAAACAAGATACCGCGCGTGCCGGTGCGCGAACAAGATCCGGCGATCCGTGCCACGAACTTCGAGGAGGTCTGCTACGGCTACAACTTGGAGGAGGCTCAACTCGAGGCTTCACGCTGCCTCGACTGTAAGAATCCGCGCTGCGTGGCGGCGTGTCCCGTCGGGCTGAAGATCCCGCGCTTCATCGCTGCATTGCGGGAGGGGGATCTGACCGCCGCCGCCGCGATCATCGGCGAGGACAGCTCGCTGCCCTCGATCTGCGGCCGTGTCTGCCCGCAGGAGAGCCAGTGCGAGGGTGCGTGCATCCTCGGCATCAAGAGCGAACCGGTGGCGATCGGCAAGATCGAACGCTACATCGGCGACTGGAAGCTGGCGCACAGCGACGAGCTGCCGCACCCGACCGCCCCGAAGAACGGCCGCAAGGTGGCCGTCGTGGGGAGCGGCCCTGCGGGGTTGGCCTGCGCGAGCGACTTGGCGAAGTGGGGCTACGAGGTGACCGTCTTTGAGGCGCTGCACAAGGTGGGCGGTGTGCTGGTCTATGGCATTCCGGAGTTCCGTCTGCCGAAGGAGCAGATCGTTCGGCGCGAGATCGCCGAGGTGGAGCGTTTGGGCGTGAAGTTCGAAACGGATGTGATCGTGGGGCGTACCGTGACGATCGACTCGCTGCTGGATGAGGAGGGCTTCGATGCCGTCTTTATCGGCTCGGGTGCCGGTCTGCCGCGCTTTATGGGGATCGAGGGCGAGAACCTGAACGGTGTGGTTTCGGCCAACGAGTTCCTTACGCGCGCCAACCTGATGCACGCCTACGACGAGCAGTACGATACGCCGATCTATGTCGGGCAGCGTGTCGTGGTGGTCGGTGGCGGCAATGTGGCGATGGATGCCGTTCGTACGGCCAAGCGACTGGGCGCCGAGGCGACGATCGTCTATCGCCGCAGCGAGCAGGAGTTGCCCGCCCGTGTCGAGGAGGTGCACCACGCCAAAGAGGAGGGAATCGAGTTCCGTATGCTGACCAATCCGGTTGCCGTCTTGGGCAATGAGCAGGGGTGGGTCACGGGACTCCGCTGCGTCGAGATGGAGCTGGGCGAGCCGGATGAGAGCGGCCGTCGCTCGCCGATCGTCAAGCAGGGATCGGAGTTCGAGATCGCCTGCGATGTGGTGATTATGGCGCTTGGCACCTCGCCCAACCCGCTGATCGCCTCGACGACCGCGGGGTTGGAGACCAATCGTCGCGGCTGCATCACCGCCACCGACGAGGGTGCCACGACCCGCAAGGGGGTCTTTGCCGGCGGCGATGCCGTCACGGGTGCCGCTACGGTTATCTTGGCAATGGGTGCCGGACGAAAGGCGGCGCGGGCGATTGACGAATACCTCACAAAGTAAGAAGTCGTTTGAAATTTGCGCCCGAAAAAAATGGGCGTTGCAATCGTGAAGCGGCAGGATGGCTTGTAAGTCACCCTGCCGCTTCGCGCTGTTTTTTGGCTGGAGATAGACAATTCGTGCCGAATTATGCTAAATTGTGAAAGTTTTTTCGTATCTTGCACCCAAATTGTATGAATTTAACATTTTAAGGTAAGCGTATGAAACGACTTTTTTCCATCCTGATGCTCCTTGCAGCATATTGGATGCCGCTCACGGCCGAGGCTGCACCGATCAAGGTGGAGCAGGCACGCAACAAAGCGGTCGAGTTCTTCACCGCGTCGATGCCGACGCGAGCCGTGCCCTCTTTCGAGCTGGTTTGGGATGGGGCGGATGCCGCCACCCGCAGCGACGAGGAGCCGACACTCTTCGTCTTCAACCGCACCGATGCCGACGGCTTCGTGATTATGGCCGGTGATGATGCGATGGCTCCCGTGTTGGGTTACTCGTTCACCCACGCGACGGGTGATCTTCAGAAGATGCCCGACAATGTGCGCTATTGGCTCGACGGCCTGCGCCAAATGGTGCGCGAGGCACGCGATCGCGGCGATGCAACCCACACCCTTTGGATGAACGAGATGAAGGCCGGTACGCCCGTGCGTGAGCTGGCTACGGCGCAGTGGAATCAGGGCGATCCGTGGAATCGCGAGTGTCCGACCCTGCCGAACGGCCGCAAGGCGGTGACGGGTTGTGTGCAGACAGCAGCCGGTATTCTGATGAAGTACAACCGTTGGCCCGAGGTTCCCGAGGGTACGGTTCCCGCTTACAACACCTATCCGCACAGTATCTCGATGCCCGCACGCGAACTGAAGCCCTACAACTACGATCTGATTCTCAATGAGTATGTTTCGGGGCAGTACACCGACGAGCAGGCCAACGAGGTGGCGCGTATGATGGTCGATCTCGGTACGGCCAACAAGGCCACCTACGACACCGAGACGGGAGCCTTCACGGCGCAGCTCGTGGTGACGATGGGTAAATATTTCCGCTACAACAAGCAGGCACGCAATGTCTATCGTTCGGGCTACACGGACGAAAAGTGGATTGCGCTGATCAAATCGGAGCTGGATGCCAACCGTCCGCTGATCTACTCGGGTCAAGGCGCACAGGGTGGTCACTGCTTTATCCTCGACGGTTACGATTCGGAGAACTACCTCCGTTTCAACTGGGGTTGGGGCGGTTCGTTGAACGGTTATTTCCTCGTGACGAGCCTCTCGCCGCAGGGTTCGGACTTTACGGAGGATCAGGAGTTCGTGGCCGACCTCACGCCCGACAAGACGGGCGCGACCGACTACTCGGACAACCTGATGATCGGCTCGAACGCCTCCTCGAAGGGTCTGACCCTCTCGACCACCGATATCTCGAAGGGAACGACCTTCACTGCCTCGGCTACCTTCTACAATGTAACCGTGCGCAGCTACTCGGGTAAGGTGGCTGTGGCCGTTGTATCGCAGACGGGCGTAGTGGAGAGCATCTTGTCGAATGAGGTTGCTACCCAAATCACCGCCGCACAGCGTTCGGGCAAATCGCTCAGCATCTACGGCAGCACGATCAACAACCTCAGCTGTACGATGAATCAGGACGCCTCGCCCGGTGACCGCATCCGCCTTGTCTTCTGGGATAACGGCGGTCAGATGTGGGTGCCGATGGGTGCCTACAACGCCGGTACGACCTACGAGTATATCCTCGTGCCGGAGGAGCCCGATGCTGCTTCGATCGCCGAGGCTACGAAGCTCGGTTACAACCGCACGAGCAAGGAGCTGACCGTAACGACCTTCACGGGCGTAAAGTGCACCTTGAAGAGCAGCAGCGGCAGCACCGTACAGCAGGTGACCTCGGAGGGTGCTCCGATCGTCATCAGCACGCAGTCGCTCGCTGCAGGGAAGTACACCCTTTCGCTGCAGTTCGAGGATGCCGACCCCTACACGATGACGGTGGTACTCTAATATGATAACCGAAAAAATATGTTAGCGCTATGAAAAACATTGCAAAATATCTTCTCGCCCTCGTGGTAATGGCGGGTGTATCGGCGTGCGGCGGTTCGTCGGGTGGCGGAGCCGATCTGCCGACGGTGACCTTCAAAACCGAGATCGTAACCCGCGCCGAGAGCGACCTTGTAACGGCCTTCTCGAACGGCGATCGGATGTCGCTCTACTGCACCGAGACGAACTCGATCACGGGCGCAACCCCCACGATCCACGCAGCAAGCTACGCCGACGGCGTGTGGACCCCCTCGCCCTCGATCCCGCTCGACAAGGAGGAACGTTGCTACCTCTATGCCATCTATCCCTACAACGCCAATGCAACGGATGCAACGGCCTATCCCGTAACCGTCGCCTCGCAGACCGACTACCTCTACTCGGGTACGGGCGTAGGTGCGACCTACGAGGCGCTGCAGCCTACACTGCGTATGCGCCACGCGCTGGCGATGCTCTCGCTCAACATCCGCAGCTATGTGGGTGGTACGCTGCAGTCGATCTCGGTCGAGAACGAGGATTTCCCGCTCGAGGGTACGCTCCGCGTGACCGGTTCGGTCACCCCGACGAAGTTTGGCACTTTCGCCAAGAATTTCAATGTGTCGCTCTCGGATAAGGGCTTCACGACCGACCACCCGGGGATGTGGGTGATCCCGTATCAGGTTTCGGCTGCCGGCATGAAGCTGAAGGTCAAGATCGGCGGCGAGAGCTACGAGCTGGTGATCCCCGCAACGAACTTTACCTCGGGTAAGAAGTATGTCGCCTCGGTGCTCCATACGGCACAGGGTTTGGTGCTCGAGAGCAGCGAGCTGGAGGTGATCGCTATGGACGAGCCGTCGGTCAATAAGGGGGATGCAACCTACAGCCTGCTGAAGATCGGCGTAACGGGCAGCGGCGCACTGGCTCCCGTGCTGACGGGTAACAACCCCTATGGTTACATCTATTGGGGCGACGGTGCGAAGGAGAGCTACTCGCCGACGGTCGGCCACGGCTACGATGCCGCAGGCAACTACACGGTCACTGTCGATGCGTGGAATGCCGAGACGGTCACGCTGAACAAGCTCACCGGCGTTACGGAGGTTGATTTCTCGAAATTCTAATCAGTCATTCTGCCACTTCATTAGAAGCCTGTCCGAACAGCAAGGACGGGCTTTTTTTGCTGCTTGCACCACGCCCCGATGATGCAAAAAAGCGCACGAAATTTCCGATCTTGCGAATTTTTATTATCTTTGTCATTGCAACCGGCAAATGCGGCGGAGAATAAACCCTTCGTCGAGTTGTTTTGTTGCGTTTTTTTAGATTGAGAAGAGGCTTGTGCATGGTACCGAAAGGGGATCTGCATCAACCATTTATAGCGCAATGGCAAAAACTACACTCTATCCGCTGCTCTTTGAGCACAACTTTCACGCGCGCGTTTGGGGAGGCGACAATCTGAAGCCCCTCAAAGGGTTGCAGCGTGAGTCGTGTGTGGGCGAGAGCTGGGAGATCAGCGCAGTGCCCGATAGTGAGTCGATCATCCGGAACGGCCCGCTGGCGGGGCGTGACCTTGCATCGGTGACGGCGGAGTATGGTGCACTGCTGTTGGGCGAGGCCGTTTCCGAGCGGTATGGTGATCAGTTCCCGATCCTTGTCAAGCTGATCGATGCCGCCAAGGACCTCTCGATTCAGGTTCACCCGAACGATGCCCTCGCCCGCGTGCGCCACAACAGCTTCGGCAAGAGCGAGATGTGGTATGTGATTAAGGCCGAGGAGGGGGCCTGCCTCTACGCCGGACTGAATCGCCCGATCTCGAAGTACGAATACGCCAAGCGCATCGAGGATGAGAGCATCTGCGAGGTGCTCGAACGCCACGAGGTACGGGCGGGCGATGTCTTCTACATACCGGCCGGCCGCATCCACGCCATCTGTGGCGGGATTCTGTTGGCCGAGATTCAGCAGAGCTGCGATATTACCTACCGCATCTTCGACTACAACCGTTTGGGTCTGGACGGCAAACCGCGCCAGCTCCACACCGAAGAGGCGGTCGATGCGATCGACTATACGGTCTATGAGAACTACCGCACGGAGTATGAGCGGCAGATCAACAAGCCCGTCGCGCTCGTCGAGACCCCCTACTTCGTGGTGAAGTTGATGGAGGTGAACCGCCCGTTCCACCGCAAATTGTATAAGTACGACTCCTTTATCGCCTATATGTGTTTGGAGGGCGATTGTACGATCCGCATCGAGAGCACGCAGGGCTTCGAGGGGGCAATGCCCGCCGAGGAGCAGTGTACGGTGCACCTCACCGAGGGGATGAGTTGCCTGATCCCCGCCTCGGTTGCCGACCTCTACATCACCCCGAACAACACCTCGGGCACGACCAAGTTGCTCGAGACCTATATCGACAACAAAAACTTTTAACCGAATCAGAAGTTGTATAACAAGGTGATTTCTGCGTTATACTCGCCCTCGAAATCCTCATTTACCTATCGTAAACTGCGGTTTCTCGGGCTTCGTAAGCCTTGAAATCCCTCTTGTTATACAACTTCCGAAGCTTGGGACTATTGCAGCTTAACTTGTTGAACAACCCTTTTTGAGGGGTCGGCGCATAAAAATTTAGAAAAATGTAAATTAATTCGCGTTTTAGCGTGCGG
>CAZVNR010000092.1:0-6128 GCA_964628945.1 uncultured Alistipes sp. | reverse complement strand
TACGGATCGTCTGCATCAGCATCGAACGGTCGTACAGCTCGCCCGGGCGGGTGTAGAGCTCACGACGGATCACCTCGTCATCGACACGCACATTACCCGTGATACCCACCTCGTTGATCGTGAAGGGCTTACCTTCGAAGACCTTGATCTCGAGGTCGATCGAGTCGGCACCGATGATCGTCTCGGCCGGCACGACCTGAGACATCAGGTAGCCCTGATTCTGATAGAGGGTCTTGACCGACATGCTCTCGGGGTTCTCCTCCTTACCGATACCGAGTCGCTTGTGCATCGACTTCTTGTCGTAGGTGTCACCCTTCGTGATGCCGAACATCCCCTGCAGCTGCTCGGTAGGGAAGACCGAGTTGCCGACCCACGAGATGTCGCGGATGTAGTATTTGTTGCCCTCCGATACCTTGATATCGATACCGATGCGGTCGGGCGAGATGTCATAGATCGAGTCGCGCAGGATGGTGGCGTTGCGGTAACCCTTTGCGTTGTAGAAGTCGATCAGCGCCTCCTTGTCCTCACCGTATTCCTTATCCTTGAGGCGTGTGCTGCGGAAGAAGTTGAGCGACTTTTGGTGTGTCTTCTTCAGCGTGCGGCGCAGGCGGCGGTCGTCGAAGACCTTGTTGCCGTCGAAGTTGATCTCGCCGATCTTGACACGCTCGCCACGGTCGATGACATAGGTGACGGTCACATACTGCGAACGGGTCGTGTCGCGCTGGTCGATGCGCCAAGTCACTTTGGCGTTGCGGAAACCCTTCTCCTTCCAGTACTCCTTGATCAGCTTTTGGTTCTTGTCGAGCACATAATCCGAGAGCTCGGAGTTGGGGCGGAGCTTGAGCTTCTCGATCAGATCCTTCTTCTTGCCGTTCGAGATCCCCTCGAACTCCCAGTTGTAGATGCGCGGACGCTCCTTGAGGAAGACCTCGAGTGTCAGCTCCTCGCCGTCGATCTCGGCACCCACCTTCACATCGGCGTAGTGGCGTTGATTCCACAGGTTGCTGATCACATTCGAGATGTAGTTGCTCGGCAGGTAGATCGAGTCACCCTCGACCAGCTCGGCCGAGGCCTTTACCAGATCGGGATCGAGGTGCTCCAGACCGCGTACATTGATCTTGCGGATGAAGTACCGCTTCGGCTTGCCCGTGCTCTTCAGCATCGGAGCCTGCTCGTCGAAGGGGGGCAGTGCGGCCACCGAATCGGCCTTCTCGGTCTTCTCGGCCGGTTGCTGTTGCTCGGCAGCCTCATCCGTCGTTGCGGGGGCATCCTGCTGATCGTCGCCCCCGACGAGGGCCTCAACGGCCGACAGCTCTGCCTCGCTGATCGTATTGGTTTGGGCCGAAAGGCCGAGCGGCATCACCGCCAGCACGATCGCCACGCTTAAAATTCGCATCAAGTAGTTCATCTATCTCTACAACTCTTCTGTTCCAACACTTATTTTACCAAACCGAACCGACGGTCGCGCTGCTGATAGACCTCGATGGCGCGGGCAAACTCCGCCTCCGTAAAGTCGGGCCACAACACCTCCGGAAAGTAGAACTCGGCGTAGGCCGACTGCCACAGGAGGAAGTTGCTCAACCGCTGCTCGCCGCTCGTGCGGATCACCAAGTCGGGATCGGGGTACCACGCCGTATCGAGTGCGGCCGAGATTGTCCGCTCGTCGATCGCCTCGGGCTGCAGGGAGCCCGCCTTGACCTGCTCGGCCAACTGTCGAACGGCACGGCGCAACTCGTCACGCGACGAGTAGTTCAGTGCCAAGACCATCGTGAGGGTTTCGCCGCCGGCCGTATCCTGCTCGATCTTGGCCAAGTGCTGCTGCACCTTCTCCGAGAAGCGCGAGCGGTCGCCGATCGTGCGCACACGCACCCCCTGCTCGACGAGGGCGGGGGTCTCGCTGATCACGCTGTAACACATCAACTCCATCAGGGCATCGACTTCGGCCGTCGGACGCCCCCAGTTTTCGGTCGAGAAGGCGTAGAAGGTGACAAACTGCACGCCGTGCTGCTTCGCGGCACGGATCGTGGCGCGGATCGACTCCACGCCCGCAATGTGCCCCTCTGCGCGCTCTTTGCCGCGCTGCTTGGCCCAGCGACCGTTGCCGTCCATGATGATGGCAATGTGTTGCGGTATCGGTTTTTCGTTCTTCATAATAGGGTGCAAATATAGGTATAAAAAATGAAAAACGGAATAGCTTTCTCTTTTTTCCCTTGTTTGCCGATGCGGAACAGACGACTATCCGCGGATATCGACTCCCCACATCATCTTATTTCGTAACGCATCGTAGAAGGATATATTGTGCGGGACGGCAAGAAAAAGTGGTTGTTCGCCCTTTGTGAGGATAAATTCGGCATCGTTCGGCGCGGTGTAGGAGCGGTTATCGAGCGTAGCGAAGGCCTCGCTGTGGCGTGTACGCACACGCAGGCGAATGCGGCTCGTGTCGGGAATGACGACGGGGCGCATCGTGAGGTTGTGCGGGGCGATGGGGGTGATGACAAAACACGAACAAGCGGGAGCCACGACCGGAGCCCCTGCGCTCAAGGCGTAGGCCGTCGAGCCGGTCGGGGTCGAGACGATCACCCCGTCGCCGTGGTAGGTGGCCACCATCTGCTCATCGACGAAGGTCTCGACCGAGATCATCCCCGCGCCGTGGCGTTGGATCGAGAACTCGTTGAGTGCCAGCGGCGAATCGGGCTGCTCGGTAAAGTCGCCCTCGATGTGGAGCACCGTGCGTTGTTCGATGCGTGTCGTGCCGGCGGCTAGCTCCTCGAAGAGGGCGTGCAATCCCTCGGTCGGGGCGGTGGTCAAAAAACCCAAATGGCCGGCGTTGATCCCCAAGACGGGCAGCCGCTCGCTGCCCAAGCGATGCACGGCCTCGAGCAGCGTACCGTCACCGCCGTAGCAGACCATCACCGTCCCTTCGGCCTGACGACCGGTGCGTTGGCCGTATTGTTGCTCGGCAGGTATCGTCCAATCGGCCTCCTTCTGAAGAACGGCTGCAAACTCCTCGTTTACAGCGTAATCGAACCCGAAATGGTGCACCGTGTCACGCAGCGCGATCAGCTCTTGCCGTGTGTGCGAAAGCTGTTTGCGGGAAAAAAGTAAGATTTTCATCGCCTCGAATCAAAAAAATGAGTAACTTTACCGTTGCAAATATAACGAAATTGTGACAAAGTTAAGTGTAAATATCAATAAGATTGCCGTCATTCGCAATTCGCGCGGCGGCAACTGCCCCAATGTGGTGCAGGCGGCTCTCGATATCGAGCGATTCGGAGCCGACGGGATTACGGTTCACCCGCGACCCGACGAACGACACATCCGCTATGCCGATGTGCGCGAACTGAAAAAGGTGATCCGTACGGAGCTGAACATCGAGGGCAACCCGATCTCGAGCTTCATCGACCTCGTGCTGGAGGTCGTGCCGGCGCAGGTTACGCTTGTGCCCGATGCCCCCGATGCCATCACCTCGAACGCCGGCTGGGATACGGTTACGCACCGCGAATTCCTGACCGAAGTGACCGCCCGCTTCCACGAAAAGGGGATCCGCGTGTCGATCTTCGTCGATGCCGACCCCGCGATGGTGGCCGGTGCGAAGGCGTGCGGTGCCGATCGCGTGGAGCTCTACACCGAGAGCTACGCCCGCCTCTACCCCTCGGGACGCGAGGCGGCGGTTGCCCCCTTTGTGGCCGCGGCCGAGGAGGCACGCCGTCAAGGTTTGGGTCTGAATGCAGGGCACGACCTCTCGTTGGAGAATCTGGCCTACTACGCCGAGTGTATCCCGTGGACGGATGAGGTGTCGATCGGCCACGCGCTGATCTCGGATGCCCTCTACTACGGCTTGGAGAACACCGTACAACTCTATCAACGCCAACTTCGCCGCTAATGCCCCTCTCGCACCCCATATTCCGACAGATCGCCCGCCTCGCCTCGGCGCAGGGGGTCGATGCCTATGTCGTAGGCGGTTATGTCCGCGACCACTACCTCCGTCGCCCCTCGACCGATATTGATGTGGTCGTGGTCGGGAGCGGTGTGGCGTTGGCCGAGGCGCTTGGGCGGGAGCTGCACACGAAGGTTTCGATCTTCAAGACCTTCGGGACGGCGATGCTGCGCACGCGCGACGGTATCGAGGTCGAGTTTGTCGGTGCACGCCGCGAGAGCTACACGCCCGATTCGCGCAAGCCGCAGGTCGAGGCGGGGACGCTCGAGGATGATCAACGCCGCCGCGACTTTACGATCAACGCCCTCGCGTGGTCGCTCTCCGAGGAGCACTTTGGCGAGCTGGTCGATCCCTTTGAGGGGATGTACGACCTCGAGGACGGCATCATCCGCACCCCTTGTGACCCCGACATCACCTTCTCGGACGATCCGTTGCGTATGATGCGTGCCGTGCGTTTCGCTACGCAGCTGGGCTTTACGATCGACGACGAGACCTTCGAGGCGATCCGCTGCAACGCCGACCGCATCCGCATCGTGTCGCGTGAACGCATCCTCACCGAATTGAACAAGATCATCCTCTCGCCCGTCCCCTCGATGGGCTTCACGCTGCTCGATAACGCCGGCCTCTTGGAGCGCATCTTCCCCGAGATGCACCGCCTGAAGGGGATCGAACGGCGCGGTCAGCACGCCCATAAGGATGTCTTTCTGCATACGCTCAAGGTGGTCGATAATGTCGCCCGCCGCTCCGACGATCTGTGGCTGCGCTGGGCTGCCGTGCTGCACGACATCGGCAAGCCGCGCACGAAGGGCTACGATCCGAAGGTGGGCTTCACCTTTCACGGCCACGAGGTGGTCGGATCGAAGATGGTGCCCGCGATCTTCCGTCAGTTGAAGCTGCCGATGAACGAGCATATGAAGTTCGTGCAGAAGATCGTCTTTCTGCACCTGCGCCCGATCATCCTGTCGGAGGATTTGGTGACCGACTCGGCCGTGCGCCGTCTGCTGTTCGAGGCGGGTGACGATGTCGAGCAGTTGATGATCCTCTGCGAGGCGGACATCACCTCGGGCATCGATGCGAAGGTGCAACGCTACCTCAAGAACTTCGAGCTGGTGCGCCACAAGATGAAGGATTTGGAGGAGCGCGACCGCATCCGCAACTTCCAACCCCCGATCACGGGCGAGATCGTGATGCAGACCTACGGCATCCCGCCCTGTCAGCTGATCGGCGAGCTGAAGGAGCAGATCAAAAATGCCATCCTCGATGGTGTGATCCCCAACGAATACGAGGCTGCCTATGCCCTGATGGAGCAGTTGGCCGCCGAACGAGGTTTAACGAAAAAAGTACAAAACGATGCAACCGAAACGAAATAGACGAACAAACGAACAGGTTGAAAAACAGGCGACTGCACCGTCCGCGGGTCGCGTGCAACCCGCCAAGCCGAGTGCTGCCCTGCTGGCCGCCGTCGAGCAGGCCGTCGAGGTACTCAAGGCAGGCGGTCTGATCCTCTATCCGACCGATACGGTGTGGGGAATCGGGTGCGATGCGACGAACGCCGAGGCCGTTCAGAAGATCTACGCACTGAAGCGGAGCGAGAACAAACACGCGATGCTCGTCTTGTGCCACTCGGCCGAGCAGATCGTGCGCTATGTCGATCGTGCCCCCGGGATCGCCTTCGAGGTGATGGAGCTGGCCACCTCGCCCCTCACGCTGATCCTGCCCGGAGCGGTCGGTGTGGCCGAAAATCTGATTCCCGACGAGGGAACGCTCGGTGTGCGCGTGCCCGATCACGAGTTCTGCCGCCTGCTGTTACGCCGTTTTGGCCGCCCGATCGTCTCGACCTCGGCCAACATCTCGGGCGAGAAGAGCCCGAAGGGGCTGCCGCAGGTCGCCCCCGAGATCGTCGAGGGGGTCGATTATGTCGTCAATCCCCGCTTTCAGGGCCACCCGACGGGCAAACCCTCCTCGATCATCGCCTTTGGCGAGGGCGGTGAGGTGAAAGTGATTCGCTGATCATCCGTAACCCCCTTTGATAGCCGACCACGGTCAGAATGATGCCCACGAAGATCAACGCCAAGGCGGTGATGTTCGTGGCATCGAATTGTGCCTGATGACGATAGAGTGCCAATGCCCCCGCGCTGAGGGGCTGGATGTAGCGGTAGAGGGCGGTGTGGACGGCCGTCAGGTGCTCCGT
>CAZVNR010000091.1:0-6273 GCA_964628945.1 uncultured Alistipes sp. | reverse complement strand
AAAAAATCGCTAAAACAGCACTTTTTTATCCAAACAGCCAACTTTCCCATTTATACTGTTTAACCACTTAAACACCGTATCAAATGGGTTTTTTGTTTACTTCGGAGTCCGTTTCGGAAGGACATCCCGACAAGGTTTCGGATCAGATTTCCGATGCCATTCTTGACGAATTTTTGCGCCACGACCCCACCTCGAAGGTCGCTTGCGAAACGCTCTGCACGACAGGTTTGGTCGTCGTGGCGGGTGAGGTGCGCTCGGAGGCCTATGTCGATGTGCAGGAGGTCGCACGCCGTGTGATCCGCCGCATCGGCTACACGAAGAGCGAGTATCAGTTCGACTGCAACTCGTGCGGCATCCTCTCGGCGATCCACGAGCAGTCGCCCGACATCAATCAGGGTGTGGTACGCGCCTCGGAGGAGGAGCAGGGCGCCGGCGATCAAGGTATTATGTTTGGCTACGCCTGCAACGAAACACGCGAGCTGATGCCGGCAACGCTGATGCTCTCGCATGTGATCCTGAAGGAGTTGGCCGTCATCCGCCGCGAGGGGGAGGTGATGACCTACCTGCGCCCCGACTCGAAGTCGCAGGTGACGATCGAGTACGACGAGGCGACCGGCAAGCCGTTGCGCGTGCATACGATCGTCGTCTCGACACAGCACGACGAGTTTATCCTTGCCGATGCCACGCGCACCGAGGCGGAGGCCGAGCAGCAGATGCAGCAGCAGATCCGCGAGGATGTGCGCACGATCCTGATCCCGCGTGTGAAGGCGCGTTTGGAGCGTGCCAACGACAAGCTGGCCGAGCTGATCGACGGCGACTACATCCTGCATGTCAATCCGACGGGTAAGTTCGTCATCGGCGGCCCGCACGGCGACACGGGTCTGACGGGTCGCAAGATCATCGTCGATACCTACGGCGGTCGCGGTGCGCACGGCGGCGGAGCCTTCTCGGGCAAGGATCCCTCGAAGGTCGATCGTTCGGCGGCCTACGCTGCCCGCCACATCGCCAAGAATATGGTCGCCGCAGGGGTGGCCGATGAGGTCTTGGTCGAGCTGTCGTACGCCATCGGTATCGCCGAGCCGATCTCAGTCTATGTCAATACAAACGGGACGAAGAATCCCGCCTTGTCGGCACTCACCGACGGCGAGATCGCCCGTCGCATCGCATCGCTCTTCGATCTGAAGCCGGCCGCCATCGTGCGCCGCTTCGGGCTGAAACGCCCGATCTTCGAGGCGACCGCTTCGTATGGTCACTTCGGTAACCGCCCCTACACGAAGGTCGAAACGCTCTTAGAGAACGGCCAACCGGTCGAGCGCGAGGTGGAGTACTTCGGTTGGGAGCGGCTGGATATGGTCGAGCCGATCAAGGAGCTGTTCGGGCTCTAAACTCGCCATCCGACACAAACAGACAACGGGGCTGTCGCAACTCAATTTGTTGCGACAGCCCCGTTCGTTTTTATGGGAGAGGGTTTACAGTTTATAGACCTCCGAGCCTGCCAAGAGGAAACAACCCACGCCGTAGTCCTCGAAGTCGGGTTTCGAGTCGCGGGTGACGGGTTGGCCATCCTTCGGCTCCTTGCCCGTGCCCTGTACATAACCCAAAAAGCCGTTCTTGTGTACCGCCTCTCGAACCATCGCATTCCACGCCTTGGTCACCACCGGCAGGTACTCCGCACGATCCAGCAGCCCGTTATTGATGCCCCACGCCATACCATAGACGAAGAGCGAGGTGCCGGTCACCTCCTTACCGCCGAAGTTACGCTCGTCGTGCAGGCTCACATTCCAGTAGCCATCCTCGCGCTGGCACGCCTTGGCAGCTTTGCACATCGCACGCAGATCCTTGACATAGAGGTCGCGGTGGGGCGCATCATCGGGCAACGCCTCCAAGACACGCACCAGTGCCGCCACCACCCAACCGTTACCGCGCGACCAGTAGCAATCCTCACCGTTCGGCTCCTTGTAGGGGGGCACAAAGTCCTTATCGCGCCACCAAAGTCCCTCCTTCTCGTTGTACAGGCCCCCCGCCAGCGTATTGCGGCTCCACAGATACATCGCGTGGGCCTTCTCGGCGTAGCGCATATCGTTCTTCAGCACGGCTAACTTCACCAGCACGGGCATACCCATCTGAATCGCATCGATCCAAGTCCAATCCTCTACCTGCGGCGTATTGACCAGCATATCGCACAGCGCGATCGTCTTGCGCAGTCGCTCGGGGTGCGGTTCGAGGCGATAGAGGTCGATGTAGGTCTGCGAGCAGCAGTAGTTGTCGGCGTTGCGCGTCGTCGTATCGTCGCGGCGCATTCCCCACTTGTGGAAATCGGCCCATTGCACCGCATAATCGTAGTAGCGGTTGTCGGGGCAGATCGAGTAGAGGGCCATCAACCCTTCATAATAGACCGCGCGGGTCCAGATGTTCGACTCATAGACCTTCTTGCGCGAGTAGTAGGGCATCACGGCCGTCGGATCGAGATAGCGTTTCAGCATCAGGTAGTCGTTCACGCTGCGCATCGTCTTCAGCACCTCGGCGCGCGGCTGCAGCTCTTCGGCCGCAACGGAGGCGGCGGCAAAGCAGAGCATCAATAAAGCTAACAGGCTCTTTTTCATTTCGTTGTTGTTTGTTTTAGTTCGTTTTTTCGTAGTAAATCGGCGTGAGTGTCACGCAGCTGTTCAGCCCCGAGGGGTCGGTCTGCCAGTCGCCGAACGAGAAGAGCTTTTGCCCCGTCACGCTCGAGATGTTGGCATCCTTGAAGATGCGCCACTGCACCCCGTCGCGCTCCATTTGGGCAATACGGTTCGATGGGAGGTTCGTCACATCAACCTGCAAGCGGTTCTCGCCCTTGCGGAGGTGGCTGCCCACCTCGACCGCGAAGGGGATCGTCGCAAGGGTCACCACGCGCTCCCCGTTGAGCCACACGACGGCACTCTCGCGCACATCGCCCAGATCGAGCAGCCAATCATCCGCCTCGGCGGGGTCGTCGAGCGTGAAACAACATTCATAACGCGCCGTCGCTTGGTTTATTCGTGCACGCGGATCGGGCAGGAGTGTCCAATCGGTCAGCGTGTCGGTCACGAACCGCTCCGCGATCGCGGGTGCGCTCTCGGGGAAGGTGATCGACCAGCCGCGATCGAGCAGAATCGGCTCCCCTGCTGCGGCCACATAGTGCCACAGCTCGGCCTCAACGGCGTGGTCGAAGGTCTTAACAAGCACCGACTCGCCGGCTGCCAACTGCACCTTCACATCGATCGTCCCCTGCCCGTTTTTGCGCACGGCAGCCTTGCCGACCGCGCCCGTCATCGGGTCGAGCAGCAGTGCCGCCTCGGCATCGACGGCGAGGGTTACCCACCCATCCACCGGACGGTTGCGGAGCATCGAGAGGAGGTAGTTATGCCCGCCTGTCTCGTTGCGGCGGCGGATCATCGTACCACCCATCTCGCGTTTGAACGGCTCGGGACGGATGCCGGCCGCTTGGCAGAGGGCATCGACCGTCGCACCCGTGATGATGCGCCCGCGCCCCTTGCGATGTACCGCAGTGGTCGAGAAATCTTCGACGGCGGGGAGCTTGCGGAGCAGGCGGTTAAACTGCGGTCGCTCGGCGAGGCGGCGCAGTCCCGGGAGATCGTCGGGATAGTGTTCCGCGAAGAGGATCGTAGCCCCCTCGCGCACGAGGCGCACCAACGCCGCAAGGCTCTCGGTCGGCATCTTGTGGCAGGCGGGGACGAGCAGTGCACGGTAGCGTGCCCCGCCCTCGCTGACGAGTTCGCCCTGCTCCACGCGCAGGGTCTGCAGGTAGCGATCCGAGAGGTAGTCGGCATCGTAGCCCGCCGCCACCAGCTCATCCATCGTCTGTTTGATGTGGGGCATCGTCTTGTCCATCTTGTGGATGTCGAAGATCAGGAACGGATTGCCCTGCTGTTCGTGCCAGATGTCGTACTGCGGAAAATAGAGCAGCAGATCGTTATCGGGTTCACCCGCCGAGAGGAACGACTGACAACGGGCGATGTAGTGCGTGAGCGGCTCGACATCACGCCAAAGGGCGGCCGTCGGGCTCATATTGATCGAGGCGTAGAATCGCCACGCGGGGAACTGCGCCCCCTTCGGCGAGTAGGGCGCACCGTGGAAGACAATATGGTTCACGCCCGAAGCGAACATCTGGTCGATCTCGGGTTTGCACTGTGCAATCGAGGTGCGGAAATGCTCCGTCAGCCAAGTGAGCGCCTCGGCCGAGGTGGTCGGCTTGCCCGTGAGGTGGGCGGCCGACGAGGCGAACTTCAACACGGCAGGGGTGCCGTCGTTGGGTTTGCGGATCGAGTCGTAGCGCAGCTGCGGGAGGTCGAACGCCGAGCGACCGAACGATTCACACTCGGGGATATCGACCGCCGCGTAGATGTCGATCAGATTGGCGGGCGAGCCGTGCGCCTGATTGCGTGTCACGGCACCGTGCCGATGCGCCCACGCCGTCCACGGCTTGGTGAAGTTCTCGAGCAGGAGTTCGGCGAGCGTTTCGCGGTAGTCACTGATAATGCGGGCACGCTCGTCGGCATCCCCTTCGCCATAGAGGGCGGGGAGGTGGTCGAGGAGCGAGTAGCCGTTGCGGGCGAGGAAGGCGGCGGGGAGCTTATCGTCCCAGCTCGACTGATAGACCTCGAACGAGTCGTTGAAGAGCGTTTTGGGATAATTCACCCCGCTCTCCGAGAAGGCACGCTCGAAGCGGTCGAGGTAGATGCGCAGGGCGCAGCTGTCGTAATGGTTCATCACCAACCCCTCGCCGGCGGGCGCGGCACGCTTCACCTTTTGGCGCGTGCGCCCCGAGAAGAGGGCGTAGATCGTCCAATCGGCCGTGTCGGGGGCGTTCCAGAGGAGCTGATTGCTCGGCCCGATATCGTCACTGATGTCGATCTGTCGATCGCCCGCAATAGCTTTGAGGGTGACCAGTTCGGCGATCTCGTGCTGCTTCTTGTCACTCGGCAGGATCTTGTGCGGAAAGGGTTTGCCGTGTTCCAACTGCCACTTTTCGACGATGAATTTCTGTGCCGAGGTGTCGTAGGTCACCTGCGGGCCGCCGAAGGGCCACCCCGTACCGTTGTTCATATCGACCGCCACGCCGAGCCGCTCACCCTCGGCGAGGGTGTGGCCGAGCATCGCCATCCAACGCGGCGAGAGGTAGTCGATGTCGTGCTGTTCGTTGCCCTGCACACCATAGATCGGGGTGATCTCCACCCCACCGAACCCCTTGGCGGCAAACTCCTCCAAATTGTAGGTCAGCCCCTCGGGATCGACCGCACTGCCGAGCCACCACCACCGCACATAGGGACGATGGATCGTCTCCACGGGGTACCACCCCGTCGCCGATGCATCTGCTGTCGTCGTTTCGGCCGTAGCGTTCGGCATACCGATCGCAACCGCCTCGGCCGCAATGCAACACCCTCCGATGATCAAACCAACGATCCAATTCTTTATATGCGCCATATCCAACTCTTTTTTCTGCAAATTTACCCCATATCCGCACCCTAAAATGGTACCCGTTTCCAATAATATGGAATTTTCGTCCGAAACAAATTTTCCCATTTGTACCGTCGGCACAAAACACCTACATTTGTCTTTAGAACGCGGGCAATCCCCGCTCAACACGGTAAAATTACTAATTTTTAATCATTAAATTTACATTATGGAACTGAAAAACAAAAAAATCTATGCAGCACCCGAGCTGGAGTTGCTGTATGTAGCAGCCGAGCAGGGCTTCGCTGCCTCGCCGACGGGGGACATTGCCGACCCGAATACGCAAAATCTCGATGAGGATTGGTGGAACTCCTAATATCGAATCCAAAGTTGAACGCTAAAACAGCATGCATACAATGAAAAAACTCTTTATCGCACTGGCCGCCGTAGCGCTGGCTGCCTGTGCCAAGAACGATGAGGCGGTAACCCCCGCCGTGATGCAGAAAATCACCTTTACGGCCGAGTTCTCGTTCAAGGTGGGCATCCACGATCCGTGCTACTTCAGCAAGTGCTTCAAGGAGCAATTTGGTGTCACGCCCAAACTCTATCGCAAACAGATCGAAGAGCAACAGACCCCGTAACCGCCAAAACGGCAGACCGATCGTAGAGCCACGCCCATCACAGCGAGCCGAGGCGAGCGTGGTAGCCAAACAAGCACAATGGGGCTGTCTAACAAGTTGAGTTACGACAGCCCCAAGTTTCAGAAGTTGTATAACAAGAGGGATTTCAAGTTTGCGATTAAGCGAGGGCAGAGGCTGCTTGCAGACTTTGCCGAGC
>CAZVNR010000090.1:0-6409 GCA_964628945.1 uncultured Alistipes sp. | reverse complement strand
AAATCGGCCTTCATCACATAGCCCGCCTGCTGTGCCGTCACCAAGAGGAAGCAGACCACCCCCGTCGTGCAGGCCACCTGCACGAAGAGCAACGCCCGTTTCCACCACGCGCGGCTGTCGCTCCCGCGACGGAAAGCGTATTCAAGACTCACGGCCGAGAAGAGCACCGCCGGCGTGATCCCCGCCACCAAGAAGCTCACGATGCAGACCGCCGCGGGGATCCAGATGCGCTCCCACGCGAAGAGATCGACCAAGCGATAGCCGAGCAGTTGATGGATCTCGGCGTGGAGGCAGGCTAACACAAAGACGGCCAAACCGACCGAGGCCGCCACCATCAGCAGTGTTTCGCCGAGGAGCATCCGGAAAATATCGCCGCGCGAGGCACCGTTGCAGCGCAGCATCGCGATCGTGCGGCTGCGCGAAGCGAGCGACGAGAGGGTCAGCAGCACATAGTTCAGGCAGGCCACGACCAACGCCACGATGGCCAACAGACCGTAGATCGTCTGGGTCGAGCGGTGGTTGTTATCGACATAGTAGGCATCCTCGATCGGTGTAAAGAAGAACGACAACTGCCACTCCTTCAAATAGGCGGTCAGGCCGTGCGCCTCGGCAAAGGCCCCAAGTTGCGCCTCTACCTCCATAATCTCGGCACCCTCGCGGAGCTTGATGAAGGAGGGGAAGCTGTCGCCGCCGAACCACATCTCCTGATTGTTGGGGTCGTAGCGCAGCCAGCAGACCAGATCGAAGTCACTGATCGGCGAGGTGACGGGCGGCGTGCGGAAGACACCCGCCACGATGCGCTGCTCATCGCGCCCCGCCAGTTCGAGTACCTCGCCCAACGGATCCTCGTCGCCAAAGAGCCGCTCGGCCAACCGCTCGGAGATCATCACCTCGTTGTTCGCCAGCCCCTCGGCCGAGAGGATGCGCTGCGGATCGCCGCTCACCACGCCGAAGTCCAAGACCGTGAAGAAGTCGCTCCCGACATGGAGCATCGCCGCCTCGACCGTACCGGCTCCGAGCTTGAGCTGCAGCAGCTGATCGGTGTAGTGGGTGGCCGCCTCGATCTGCGGGATGTCGGCTGCCAGACTGGGAGCCAACGGGCGCACCATCATATGGCTGATGCCGTGCTGCGGCGAGGTGCTGAAAATCTGATAGACCCGCTCGCGGTCGGGGAAGAAGCGACCGTAGGAGAGATTGATGCCGACATAGGAGCAGATCAGAAGTGCCACGATCAACCCCAACGCCAACGAGGTAAGGCGTGTGAGGGAGTTCCCGCGACTCTTCAGCAGGTAGCGAAGGGTGTAGTTAAGGGATTTCATATTGTTTTTTGTTTTTAGCGTTCAGCGATACCGTGTGAATACTGAGAATTCCGGGAGTTCTGCGAGGCAGAAAAAATAATTTTGCATTTTTTCTGTCATCCCGACGGAGCCGTAGGCGACGAGGGATCTTCCTTGTTTAGCAGTCAACTTTTTTTGAAAAAGGTAGATTCCTCCGCTTATCGCGTTCGGAATGACAGAAATATGTATTGCATCGGTCATAATTTTGAATTCTAAATTCTCTAAATTTTGCATTTTGCATTTAGTTGTTCTTAACAACGCTTGCGGGGTTCTCCGTTGCGGCTCGCCACGAACGGAGCGTGACCGTCAGAAGGGTGATCAGTAGCACGGTCACCACCGCCAAGAGGAAGACCCACCACGCCATCTCGGCACGATAGACATACTGCTCCATCCAGCGGTCGATCATGTAGTAGCTCACCGGAACAGCCACCGCCGAGCAGAGCAGCACAATGTAGAGGTATTTGCGGTTCAGCATCGAGAGGATGCTCCCCACCGAGGCACCATGCACGCGGCGGATGCCGATCTCGCGGCGGCGGTACTGCGTCTCGAAGAGCACCAAGCCAAAGACACCGATTACGGAGATCACCACCGAGAGCAGCGAGAAGAGCGTGATGAGCGTCGAGAGCTTATCCTCGCGCTGATAGACAAACTCCAACTCGTCGCTGAAAAATCTGACCACGATCTTCTCGGGATTGACATTGGGGGCAAGCTCCATCACACACTGTTCGATATGTTTCCGAACGGCGGCAATATCGGCTCCCGCCACGGTGCGGATATAGGCGTGGCGCGGCAGATCCCATCCATACTTGCCGAAGACAAGGAACGAGTAGGGCTGGATGCCGAAGTGTGCCGACTGGAAGTTGAAGTCGCGGCAGATGCCGACAATCGGGGTCTGCGCACCGGAGATATGCCCCTGTATGCTGCGATCAACCCCCAGATCGAAGTGGCGAGCGGCGGTTTGGTTGAAGATCAGCGCACCCGTCTCGTTCTGCTCGTCGGAGGGAAGGAAGTCGCGCCCCTCGACCAGCTCGATCCCCATCACGCGCAGGAAGTCCCATGACACGACATAGACCTGAAAGGATTGGTTCGTGCCATCCTCCATCTCGCGCGACCAACTCATCACTTCTCCGCCAACCAAGCGACCGCGCCCCAAGGCAATCTCCTTGATCTGGGGGTTCTGTTTGAGCCGATCGAGCAGCGCATCGCGCATCGAGTAGTCCAGCTCGTAGCCGCTCCACGGGCCGTTAACCGCATCGTAGGGGATCGTTGCGGACAGGAGATTCTCCTTGTCGAAGCCCATATCGCGCGAAAGCATATAGTGGTGCTGACGATAGACGAGCAGCGACGCGATGATCAGCGCGATCGAGATCGTATATTGCACGCCGACCAGCGTGTAACGCAGCATTCGGCCCGAGCGTGAGGCAGCAAAGTCGCCCTTGATGACAAACGCGGGCGAGAACTTCGTGATGTACCACGCGGGATAGAGCGACACCACCACGCCAAAGAGCAACACCCCTGCGGCGATTGCACCCGCCAGCAGCCAATTCTCGTCGATGGCGACCGGTGCCGAGATGTACTCCGCGAGCGGCGTATCGGCAAACAGCACGACGATCACCGCCGACCCGAAGAGCGACACAAGGATAAGACCGACCGTCTCAAAGAGGAAGTTCAGGCGCAGCTTGGCGGTCGGCGCACCGAAGATCTTGTAGTTGTTGACGGCACGAATACGGCTCGGGATGAGTGCGAAGAAGAAGTTGACGAAGTTGATGAATGAAATCACAAGAATCAGTGCGGCGATCGTCAGCAGCGTGTAGGTCGTCGTGCGGCTTCCGCGCATCGACTCGGGAGCCGTATCCTCGGCGAAGTAGAGTTCGGTGATCGGCATCAGGCGCGGGGTGGCACGGGCAAGCTGCACAGCCGTATCCTCCTCCGAAAAGCCCCGTTTTTGGCAATCATCGACCACATACTGCAACATCCGCTGCTCGACCTCCTCGGGCGAAGCCCCCTCGCGCAGCAGCACATAGTAGTCGTCGTTCCAATTCCCCTCATCCTCCGGCCGAGCCTCGCGCATCAATACATAGCTCTGGCTCTTCGAGAGGGTCGAGGGCGAGGGGAAATCCTTGTAGATGCCGACAAGGGTGTATTGCAGTTCATTCTGCGCCCCGCGTCCGGCGTGAAGACGATCGCCGACCGTGAGGTTATAACGCGTAGCGACCGATTCGGAGATGATCATATCGGTCTGCGTGACGAGTGCCTCCAAGCTGCCCGCCACGAACTCGAAGGGGAAGACCGCCAACGCCTCGCGCTCGGCACCACCCGTGCCGATCATCAGGTTGTCGATCGTCGAGTTGCGCTTGATCGAGTACTCGTCGTAGTATTGGGCGTTTGAGAGCAGGTTGATCGAACCGGCGCTCTCGATCTCGGGGCAGACGGCCGCCATCGCATCGGGCATCTGCCGATTCCAAGTCGTCCACCACCGTCCGTCGTCGCTCCACGAGGGGTACTCCAAGCGGTAGATGCGCTCCGCGTTCGGGATGACGCGGTTGAACGAGAGGTCGAAACGAACCTGCACGGCGATCAGATAGATCGCGGCAAAAGCGACCGCCATCCCGACGATATTCAGTGCCGACGATGCCGAGTAGCGGCGCAGCAGGGTAAAGAAATTGCGGATATACATGGTTTTTTTAGCATTTAGAGATGTCGTGTGAATACTGAGAATTCTGGGAGTTCTGCGAGGCAGAAAAAAATAATTTTACATTTTTTCTGTCATCCCGACGGAGCCGTAGGCGACGAGGGATCTTCCATATTCAGTTTTTATAAAACAGCGGTAGATTCCTCCGCTTATCGCGTTCGGAATGACAGAAATATGTATTGCATCGGTCATAATTTTGAATTCTAAATTCTCTAAATTTTGCATTTTGCATTTAGTTGTTCTTAACAACGCTTGCGGGGTTCTCCGTTGCGGCTCGCCACGAACGGAGCGTGACAAGGCCGACCGTGACGGCGAGGACCACGACCAACGCCGCCGCATAGAGCCACCACGGCTGGGCGATGCGGTTGGCGAACTGCTCCAACCAGCGCGAAGTGATCGCCCACGCCACGGGGGCAGCGACAAGGAAGCAGCCCACAACGATCCATACATAGTGGCGGTTGAGCATTCCGATCATCTGTGCCGTCGTTGCGCCATAGACCTTTCGGACAGCGATCTCCTGACGGCGGTGCTGCGTCTCGAACAGCACGATGCCGAAGACCCCCATCAGTGCAATCACCACCGCCAAGAGGGCAAAGAGGCTGATCGTCACCAGTTGCTGCTTGGTCGTGCGGTAGAGCATCTCGACCCACTGGTCGAGGTAGAAGAGATCGGCCCCCTCGCCGATGGGCGAGAACTCCTTGGTCAGCTCCTTCACGAACCGAGCAAAGGCCTTTGCATCCGCCCCCTCGACCAAACGCACATAGAAGAAGCCCGGCTCATCACCGCAGTAGAAGGCGTGGTATTGGTTCGGTTGTGCTACCGAGGTGAGGCGCACATCCTTCATAATGCCGACCGTGTTGTAGCGGCTATCGCTGTTCTTTCCGAGCGGATAGCCCGTATCGAGGTGGAGCTGGCGCATGATGATCAGTTCATCTTCGCGCTCGGCCGACGAGGGGGTAAAGCCGTTGCCTTCGAGCAGTTCAAAACCGAAGAAGTCGAGGAAATTCCAGCGCACCTCGTTGGCAAAGAGCGTAAACTTATGGCCGTCATACTCCCTGCCCCACGACTGCATACATTGGAAGAGGCTCATTCTCGAAGCGGTCACATCCTCGACATCGGGGTGCTGTTGCAGCCGCTCGATGATCGTCTCCGACTTGGGCGCGAGGTCGTAGTCGGCGAAGGTGACGATATGCTCGCGGTCGAAGCCCAGATCGTAGTTGATCATGTAGCGGTATTGGAGGAAGAAGAGCCCCGTCGTGATGATCAGTACCATCGCCACCGTGAACTGCACGCCCACCATCAGCGAACGCAGACGGCGGCCCGTCGCCGATTGGGCAAAACCGCCCTTTACGCCCATCGAAGCGTTGAAACGCGTGATGTAGAAGGCCGGATAGAGGGCGGCGATGACGGCGAGTAGCACCATCAGCCCCACCATGACGGCGACGACGGGGAGGTTGTCGGCGAGTGCTAACGATGAGGTGACAAACTGCGTGATGAAGCTCTCTTGGATGGCGATCATCAGGTAGAGGGTGAGTGCCATCGAGAGCAGCACCAAACCGATCGCTTCGAACAAGAAATTCCAGCGCAGCGTACCCTGACTTGCGCCAAAGACCTTGCAGATGTTCACCGCCCGCATACGCACCGGCACGAGCGCGAAGAAGAAGTTTATGAAGTTGATAAAGGCGATGACGACGATGACGAGGCCGATCGTTGCCAGCGTGGCGGTGGCCGTCTTCGAGCCGAATGCAAAGTCGGCATTGCCGAAGGTATCCATATTGGACTCGAAGTACATCTTGTCGAGCGGAATCAGACGCACGGGTTGCTGCTCCTCGCCCTCCTCGAACCAGTCGGCCTTGTCGGGATTCGCGGCCAAGAACTCCTGTACCATGCCCAAGAACCACTTGGCATACTGATCGCCCCAGATGCGGCAGAAGGGCTCGGTATCGGCACCCTCACGAAGGCGCACAAAGCAGCAGTAGTTCCAGTTGTTGTTCGTCTGCCCCTGTGCGAGGTTGTCGTTCTGGAAGATCCTGTGGTTGTGGAGGAAGCTGTTTTTCGGGAAGTCCTTGTAGATGGCCACCACCTGCTGCGGCTCGGCGGGCTTGCCGTCGTCGTGCCACTGACCGCCCTCCAACCAAACGGCATCGCCGACACCGATGCCCATCTGCTCGGCGGCCGACGCGGCGACGATCACCGTGTTCGGCTCGGCAACCTGTTTCAGGTCGCCCGCCACGGTCTCAAAGGGGAACAATTCGACGATGTTCGTATTGCCACGGTAAATGCCGATGTTGAACTTCTCGAAGTGGTATTCGTTGTGCTTGACCCACACGCGCTGTATATCGGCCGAGGGGCGCATCGAAGCCCCCAACTCCACATCGGG
>CAZVNR010000089.1:0-6410 GCA_964628945.1 uncultured Alistipes sp. | reverse complement strand
CAAAAGCTTTCAAACGGTACTTTTTCCTCTTTTTTAGTTTGAAAATCGCGGGCAAATGCCTATATTTGTTCGATTTTAGGCTAACCTCACGCTAACAGACCATGAAACGACTTTATACCCTGCTCCTTACGCTCTTTGCGCCGTTGCTGCTTACGGCGGGCAACATCTATCTCTCGCCCTCGGGCGACGACCGTGCCGACGGTTCGAAGGAGCATCCGCTCCGCACGCCCCACGCCGCGCTGAAGATGGCGCGTGAGTGGCGACGCACGGCCGATGAGCGCACGCAAGGGGGCATTACGATCCGCTTCGAGGCGGGGCGTTATCGGCTCGACCGACCGATCTACATCCGCCCCGAGGATGGCGGCACGGCCGACTCCCCCACCACGCTGTGTCCCGCAGAGGGAGCCGAAGGCAAGGTTTCGATTGTCGGCAGTCTGCCACTTGCGGGGTGGGTACGCGAAGGCAACTGCTGGGTGGCCGATGCTCCGAAGCAGCACGGCCGTCCGATCTTGGTTCGCCAGCTCTGGGGCTTCGGTGGCAAGTTGTATCGCGCCAACCAATTTGGCGAGGGGAAGATGGAGCGGATGATCGCCTTCGATAAGGAGCAGCGCACGATCACGATCCCGAAGCCCGCGATTGAGGGGCTGGAGCAGGCCGAAGGGTTGGAGATGATGGTACACCAACGCTGGGCGACGGCGATCCTGCGTGTCAAGGAGATGCGCTACGAGGGGGCTACGGCCGTTGTTTCGTTCCTCGAGCCGGAGAGCTATTTGGAGTTCGAGCACCCGTGGCCGCAACCGGTGATCGGCGAGGAGAAGGGCAACTCGTCGTTTATGCTGATGAATGCCCGCTCGATGCTCGACACCGACTACGAGTGGTGGCAAGATCCCGCCACGGGCCGCATCTACCTTTGTGCGACCGACCCTGCGATCGACCCCAACCGGCAGACCGTCTATCTCCCCGTTCGGGAGCGATTGATGACGATCGAAGGAGCACCGCAAAAGCCGGTCGAGCACCTCGTTTTCCGAGGGCTGACCTTTGCCGACACAGCGTGGAATCGCCCGTCGGAGGAGGGGCATGTCACCCTGCAGGGCGGTTTCCCCTTTATTGACGGCTACAAGCTCTACGAGAAGGAGGGATTCGCGTGGGATCCCAATCTGGAGAATCAGGCGTGGCTCGTCCGACCCGATGCAGCTGTTTCGGTGCGTAACGCCCGCCACCTCACATTCGACGGCTGCCGCTTTATCGCCCTCGGTTCCACGGGGTTGGATTTGGCCTCGAATGTACACCACAGCACCGTTGCAGGGTGTCTGTTCCGTAACATCGGCGGTACGGCACTCTTGGCCGGTTCGTTTGGCGAGGGGGCGACCGAGGTACACATCCCCTACGATCGGATCGGCGCGAAGGAGGGATTCTGCTCCCACCTGCAGATCCGCGACAACACGATCACCGAAGCGACCCGCGAAGATTGGGGTGCGGTCGGCATCGGTTGCGGCTATGTGCACGATACGCAGATCATCGGCAACACGGTCGACGGGGTCAACTACTCCGCCATCGCAGTTGGCTGGGGTTGGACGAAGTATGATACAGGGATGCGCAATAATCGGATTGCCCGCAACACGGTGCGTAACTATGCCCGTCAGCTCTACGACACGGGCGGCATCTATACGCTCTCGAATCAGCCCAATTCGGTGATCGAGGAGAATGTGATCTACGCCCCTGCCAAAGCACCCTACGCCACAAACAATCGCGGTTTCTGCATCTACCTCGATGCGGCAACCGACGGCTATACGATCCGTAACAACTGGTGCGAGATTCCCGACTCATTCGGTTTCAACAACCCGGGGCCCGAGGTGCGATTCGAGGGCAAGAACGGGCCTGATGCCGCTCGTCTGCACTAACAACAACACTATTCCAACTGCAAACCAACACTCTTTCATTTGTGAAACAGACCAATTACCATCTATTCGATTTCTTGGATTTCGATCCCGATCTGCGGCTCGACGAGTCGCTTTGGAAGGCCTGCAAACCGACCCATATCGAGGTGATCGACGGCGAAGTACAGATCACCGTTCCCTTTCAAAAGCAGCTCTTGGCGGCCGATATGGCAGCCGACTCGGCCATACAGCCCGTTGAGCACAAATTGATCCTCCGCGCCTATGGCGACGAGATTGTACGCCTTGCGATGAGTGCCGACGACAAAGCCCCGCGCGAAGAGTCCGAGATGCTCTCGTTTGCTCCGCATATCCGTCGCGAACCGCTGACGGCCACACTGCTCGACGAGGTGTGGCAATTCCACGATACGCACGGCCAACTGCGCGGTGCGCTCAATCTGAAGGAGGCCGTGATCGACTTTTGGAGCGATCTGCAACCCGCTCCGCAGCCGACGATCGACCTTGTGATCTACCCCGACGGCAATCAGCAGAAGCCGGTACGCCTCTCGGCCTACGACCACTTCTCGCCCCCGCGCTACGATGCGCTGCCGTTGGCCTACTGCCAAAAAGAGGGCGTAAACGAGCGGGCAACGCTCTCGTTCGAGTGCAAGGCTGACGAGTGCTTTGCCGGTACGGGCGAACGCTTTACGAAGATGGACCTATCGGGTCGTACCTTCCAACTGAAGAATCAAGACGGGCAAGGGGTCAATAACCGCCGCGCCTATAAGAATATTCCGTTCTACTTCTCGAGCCGTATGTACGGCGTATTCTACCACACGAGCGACTACTGCAAGCTCTCGTTGGCCGACCACTCGACCCGTTCGGTGCAGTTCTTGGCCGACGGTGCGGCGGTCGATGCCTTCCTCATCGGCGGTTCGACGCCCGAGCGCATCCTCTACAACTACCGCTCGCTGACCGGCTTCCCGACCCTGCCTCCGCTCTGGTCGTTTGGTATTTGGATGAGCCGCATGACCTACTTCTCGGCCGACGAGGTGCTGGAGATCTGCAACCGCCTGCGCGAGGAGCACTACCCCTGCGATGTGATCCACCTCGATACGGGTTGGTTCCGTACCGACTGGCTTTGCGAGTGGAAGTTCAACCCCGAGCGTTTCCCCGATCCGAAGGGCTTTATGCAGCAGCTCAAGCGGGATGGTTACCGCGTGTCGTTGTGGCAGCTGCCCTATGTGGCGCAGGGTGCCGAGCAGATCGACGAGGCAAAGGCGAACCGCTACATCGCCCCGCTCACCAAGGAGCAGGAGCGCAGCGAGGGGTCGAACTTCTCGACTTTGGACTACGCCGGCACGATCGACTTCACCTACCCGAAGGCTACCGAGTGGTACAAGGGGTTATTGAAGGAGCTGCTCGATATGGGGGTGGTCTGCATCAAGACCGACTTCGGCGAGAATATCCATATGGATGCCGACTACTACGCGATGAAGCCCGAACAGCTCAACAACCTCTACGCGCTGCTCTATCAGAAGGCCGCCTACGAGATCACAAAGGAGGTGACGGGCGACGGCATCGTTTGGGCGCGCGCCGCGTGGGCAGGTTGTCAGCGTTATCCGCTCCACTGGGGCGGTGACTCGGCCTCGACTTGGGACGGTATGGCCGGCTCGATCAAGGGCGGTCTGCACTTCGGCCTGTCGGGCTTCGGATTTTGGAGCCACGATGTCCCGGGCTTCCACTCGCTGCCCAACTTTATGAACTCGCCGCTCGACGAGAAGATCTATGTCCGCTGGTCGCAGTTTGGCGTCTTCACCTCGCATATGCGCTACCACGGTTCGTTCAAGCGTGAGCCGTGGCACTACCCCGCCATCGCACCGATCGTGAAGCGTTGGTGGAAGCTGCGCTACCGCCTGATGCCCTACATTATGGAGGAGGCCGAGGCGGCCACCAAGACGGGCTACCCGATGCTGCGTGCGCTCCTGATGCACCACGCCGACGACCGTCAGGTATGGCATATCGACGACGAGTACTACTTCGGTTCCCAATTCTTGATAGCCCCCGTGATGAACGACGAGGGCGTGCGCGACATCTACCTCCCCGAGGGTCGATGGGTAAACTTCTTCACGGGCGAACGCCACGAGGGCGGCCGTTGGTTGAAGGGTGTCAGCGTGCCGCTCGACCTGATGCCGGTATTTGTACGCGAGGGGGCAGCGATCAAGCTCTACCCCGACGAGGAGGTCGATTGCACCGACGAGATGGATCTCTCGAAGGCCGAAGTTTTGGTCATCGACGAGCAGTTTAACGGATTAAAATTTTAACACAACGATATGCAAACTTGGAAAACAAACTGGGAGGAGTCGAAACAGCACTACCTCGACTGGTGGCAGCATAAGGGGTGCGTCCTGACGATGTGGGAGCATCTGCAGGAGGGCGTTACGCCCCACGCTCCGATCGCAGCCCCCGCACCGGCGGCGGATTGGAATCAGCGTTGGTTCGACCCCGCGTGGCGTGCCGCCGAGCTCGACCACTATGTCGCCCACTCGTCGCTCAAGGCGGATATCATCCCCGTAGCCAACACGCAGCTCGGCCCGGGCTCGCTGGCAGCGATCTTGGGCGGCCGCTTGGAGGGCGGGGCCGATACGATCTGGATTCACCCTGCCGACTGCGTGGGTGATGAGATCTTGTTTGACCCCGAGAATAAGGCGTGGCTGCTCCACAAAGAGCTGCTCAAGGCGTGCAAGAAGCACGCCAAGGGGAATTACTATGTCGGTATGCCCGACCTGATGGAGGGGTTGGATGTGCTGGCGGCGATTCGCGGTACGGACAATGTATTGCTCGACACGATGATACAGCCCGAGTTGCTCGATGCACAGTTGCAGCAGGTAAACGATATCTACTTCAAGGTCTATGACGAGCTCTACGACATCATCCGCGAGGATGACGGTATGGCCTTCTGCTATTTCTCGATTTGGGGCCCGGGTCGCGTGAGCAAGCTCCAGAGCGACATCTCGATTATGATCTCGGAGGAGGACTACCGCCGCTTCGTGCAACCCTACATCCGCCAGCAGTGCCGGCGACTCGACTACACGCTCTACCACCTCGACGGTGTGGGGGCGATCCGCCATCTCGATGCCCTGTTGGAGATCGAGGAGCTGGATGCAATCCAGTGGACACCGGGTGTCGGCGAGCCGCAGGGCGGTGACAAGAAGTGGTACGACCTCTACCGCCGCATCAAGGCGGGCGGAAAGTCGGTCGAGGCGAACTGGGTTACGCTCGACGAACTGGAGCCGCTCTTGGACAATGTGGGCGCCGAGGGTCTGCTGCTCTCGATGGACTTCCACAACGAACGCGAGATCGACGAGGCACTCAAGATCGTGGATCGTTACCGTTAAACCGCAGGAATCAAACAAAAAACCTAATACCACTATGATTGATGCACACACTTTACAAACGCTGGACTGGAGCATCCTGATCGGATACTTCGCCGTGCTCTTTGCCATCGGCATCTGGGCCAGCACACGCCGCCAAAAGGGCAGCTCACTCTTTTTGGCCGAACGCTCGCTGCGTTGGCACCACATCGGTTTCTCAATGTGGGGAACCAATGTCGGCCCCTCGATGCTGATTGCATCGGCCTCGGCCGGTTATATGACCGGTATCGTATCGGGTAACTACGCTTGGTACGCCTTCCCGTTCATCTGCCTCTTGGCCTTTGTCTTTGCGCCGCGCTACCTCGGCTCGAAGGTCTCGACCCTGCCCGAGTTTATGGGGCATCGTTTCGGCCAATCGACCCGCAACATCTTGGCGTGGTACACGATGGTGACGATCCTGATCTCGTGGTTGGCACTGACGCTCTTTGCGGGCGGCGTGCTGATCCGTCAGGTCTTCGGTATCGAGATGTGGCAGTCGGCACTTATTCTGCTGGCAATCTCGGCCTTCTTTACGATGTTGGGCGGTCTGAAGGCCGTCGCCTACACCAATGTCTATCAAATGCTGCTGCTGATCTTCGTCTCGGCGACGATCGTTGTGGTCGGTCTGTGGAAGTTAGGCGGCATTGGTGTGCTGATCGACAAGACGCCGGCCGACTACTGGGTGCTGTTCCGTCCCAATTCGGATGAGGCCTTCCCGTGGCTGCCGATCATCTTGGGCTACCCCATCTCGGGTATTTGGTTCTGGTGCACCGACCAGTCGATGGTACAGCCCGTCTTGGCAGCCAAGAACCTGCGCGAGGGTCAGCTTGGTACGAACTTTACGGGTTGGTTGAAGATCTTGGATGTGCCCCTCTACATCTTGCCGGGTATCATCTGCTTCGCCCTCTACCCCACGCTCGAGAACCCCGATTTGGCCTATATGACGATGGTCAAGAACCTCTTCCCCGTCGGTATGGTCGGATTGGTGTTGGCTGTTTTGACGGCTGCACTTGTCAGCACGGTCGGCTCGGCACTGAACGCTTTGAGTACGGTCTTCACGATGGACATCTATGTCAAGAAGTTCAACCCGATGGCGACGACCAAGCAGATTATCCGCATGGGG
>CAZVNR010000088.1:0-6448 GCA_964628945.1 uncultured Alistipes sp. | reverse complement strand
ACTTCACCTTCTTCCGCATCTCGACCGACGACACGCTGGGCGTGATCAAGAGCTATTTGGGTAAGGGTCGTATGACGAACGATCCCTACGGTATGGCCGGCTGTATCGCCGTTACGGAGGTGGAGAATCTGCAAACGCTCCTCAAGCACATCTGCCGCAACGGTTTCGAGCACCATGTAGCAATGGTACGCACCGATGTCGTGGATATTCTGAACGATGCGATCGAGAACTACCTCGGTTGGGATAACTATCTGCACTGCTAATATGAAGTTGCTGAAGACGCTCTGCATCGCAACCGCAGCATTGGCTGCGGTTGCTTGCTCAAAGCCCGAACGCGAGGTCTATCTCTTCACGGGCTTCCGTGAACCGGCACTCGACGGTCTGCACCTGCTCTACAGCTACGACGGCTACAAGTGGGACAGCCTGCAGGGTACATGGCTGACCCCGATGATCGGCAACAAGTCCCCCGAGTACTACAACCACCACTCGAAGACGATGGAGCCGACGAAGTTTGCGCCGCAGTCGATGATGCGCGACCCCTCGCTCGTTCAGGGTCCCGACGGCACCTTCCATTTGGTTTGGACGCTCGGTTGGGCGGGTGATTTGGGCTTTGGCTATGCCTCGTCGAAGGATCTGATCCACTGGAGCGAGCAACGCCGTATCCCCGTGATGGAGGGGCAACCCACGAACAATGTGTGGGCACCCGAGATCTTCTACGACGAGGTGCGCGACCAATATCAGATCGCGTGGTCGTCGGCAATCCTGCCCGAGAACTACACCGAGGAGGATAAGCTCGGCTCGAACGGCTGCCACCGCCAGTACTACACAACGACGAAGGATTTTGTGGAGTTCACGCCCGCACAGCCCTTCTACGACCCGGGATTCAACTCGATCGACGGTTTCGTGGTGAAGAAGGGGGAGGGTGACTACCGCCTTATTATTAAGGATAACCGCAAGCCCGGGTACAGCGACCTGTTCTGTGTCGAGGCCTCGGCTCCCGAAGGCCCCTACTCGAACCCGACCGTGAAGTTCGCCCCGACCTACTCGGAGGGTGCCTGCTGCATCAAGGTAGGGGAGGAGTGGCTGATCTACTTCGATGTCTATCGCGAGTACCGCTTCGGTGCCGTTTCGACGACCGACTTTAAGACCTTCACGCCGATCGACGACAAGATCTCGGTTCCGGCCGGCCACAAGCACGGCACGATCGTCAAGGTGAAGGAGTCGATCCTCAAGGGGCTGCTCGAAGAGGAGGCACGCCGCGCCGTAAACCAATAATTAAACAGAATCGAATGTCCATCGTACGCAACACCGAGAGCGATCTCGACTTCGAGAATAAGATCCGACCGCAGGAGTTAGGCAACTTCGCCGGTCAGGATAAGATCGTCGAGAACCTCCGTATCTTCATTAAGGCGGCACTGATGCGTGGCGACTCGCTCGACCATGTGCTGCTGCACGGCCCCCCGGGTCTGGGTAAGACGACGCTGGCGAACATCATCTCGAACGAGATGGGGGCGCAGCTGCGTGTCACCTCGGGTCCCGTGCTCGACAAACCCGGCGATTTGGCGGGGCTTCTGACGGGATTGAACCCGGGCGATGTGCTCTTTATCGACGAGATACACCGCTTGAGCCCCATTGTCGAGGAGTATCTCTACTCGGCGATGGAGGACTACAAGATCGACATCGTACTCGACAAAGGCCCCTCGGCACGCTCGATTCAGTTGGAGCTGGCTCCCTTTACGCTGATCGGTGCCACGACGCGCAGCGGTCTTTTGACCTCGCCGCTCCGTGCCCGTTTCGGTATCACCTGCCACCTCGAGTACTACGACACGCCCGTCTTGGCGGGGATCGTGAAGCGTTCGGCGCGTATTCTCGACATTGCGATCGACGACGATGCCGCCGTCGAGATTGCGATGCGTTCGCGCGGTACACCGCGTATTGCCAACGCCCTGTTGCGCCGCGTGCGCGACTTTGCGATGGTGATGGGGGATGGCCATATCGAGCTGAAGATCACCAAGCTGGCGTTGGGTGCGCTCAATATTGATGCCCGCGGTTTGGATCAGATGGACAACAAGATTCTGACGACGATCATCGAGAAGTTCAAGGGCGGTCCCGTCGGGTTGAATACGATCGCTACGGCCGTCGGCGAGGATGCCGGCACGGTCGAGGAGGTCTATGAACCGTTCCTGATCAAAGAGGGCTTCTTGAAGCGCACGCCGCGCGGTCGTGAGGCGACCGAACTGGCCTACACCCACCTCGGCTTCACGCCGCAGGGCGAAGCAGGTAAATTGTTTTAAGAAAAGGTACACCGAATCGCTCAAAAAGCGTTATCTTTGCGCCTAAATTAACACACACACTGAAAACGAAATTATGGAAGCTATTGTAAAGACCGATTTCAACCTTCCGAAGCAGAACGGGCACTATGTCGGTAAGGTACGCGATGTCTATAGCATCGAGGGCGACTACCTCGTGATGGTCGTTTCGGATCGTATCTCGGCATTCGATGTGGTGCTGCCGAAGGGCATCCCCTTCAAGGGTCAGGTGCTGAACCAGATTGCAGCGAAGTTCCTCGATGCGACGAACGACATCCTCCCGAACTGGAAGATCGCCGTCCCCGATCCGATGGTAACCGTCGGCCACAAGTGCGAGCCCTACAAGGTCGAGATGGTGATTCGCGGCTACCTCTCGGGCCACGCTTGGCGCGAGTACAAAGCCGGCAAGCGGACGATCTGCGGCGTAGCGATGCCCGACGGTATGGTCGAGAATCAGAAGTTCCCCGAGCCGATCATCACCCCGACGACGAAGGCCGATGAGGGCCACGACGAGGATATCTCGAAGGAGGAGATCATCGCACGCGGTATCGTGAGCCGTGAGGAGTACGAGCAGCTGGAGGCCTACACGCGTGCCATCTTCCGGCGTGGTACGGAGATCGCCGCCAAGATGGGGCTGATCTTGGTCGATACGAAATATGAGTTCGGCAGGAAGAACGGACAGATCTATCTGATGGACGAGATCCACACGCCCGATTCGTCGCGCTACTTCTACGCCGAGGGGTACGAGGAGCGTCTGGCCAACGGCGAGAAGCAGAAGCAGCTCTCGAAGGAGTTTGTCCGCGAGTGGTTAATGGCCAACGGGTTCCAAGGTCAGGAGGGGCAGCAGGTTCCCGAGATGACCGACGAGATCGTGGCCGGCATCACCGACCGCTACATCGAGCTCTATGAGCAGATCACGGGCGAAAAGTTCGTCAAGGGCGAGGCTACGGATGTACTTTCGCGCATTGAGAAAAATGTGACGGAGTGCCTCGCAACGCTCTAAACGAAGATCATACCTTTGCACACGAAAGCCTCGGGGAATTACTCCGAGGCTTTCGTGTACAAGGTGTCGAGGCGATGAGTGAGCAGATACTGGAACAACCCGCGCAGGATCATATAGAGCGTAAAGGCCGCCCAGAGCGCATTGTTCCCGAGCCACGCCGTTGAGCCGTAGTAGAGCAGGAAGAACCCGACGGTTGCATAGCACATCGAGTCGCGCATCACGCGGCTCTCGGTTGCACCGATCATAATGCCGTCCAACGCAAAGGGGATGGCGCAGAAGAGCGGGATGAGGATGATCCACCCGATGTAGTGGCCGGCCAGCTCGATGATCTGCTGCGCATTGGCCTGCTCCGGATCGACAAACAGCCCCAGCAGCTCGCGCCACCCCACCACATAGAGGGCGACAAAACAGAGCGCGATGAACGCACTCCACAGGATCGAACGGTTGATGCAGCGGCGCAGGTGTTGCGGATCGCGGGCACCGATAAATCGTCCCGTCAGCGCCTCGGCTGCATAAGCAAAGCCGTCGGTCATATAGGAGAAGAGCGTAAAGAGCTGAATGAGCAGCGTATTGACCGCCAAGAGGTTGCTATCCTCCATCCGCGCCGAAGCCGCCGTGAGGAAGGTATAGACAATGACATTGCAGAGCGTGCGGATCATAATGTCGCGGTTGATGCGGAAGAATGCCTTGAGCGGCTCGACGGCCAAGACCCGCCTCCAATCAATCTTCGTCAGCATCCTCCGATAGCGCACCCACAACAACAGCACCGAGAGTGCCACACCCGTATATTGCGCCAAGACCGAGGCGTAGGCGATCCCGACAATTCCCAAATCGAGCCCGAAGGCGAAGGCAAAGCTGCATCCGATATGGATCAGATTGACCGTAATCGCCGTCGCCATCGGGATTACGGCGTTCTGCATCCCCGTAAACCAGCCGTTGAAGCCGAAGAGCAGAATCCCCGCCGGCACGGCCCAGATGCGGGCATAGAAGTAGTCGCGGGTCATCTCGTCGCCGTTCATTGCCCACAACGCCACCTCACCGATCGGCCACTGCAGGGCGACAAGCAGCAGACCGAGCAGAGCCGCCACGACCAGCGCACGCGCCAGCATATTGGTACATTCGGCTCCGTCGCGTGCACCGTAGGCCTGCGCCGTCAAACCGCTCGTGCCCATACGGACAAACGAGCAGTTCCAGTAGATGAAGTTGAAGATCGAGGCACCGATGGCCAACGCGCCGATTGTGGCGGCGGAGTCCACGCCCCAATGCCCCGCAATCGCGGTCGAGGCGATCCCCATCAACGGAACGGTGATGTTCGAGATGATGTTCGGGATGGCCAAACGGAGTATTTCACGATTCATCCTCATAGCTACTGCAAAGGTAAGGTTAAAATTCAAAATATGGTACATGTCCGACAAAAGTTGAGACGAAGAGGGTGTTTTTGTTGAAGTATGTGCGGCGATCCTTGTAAACCTCCAAATTTTCTTGTAATTTTATACCCCAATTCTCCGTGTTTTGGAGAATTTTAGCGTTAGGCAACATCTATTTACAAACAAAACACAACACAATGAAAAACTTTATGCGATTTTTGGCAGCTGCACTGCTTTTGTGTGGTGCATGGAGCTGCGAGTATGACGACAGCGACCTGTGGGATAAGGTCAATGAACTGGAGGAACAGGTAAATGCCAACAGCGAGACAATTGCCACGCTGAAGGCGTTGGTTGATGCACTCAACGAAGGAAAGGTGATTATGGCCGTTACGCAGACCGAGGAGGGCTACACGCTCACCTTCAGCGACGGCAGTTCGGTGTCGATCAAGAACGGCGCAAACGGTAAAGACGGTCAAGATGGTACGAATGGTAAGGATGGCCAAGATGGTCAGAACGGTGCCGACGGTAAAGACGGTAAGGATGGCGACAGCTACTTCCAGTCGGTGGTCGTGACCCCGACGACGGTGGTGATCACCCTCTCGGACGGTACGGTGATCGAGCTCCCGCGCGTGGTGCTGGAGGCCAATACCTACTCGATCAACGGCGCGGTGGGCGAGCTGAAGAGCGTTGCGCTGATGATGGTCGATGAGTATATCTCGATCGCTGCCACCCCGACCGAAGGGATCACCTCGGCCGAGGCGATCTTCGAGTGCGAGGAGTTCCTCTTCGCTTCGGTCAGCCCGCTGCTGCTGAACAAGGAGATCGACCTGATGACCGAAACGGAGCTTTACACGGTGATGTCCACCTTCGCCGATGCCTACCTCGAGTCGGTTGCTCCCGAGATGACCGAAGAGATCAAGGCCGGTAAGGCGACCTTCACCTATGCCGACAACACGCTGACCGTTAAGGCCGATCTGACGCTGGCCGACGGTACGCTCTTCTCGTTCCACGCCGTAGCCGAGGAGCAGGTTGTTGTCAATACCAACACGATGACGCGCGGCGACGAGGAGAAGCCCGTACGCGCCGCCTTCTATATGGCCGAGGATGGGATGACCGCCCTCTACTTTACGCCGGCCGAGATCAGCTACTTCGAGGAGCTGTACGATACGACTTGGTTCGTATATCTTATGGTAACGGACGACCTCGTGGGCAAGAAGATCGATATTACGACCGTAGGCGAGGAGTCGCTCTTTATGTTCGGCCTGTCGGATCAGATGGACGAGAACAACTTTATCGAGATCGCCAACTACGACCTGCAGGGTGCAACGGGCGACTTCACGATCACGAAGAATGCCGACGGCAACTACAAGGCCGAGATCAACCTCACGATTGACGGCAAGAGTTACACGGTAAACTACGAGGGCGACTGCACCCCCTACGATGCGGTTCCCGTCGTAAAGACGAACTACCTCGTTGTCGGCGAGGAGGAGTTCACGGTTTCGGCCGCTACGCTGACCAAGGGCACGACGGTTTGGAGCGTCGAGCTGACCACCTCGAGCGGCAAGAACCTCGTCTTCACGGCTCCCGAGAGTTGCTTCGACGGTGAGACCTACGGCTTCTCGCAGAGTGCCGATATGACGGTCACCTACGACGGCATAACCTACAGCAAGGCCAACGGCCACAACGGCACGCTGACCGCCTACTACAAGACGCTCAGCCAGCAGCTGACGGTCGATTTCACCAACTACGGTGGCGGCGACAGCGGTTAC
>CAZVNR010000087.1:0-6540 GCA_964628945.1 uncultured Alistipes sp. | reverse complement strand
ATTGTTCCATAACTTTAATTGATTGGTACTCATAAAGTTACGAATAATATTTTAACTAACCTACTGATTTACAATAAATTATATGTTTACATAAAAAATATTTTTCAATAAAATTTAAACAGTTACTTAGAGTAATTTTGCACTTGCTCGTTGAATCTACCTGACATTTTCTCTGCCAAAAATTTTGGCAGTGCGCTCGGCTTTCACTACCTTTGCAAGGAATTATGAGCTTAAAGTTTACCATACAACATAAGGATCCTGCGTCGAAGGCGCGGGCGGGGGAGCTCGTGACCGATCACGGAACGATCCACACCCCGATTTTTATGCCCGTAGGGACGGCGGCGACCGTCAAGGGGCTCTTCCACCGCGATGTGCGTGACGAGGCGCGTGCCGAGATCATCTTGGCCAACACCTATCACCTCTACCTCCGCCCGGGAGTGAAGATCATCGAGGCGGCAGGCGGCGTACACCGTTTCTCGACTTGGGAGGGGCCTATGCTGACCGATAGCGGTGGTTTCCAGGTCTTTTCGCTCGCGGCGTGTCGTAAACTTAAGGAGGAGGGTTGCCACTTCCGCTCCCACATCGACGGCTCGAAGCACCTCTTCACGCCCGAGAGTGTGATCGACACCGAGCGCACGATCGGCGCCGATATTATGATGGCCTTCGACGAGTGCCCCCCGGGCGATGCGCCGCGCGACTATGCGGCGCGGTCGTTGGGGCTGACCGAGCGGTGGCTGGATCGCTGCTTCAATCGTTACCACCAGACCGCACCGAAATATGGTCACTATCAGGCTCTTTTCCCCATCGTGCAGGGATGTACCTATCCCGATCTGCGTGCACGGGCGGCCGAAAATGTCCGGCAGTACGATGCCGACGGCTACGCCATTGGCGGCTTGGCCGTGGGCGAGCCGACCGATGTGATGTACGAGATGATCGAGGTGGTGAACGCCGTGCTGCCCGAAGAGAAACCGCGCTATCTGATGGGGGTGGGTACGCCGACCAACATCTTGGAGGCGATTGATCGCGGCGTGGATATGTTCGACTGCGTGATGCCGACGCGCAACGGCCGCAACGGCCAGCTGTTCACGGCCGAGGGTGTGATCAACATCCGCAACAAGAAGTGGGAGGACGACTTCTCGCCGATCGACCCCGAGGGCACGGCCTTTGTCGATCGCCTCTACTCGAAGGCCTACCTCCACCACCTCGCCGCCTGTCAGGAGATGTTGGCGGCCGAGATCGCCTCGCTGCACAACATCGCCTTCTACCTGCGTTTGGTGCGGATGGCACGCGAACACATCGCGGCGGGGGATTTCCACGCTTGGAAGGAGCAGATGGTGCTCAAACTGACAAAACGACTGTAAAACGATGCGAAAGATTCCGTTTCCCGGGTTTAAGATCCTCGACCGCTACATCTTGGGGAAGTTCTTGGCGACCTACTTCTTCGCCATCGCGATGATCATCGTGATTGTCGTCTTGTTCGACTATGTCGAGAAGGTCGATGACTTCACGGAGTTGCACGCCCCCCTCTCGGCGATCATCTTCGACTACTACCTGAACTTCATTCCCTACTTTATCAACCAGTTCAGTGGTCTGTTTACCTTCATTGCCTGCATCTTCTTCACCTCGAAGCTGGCCTACCAGACCGAGATCGTGGCAATGTTGTCGGGCGGTATGTCGTTCCGTCGCCTGATGTGGCCCTACTTCTTGGGATCGCTCATCATCGGTACGCTCTCGTTGATCTTGAACCTGTGGGTCGTACCGATCACGCAGCGCAACATCGTCGATTTCGAGGCGAAGTACAACAAACGCCGTCAGAATGTGCAGTTCGACTACCACATTTATCGGCAGGTCGAGGAGGGTACCTTCGTCTATATTCGCGGCTATCAGAACCGCTCGAAACACGCCTCCTACTTCGCCCTTGAGCACTACGAGGAGGGGACGATGACCCACTCGCTCGATGCGGCCGATGCCACCTTCGACCCCGAGACGCGCCGATGGTCGGCTCCGCGCTATACGATGCGCACCTTCTCCGAAAACGAGCAGGAGAGCTTCACGCAGCATCGCAACCTTGATACGCTCATCAACCTCGATGTCAATGAGTTGGGGCGTATCAGCGAGCTGATCAAGACGATGAATATCCACGAATTGAACGACTTTGTGCAGCAGCAGAGCGCCAAAGGCTCGGACGAGATCAACATCATCCGTGTCGAACAGCACGCCCGCTACGCCTATCCGATCGGTACCTTCATCCTGACCCTGATCGGTGTGTCGCTCTCGTCGCGCAAGGTGCGCGGCGGTACGGGCCTGCATATCGGCGTCGGTATCGCCCTCTGCTTCTCGTACATCCTCTTCTACCGCTTCTTCGAGGAGTTTGCCAAGAGCGGTACGCTGCCGGCGGGTGTGGCGATCTGGTTGCCGAACCTGATCTACCTCGTGATCGCGGTGTACCTCTATCGAAAGGCTCCGAAATAGCCAATCTGCACGAACGATACAGCAAACAAGCAATCGCTTTCAGCTATGAAACAGAACAAGAAACAACCCTCGCCGTTGGCTCGTTTGCGCCAATACAGGCTCTTCTACCATCTGCTGCTCATCGCGGCGATCCTCTTCGGGCTGGCCGTCGGATCGCACCTCGTGATGCAGTTGGGTACGCGACACGGTGCCCGCCGCACGGTGCCCGATTTTACGGGCATCCTCCTCTCCGATGCCGAGCGTGTGGCTGCCAAACACGACCTTGAGCTGCACATCAACGACTCGCTCTTTGTCCCCGCCTACGAGGGGGGCATTGTCCTCGATCAGCTCCCCGAGCAGGGGGTTGAGGTGAAGCCCGGGCGCACGGTCTATATCACGATCAACTCGTTCCGTCAGAAGATGGTCCCCGTCCCCTATGTGGCGGGGCGTTCGCTGCGACAGGCGAAGAATATGTTGGAGATCGCAGGGCTGGAGATCGACCGCCTGATCTACCGTGCCGACATCGCTACGAACTATGTGCTCGAGCAGCGGCTCGGTGAGGAGGAGGTCACAGCCGAGAGCCGTCTCGAGGCGGAGATGGGTACGGGTCTGACGCTCTATGTCGGTGTCGAGGAGGAGAAGAACCATACGGCTGTTCCGCAGCTCGTCGGCCTCTCGCTGCAGGCGGCCAAAGGGCGCGTGTGGGAGTCGGGACTCAATGTCGGCAAGGTGATCTATGACGAGGGGATCAACCTCCTCAATCAGAAGAACGCCCGTGTCTATATGCAGCAACCGGCCGCCGAGCATGCCACCACGCTCGGTGCTAAAGTCGAACTGCGCCTCACGCTCGACGAGGAGCGCGTGGCACGCGAGAAGGCTGCGGCCGAGAAGCTGGCACGCGAACTGCTCAAACAGCGCGAGGAGGCCGCTGAGGCGTTGGCCGATTCGTTGGCGCGTGTCGAGTTAGAGCAACGACTGAATGCAACGCTGAACCGTGCCGAGGAGCAGACTTCGGCGGCAGCATCAAGCGACGAATTCTTTGAGTAGCGAACGCGATGAAGAGGGAATACGATAACGAACCGTTGGTCGATCCCGAGCTCACGGAGCCGATCGACGAGAACGACGAGGGGGAGGAGGGCGGCCTCTACGAGCACTTCAATGTGACGGTCGATAAGGGACAGTCGCTCCTGCGCCTCGATAAGTTCCTCAAGGCGCGTATGGAGCGTTCGTCGCGCAACCGCATACAGGCGGCGATCGACTCGGGGAATGTCTTGGTGAACGGCGCAAGCTCGAAATCGAGCTACAAGGTCAAGCCGCTCGACTACATCCAAGTCGTGATGCCCTATCCGCGCCGCGATGTGTCGCTCATCCCGCAGGATATTCCGCTCGAGATCCCCTACGAGGATGACGATCTGCTGCTCGTGAACAAACCCGCCGGTATGGTCGTCCACCCGGGCGTGGGCAACCACTACGGAACGCTCGTCAATGCGCTCCTCTACCACTTGCAAGGACCCGATGCCGTGGCCGAGAACGCCGAAGAGCGTGCCGGACTGGTTCACCGCATCGACAAGGATACCTCGGGACTGCTGGTCATCGCCAAGAACGAACAGGCGCACGCGCGTTTGGCCAAACAATTCTTCGACCACTCGATCTATCGCCGCTATGTCGCCCTCGTATGGGGTAACTTCGAGGAGGACGAGGGGACGATCATCGGCAACATCGGCCGCTCGCCGCGCGAACGACAGAAGATGTATGTCTTTGAGGATGGCTCGGACGGCAAACACGCCGTTACGCACTGGAGGGTGCTGCGCCGCTACGGTTATGTGACCCTCGTCGAGTGCCGTTTGGAGACGGGGCGCACGCACCAGATCCGCGTTCATATGTCGTGGCAGGGGCATCCGCTCTTCAACGATGCCCGCTACGGGGGTGACCGCATCCTGAAGGGAACGACCTTCTCGAAGTACAAGCAGTTTATCGAGAACTGCTTTGAACTGCTGCCCCGCCAAGCCCTGCATGCCAAGGCGTTGGGCTTCATCCACCCCACGACGGGCAAGGAGGTGCTCTTCGACAGCGAACTGCCCGAGGATTTCAAGGCGGTCTTGGCGAAGTGGGACAGCTACACCTCGGCGGTGGACATTGCAGAAGTGTAATTCAAAATTCAAAGTTTAGAATTTAGAATTCAAAATTGAATTGAGAATTAGACTGCGTGACCTGAAAAAATGTGTCATTCCGAACGCGGCAAGCGGAGGAATCTACCTTTTTCAAAAAAAACTGACAGCTGACTGCTAAAAAAAATATGTTTCTGCCGACAACGATCAAAGAGCTGCGTGCTCGCGGGTGGGATGAATTGGATGTCATCCTCTTCACCGGTGATGCCTATATCGACCACCCCTCGTTCGGGGCGGCGGTGATCGGTCGGTTGTTGGAGGCCGAGGGGTACCGCGTGGCGATCGTGCCCCAACCGAACTGGCGCGACGACCTGCGCGACTTCAAGAAGCTCGGCACGCCGCGCCTCTTCTTTGCCGTTACGGGCGGCGCAATGGACTCGATGGTGAACCACTACACGGCCAACCTCCGCCTGCGCCACGACGACGCCTACACCGCCGGCGGTGCGGCAGGCTTTCGTCCCGACCGCACGGTGACGGTCTATACCAAACTCCTGAAACAACTCTTTCCGCATACGCCCGTCGTGATTGGCGGCATCGAGGCCTCGTTGCGCCGACTGACCCACTACGACTACTGGGAGAATAGGCTTCACCCCTCGATCCTTGCCTCGTCGGGAGCCGATCTGCTGATCTACGGGATGGGCGACCGTACGATCTTGGAGGTGGCACGCGCGATGCGCAACGGCTACAACGCCAAGCTGCTGCGCCGTATTCCGCAGGTGGCTTTCGTGGCCGATACGGCCTATGTCGATCGGCTCGATCCCGAACAGACGATCCGCCTCCACTCGTTTGAGGCCTGCACAGCCTCGAAACGCGCCTTTGGTGAGAACTTCGTGCAGATCGAGACCCAAAGCAACCTGATGCAGCCAACGGCTACGCTCGTCGAGGAGCAGGCGGCCGATCGTTGGGTTGTGGTCAATCCCCCCGCTTCGGTGCTGACCACCGAGGAGCTGGATCGCTCGTTCGATCTTCCGTATGAACGCGCCCCGCACCCCCGCTATAAGGATCGCGGCGCGATTCCGGCGTGGGAGATGATCAAGCACTCGGTCAATATCCATCGCGGCTGCTTCGGCGGCTGCTCGTTCTGCACCATCTCGGCGCATCAGGGGAAGTTTATCCACTCGCGCAGCGAGCGGTCGATCTTGGAGGAGGTGAAACGGATTACAGCGATGCCCGATTTTCGCGGCTACCTCTCGGATGTGGGTGCGCCGTCGGCCAATATGTACCGTATGGGCGGGCGCGATCGGTCGCTCTGCGAGCGGTGCCACCGACCCTCGTGCCTCCACCCGAAGATCTGCCCCAACCTTGACAATGATCACCGTCCGCTCATTGATCTCTACGCGAAGATTCGCGCCGTGAAGGGGGTGAAGAAGGCCTTTATCGGGAGCGGCATCCGCTACGATCTCTTCGACGACTCGCCCTACCTTGCAACGGTCATCAAACACCATACCTCGGGTCGCCTGAAGGTCGCCCCCGAGCATACCGAGGCGCATGTGCTGCAACTGATGCGCAAGCCGCCCTTCGCCCTCTTCGAGCAGCTCAACAGCGACTTCCGTGCGATCTGCCAACGCGAGGGGTTGCGCTACCAGCTGATTCCCTACTTCATCTCGTCGCACCCGGGCTGCACCGAGCGCGATATGCGTGCCCTCTCGGAGCGCGTGCTGGGCAGGTTAAACTTCACGCTCGAACAGGTGCAGGATCTCACCCCGACGCCGATGACCCTCTCGTCGGTGATGTTCTACACGGGCGAGAACCCCTATACGCATCAACCGCTCTTTGTCGCCCGCTCGCAGGACGACAAACGCAAGCAGAAAAGCTACTTCTTTAAGAGGAAAGAGAAGAGAGATTTTGCTAAATTCAAAATTTAGAATCACTAGTGTTCCGTTAAAATAAAATATGGTTCTTTGAAATATTTGTAATACAG
>CAZVNR010000086.1:0-6585 GCA_964628945.1 uncultured Alistipes sp. | reverse complement strand
ACGATTATCGCCGTGACGACCCTCTCGGGTGGTGACATTACGCACGCCATCCCCGACAACACGGGTTACATCACGGAGGGTCAGTTGTTCCTGCGTAACGACTCGGATACGGGTAAGGTAATCGTCGATCCGTTCCGTTCGCTGTCGCGTCTGAAGCAGCTCGTGATCGGTAAGAAGACGCGCGAGGATCACCCGCAGGTGATGAACGCCTGCGTTCGTCTGTATGCCGATGCAGCGAATGCCAAGACGAAGCTCGAGAACGGTTTCGATCTGTCGGACTACGACGAGCGTGCACTGAAGTTCGCCCGCGACTACTCGCGCAAGCTCTTGGCTATCGACATCAACATCGAGATTACGGAGATGTTGGATACGGCTTGGGAGCTCTTCGCCGAGTACTTCTCGAAGGAGGAGGTTGCCGTGAAGGCCGAGTTGATCGAGAAATACTGGAAAGCATAAAGGAGCAATGGCAATCAAATTTCAATATAACAAGACCTCGCTCGGCGAGCTCGGCAAGCAGCTCAAGATGCGCCAAAAGGCCCTTCCGACAATTAAGTCGAAGGAGTCGGCGTTGCGCTCCGAGGTGAAGCGGGCGAAGGACTCTGCGGCCGAATACCAAGAGCGGCTCGACCACCTGAAGGCCGAGTACGACTATATGGTTGCGCTGTGGGGTGAGTTTGATTGTACGCTGGTGCGCATTGCCGATGTCGAGCTTTCGGTACAGAAGATCGCGGGTGTGCGCACGCCCGTTTTGCAGGGAGTTCGTTTCGAGCGCAAGGCCTACGATCTCTTCTCGTCGCCCGTTTGGTATGCCGACGGGGTGGCGGTGTTGGAGCAGATGGCACGCCTCGGCATCGAGCAGGAGGTCTATCAGCGCAAGATGGAGCTGTTGGACTACGCCCGCCGCAAAACCACTCAAAAGGTGAACTTGTACGAAAAGGTGCAGATACCCGGGTACGAGGACGCGATACGCAAGATCAAACGCTTTATGGAGGATGAGGAGAATCTCTCGAAGTCTGCCCAGAAGATTGTGAAAACCAAACAACAGCAAGCCGGGGAGGGCTCGACATTATGATCGCACGGATGTCTAAATACGACTTTGTGCTCTATGCAGCACAGAGCGAGGATTTCATCGCCCGTCTGCGCGAGTTAGGGTTGGTGGATATTACGACCAAGGGCTGGGAGCCTACGGAGGAGGATCGCCAGCTGTTGCTCGATGTCGAGGCCATCGGCAAGGCACGCGAGCAGCTTTCACGCCGCGTAGCCGAGGGTTCGCTCACCGCATCGACCCCCTATCGGACGGGGTACGAGGCGTTGGAGGCCTACCTCAAGGCGCAGAGCGAGGCGGCTGCGGCCAACGGCGAGATCGGCCGCTTGGAAAAGCAGGCCGAGGAGTTGCGCCCGTGGGGGCGTTTCGATGCCGAGGCGATCACCAAGCTCGCCGACGAGGGCATCATCCTGCACTACCTCTCGGCACCGCGTTCGACCTTCGATGACGAGGTGGCCGCTTGGCGCGAGCAGTGCACGATCGAGGAGATCAACCGCACGGATGCAACGGTATGGTTCGTCGCCATCACGCGCTCGGGTGAGGAGTTCTCGATCGACGCACAGGAGATGAAGTCGCCGCGCTTCGATGTAGCGGAGGCCGAGCGGCGCATCGCTGCAGAGCAGGCCGTGCTGAAGGAGCTCGATGTGACCTTTGCCCGCGTAGCCGCCTCGGAGAAGTTGCTTGCAGAGTATGCTGCGCAGCTCAAGGAGCAGTTGCAGAGTGCCCGCGTACGGGCGACGGCCGGTGAGGCTGCCGACGGTATGCTGATGATTATGGAGGGTTGGGCCGAAACGGATACCTCGGCGGCCGTCGATCAGCTCTTGGAGGAGTACCCCAATGTGGTCTATCTGAAGAGCGACCCGACACCCGAGGACGATACGCCCGTGAAGTTGAAGAACGGTTGGTTCAGCCGCATCTTCGAGATGGTCGGCGATATGTACGCCCGTCCGAAGTACGGCACGCTCGACCTCACGCCCTTCTTCGCCCCCTTCTATATGCTCTTCTTCGGCATCTGTCTGAACGATGCAGGCTATGGTCTGATCCTGCTTACGGCCGGTGTGGCGATGCTGATGAAGTGCAAGGGCGGTATGATGCGCCGCGCCGCGTGGTTCGCCACGATGTGCGCCATCTCGACCACGCTCTTTGGTGGTTTTGGCGGCTCGTTCTTCGGTATGAGCCTCGGGGAGTGGTTCCCGAATATCAAATTCTTTGATTTTCAGGGCGAGTTCTTCTCGTGGGCACTGGCAATCGGTATGGTGCAGATCATCTTTGGCCTTGCGCTGAATGTCTATATGACGATCAAGTGCTTCGGTGTGAAGAGCTGCTTCTCGACGCTTGGCTGGCTCATCGTCTTGGTGGCCGGTTCGCTGGCCGGTGGTCTGCCGATGATGAATGAAGAGTGGGTAATCCCCCACTTTACACTCTCGTCGCCCGCCTTCTACGCAGCGATCGGCGTGGGTATGGCGTTGATGCTGCTGCTCAATACCCCCGGGAAGTTCCTCAACCCGCTCGTCAATATCGGTTCGGGTGTTTGGAATCTCTACAACAACATCACGGGACTGTTGAGCGATGTGCTGTCGTACATCCGACTCTTCGCCATCGGTCTGTCGGGCGGTGTCTTGGCCGTTGTCTTCAACTCGTTGGCTTCGGGCTTTGTTCCCGAGGGGGCACCCTTCATCGTGCGCCTCTTGGTGATGATTCCGATCCTGCTGGTGGGTCACGGTATCAACCTCTTTATGTCCACGATCTCGTCGTTCGTACACCCGATGCGTCTGACCTTTGTGGAGTTCTACAAGAATGCCGGTTTCGAGATGGCTTCGCGCAACTTCGAGCCGCTTCGTAAAGAAAACGAAAACGAATAAACAAATAACAAACAATTAAAAAACACAAAAAACATTATGGAAACAACAGCATTAGTATTGGCTTATGTCGGCGTAGCGCTGATGGTAGGTCTGGCCGGTATCGCTTCGGCCGTTGGTACTTCGATTTGCGGTCAGGCCGCCGTAGGTGCCATGAAGAAGAACAACGCTGCCTTCGGTAGCTATATGATTCTGTCGGCTCTGCCGGGTTCGCAGGGTCTGTACGGTTTCGTCTGCTTCTTTATGGTGCAGGGTATGCTCTCCAACCCGACGATGTTGCAGGCTGCTGCCATCTTCGGTGCCGGTCTGCTGGTGGGTATCGTAAACCTGTGGGCTGCCATCTATCAGGGCAAGGTCTGCGCAAACGGTATCGCTGCCATCGGTAACGGCCACGATGTAATGGGTAAGACGCTGATCTTGGCTGCTTTCCCCGAGTTGTACGCAATTCTGACGGTTGCTGCAACCTTCCTCATCTCGGGTATCGTTGCCTAATCGCAACACACGAATCCAAAAACGAGAACGAGGATGCCCCGACGGGCATCCTCGTTCTCGTTTAACTGCTGGGAGAACCGGGAGTTTAGTGAATTTAAGGAATTTAGGGAACATCCCTAACTTCTCTCCTCTTTGCTCTTTCCTCTTTCCTCTTTCCTCTTGCCTCTTTCCTCTTGCCACTTTTCTCCTTTTCGCACTCTGTTTTAGGGCAGGGCGGCTGTCACACCCTCCCTGCCCTAAAAATGGGTAATCGGTTTAGAAGTCGATCGTACCGTTTACATCTACCCAGTCCACTACGGCGGGAGCAAAGTGGATCACATCACCCTCGGGGTCGATCTGAATCGTATAGGTGATGTTCTTGCCCATCTCCCAAGCGGCTACCGAGTGGTAGTTTACGAAGTGTACCATCTTGGTGTAGTCGGTCGTTGCCGACTGGCTGCTCGGAGCGGTCGTCTTGATCGAGTAGTCGATCGTGATGTTCTGCTGATCATTTACCAACGCCTGCGGCAGTACAAAGTAGTTCTCGGCCACGGTTGCCGTACCGCTTCCGTAAACAACTGCGGTCGTGGTCAGTTTCTGCTCTACAGCCCACTCTTTCGTGGTGGTCGAGGAGGTGTTGGCCCACACATTGGGGCTTGCCGAGGTGTTGTTGATCCACGCTACGATGCCTGCCTGCGTATGGTCGTTGGTGGTCTTCAGCGTAACCGAACCGGTGTCGTAGATGTTGGCAAGCGAGATCTTCTTGATGGTCACCTCCCAGTTGGTTACGGCATCGGGCGAGGTAGCTCTTGTCCCAGCGGAAGTGGATCTCGGTCTGTACTGCCTCGACCCGCCCGCCGCGCAACGAACGCAACTGCAGCACCTCCCGTTGGGGTTGCGCCACAGCCCGACTGCCGGCCAAGAGCAGCAATACGGCTCCCAATATGCCTGCACAGCGTTTGAACACGATCTCGTCCCTCCGTTTTTGCGCGTTACACACTTTTTTTTGTTTGTGAGGAGCCTTTACCGACAACAAAACAGTTCCCCAATTACAGAGATAGCTTTCGGGAACCATATATGCAACTTTTTCGCACAAAAAAAGCAGGGTTTCAGCCCTGCTATCGTTGTTTTAAGTCGTTTTGAGGCACTTTTGAGGTACTTATGGTCGCACCCCGCCCCGTTTTGCATCCGCTACATACTGTATTGGTAGCTGCCCGGGCCGGCGATAAACCAGTCGTTGTAGGAGATCTTCACGCAGCGCACACGCATATCGCCGCTCTGCAACGCCTCCATCAGGTCGGCGGGCGGATTGCCCGACGAGCGCACGCCGTTCTCGAAGACGAGCACCGCGCACTCCTCGCTCACACAGGCCGTCACAAGGTCGCCGCACTCCTCCATACCCGTCGTAAGGAGCTCGGCCAAGTGGTTGTGCGAGGCGGAGATCTGGTTGTTCGTCACGGCGATCCACTCGCCACGCGCATTGAAGGTGGCGAGCGAAATGACATCGCCGGCCGCCTTAAAGTCGTTCAGCGTCTTCTCGAGCGAGGCGGGGATCCCCTTCCACTGCATCTCGTTGTCGCCGTAGAGGATCAGCCACGCGCCCTCCTCGTTGGCTTGGATGTCGGAGATGTAGGTATCTTGTCCATAGAGCTCCTTCACAAGGTTGAAGAGGCCGATCATCGTGCCGCTGAAGGCGTAGGTTGCATTCTCGCAGATGGCGATATCGCCCTTCGAGCGGGTGATGGCCACCGTGCGGCAACGCCCCCACTCGCTGATCGACTGGCGCAGATCGGAGCGGTTTTGCGCCGCAACATTGGTCGGGATCGTGAGCAACGAGAGCAGCACAAGCAGTACCGCCGGCAGGAAAAATCTATTTCGTTTCATCATCTTTTGAGCTTTTTGCATTCACCCAAGCCGCATAGCAGAGCTTGGACAGAACAAAATTAAGCAGAAAAAAGCATTTAACAAAATTTCGTGGCCAAAAAGCGTATTCCAAACTGCAAAAATCAAGCATCACGATCGACCCAAACACCCAAACGACTGCAGGGCATAAAATTCGCCGAAAATTTTTCGTTTTTTAGACGAGAATGTCGTATCTTTGCACGGCTTATGCAAAAAAGGGTTGGTAAACAATCAAATACACAATAACAAACACAAACTATTATGGTATCGTACAAGGAATTGGGTCTGGTGAATACCCGTGAGATCTTCGCCAAGGCCATCGAGGGTGGCTATGCCATTCCGGCTTTCAACTTTAACAATATGGAGCAGATGCAGGCCATCATCTCGGCTTGCGTCGAGTGCTCGTCGCCCGTGATCCTGCAGGTATCGTCGGGTGCGCGTAAGTACGCCAACCAGACGCTGCTGCGCTACATGGCACAGGGTGCCGTAGAGTATGCCAAGGAGCTGGGCAAGAACATTCCGATCGTGCTGCACCTCGACCACGGTAACTCGTTCGAGCTGTGCAAGAGCTGCATCGACATGGGCTTCTCGTCGGTGATGATCGACGGTTCGCACCTCCCCTACGAGGAGAACATCGCCCTGACGAAGCAGGTTGTTGAGTATGCACACGCTCACGATGTAACGGTTGAGGGTGAGCTGGGCGTACTGGCCGGCGTTGAGGATGAGGTTTCGGCCGAGGTGTCGAACTACACCCGTCCCGAGGAGGTGATCGACTTCGTAACGAAGACGGGCGTTGATTCGCTCGCCATCTCGATCGGTACCTCGCACGGCGCCAACAAGTTCAAGCCCGAGCAGTGCACGCGCAACGAGGAGGGCATCTTGGTTCCGCCCGAGCTGCGTTTCGACATTTTGGCCGAGATTGAGGAGAAGCTCCCGGGCTTCCCCATCGTACTGCATGGTTCGTCGTCGGTTCCGCAGGAGTATGTGAAGATCATCAACGAGTACGGCGGTGCCCTGAAGGATGCCATCGGTATCCCCGAGGAGCAGCTCCGCAAGGCCGCGAAGAGCGCAGTTTGCAAGATCAACATCGACTCGGACGGTCGTTTGGCCATGACGGCTGCCGTTCGTCAGGTGCTGACCGAGAAGCCCGCCGAGTTCGACCCCCGCAAGTATTTGGGTCCCGCTCGTGACGAGCTGAAGAAGCTCTATATGCACAAGTGCGTGAATGTGCTCGGTTCGGCAGGTAAGGCCGAGTAAGCATCCGCTTCGCGTAAGAAAAACGGTTCGATTTTGTATCGAGCCGTTTTT
>CAZVNR010000085.1:0-6874 GCA_964628945.1 uncultured Alistipes sp. | reverse complement strand
TAGCGGCAACCTCCTCGATGAGCTTGTTGCGCCACTCCTCGGCCTCGGCCTTCATATTCTCGGGGATCTCGCGGATCTCGAAGTTGTCACGAACGGTCTTGTCGTCGTAGTAGTAGATTGCGTTATTATAAATAAGGTCAACCAACCCCTCGAACTTGTCCTCGACACCGATCGGCAGAACCACCGGCAGCGCCGTTGCGCCGAAGTGCTCCTTGATCTGCGCACATACCGACAGGAAGTCGGCACCCGTGCGGTCCATCTTATTCACATAGCCGATGCGCGGAACATTGTACTTGTCGGCCTGACGCCATACGGTCTCCGACTGCGGCTCTACACCACCTACGGCGCAGAAGGTAGCCACAGCACCATCGAGCACACGCAGCGAACGCTCCACCTCAACGGTGAAATCGACGTGTCCCGGGGTGTCGATCAGGTTGATCTGATACTGCTTGCCCATATAGTTCCAGAAGGCGGTCGTTGCAGCCGAGGTGATCGTGATACCACGCTCCTGCTCCTGCGCCATCCAGTCCATCGTCGCCGAACCCTCGTGGGTCTCGCCGATCTTGTGGGTCTTACCCGTGTAGAACAGAATACGCTCCGATGTCGTCGTCTTACCGGCGTCGATGTGGGCCATGATACCGATATTACGCGTGTATGTAAGATCTCTTGTTGCCATCGTTGTATGCTGTTATTAGAAACGGAAGTGTGCGAATGCCTTGTTGGCCTCGGCCATACGGTGCATCTCCTCCTTACGCTTGAAGGCGGCACCCATCTGGTTGTAGGCATCGACGATCTCAGCTGCGAGCTTCTCGGCCATCGTTTTGCCGGCGCGCTTGCGCGAGAACAGGACAAGGTTCTTCATAGAGATAGAAATCTTGCGCTCCGGACGAACCTCCATAGGAACTTGGAAAGTTGCACCACCGATACGCTTCGATTTCACTTCGACTTGGGGCGTGATGTTCTCGAGGGCCTGTTTCCAGATTTCCAGCGGAGACTTATCAGCATCCTTCATCTTCTTGCCAACGAGCTCCAACGCATCGTAGAAGATCGTGTAGGCAATACTCTTCTTACCATCCAGCATAAGGTTGTTCACGAAACGGGTCACAGCCACGTCACCGAACTTCGGATCCGGAAGTAGAATTCGCTTCTTAGGCTTAGCTTTTCTCATAGCTATTAAAAAAAATACTTAAAAATTTAGTGAGTTAGATTACTTCTTACCTGCCTTGGGACGCTTGGCACCGTACTTCGAGCGACGCTGACGACGACCGTCAACACCTGCCGAGTCGAGCGCACCGCGCACGAGGTGATAACGAACACCCGGGAGGTCCTTCACACGACCACCGCGGACCAGCACAATCGAGTGCTCCTGCAAGTTGTGACCTTCACCGGGGATGTAGGCGTTGACCTCCTTGCCATTGGTCAATCTTACGCGCGCCACCTTACGCATAGCCGAGTTCGGCTTCTTCGGGGTCGTCGTGTACACACGGGTACACACACCACGACGCTGGGGACACGCAGCCAGTGCGGGCGACTTCGACTTCTCGTCCAGTGCCACACGGCCGTTACGTACTAACTGTTGAATAGTAGGCATTTTGTTGTCCTTTAAATTGTTAATTTTCTATCTCCATCATTCAAAATGGCCTGCAAAGGTACGCATTTTTTTTGAAAATACAATATATATGGCATCTTTTTCAGCGTTTTTTGCCGTTTTTCGGGGCTGAATCTATTCTTTTTGTTGATAGAATTTTGATTCAAATAAGCAAAAACTATTGAATTAGATGTAAGGGGTTGAAAATAAGGGTTATTAAGGGTTATTAAGGGCGATTAAGGGAAAGAGGCTGGGAGGACTGGGAGGGCTGGGATTGCTGCGAGGCGGGTAAAATAATTTTGAATTTTGCATTCTAAATTTTGAATTGCGTTACTCGAGTTACTGCGCGAGGGAGGGTTGGGATTAGAGAAGTTAGGGAGGTTAGGGAATTTAGCGACGACGCCCAAAATTCACCAAACTCACTAAATTCACCAAACTCCCTAAATTCCCAAATCATCCTGCGCAGCCCAAAGTTGATCGCCGACTGCCGACTGCCGACTGCTAATTTTGAATTCTACATTCTAAATTTTGAATTATTTTATGTATATTTGTCCGTTTTTAGGATAATTAAGCATTTCAGCTACGATGGAATACAATTTCAAAGCGATCGAAGCACGCTGGCAACAGCGTTGGCGCGAGGAGAAAACCTACCGCGTCGGGGTCGATCCTGCGCGACCCAAATTCTATGTTCTCGATATGTTCCCCTACCCCTCTGGCGCGGGTCTGCATGTCGGCCATCCGCTCGGCTACATCGCCTCGGATATCTATTCGCGCTACAAGCGCCTCAAGGGCTTCAATGTCCTCCACCCGATGGGCTACGACGCTTTCGGTCTGCCCGCCGAGCAGTACGCCATTCAGACGGGACAGCACCCCGCCGTCACGACCGAGAAGAACATCGCCCGCTACCGCGAGCAACTCGACAAGATCGGCTTCTCGTTCGACTGGGAGCGCGAGGTGCGCACCTGCGACCCGAAGTACTACAAGTGGACGCAGTGGGCCTTCCTGAAGCTCTACAACCACTGGTACGACAACGACCAGCAGAAGGCGCGTCCGATCTCGGAGCTGATCGCCCACTTCAAGGAGTACGGCACGGCGGGCATCAACGCCGCACAGACGAAGGAGATTCGCTTTATGGCGGCGCAGTGGATCCTGATGTCGCCCAAGGAGCAGCAGGAGATCCTGCAGAACTACCGCTTGGCGTTCCGCGCCGATACGATGGTGAACTGGTGCCCGAAGCTCGGCACGGTGCTGGCCAACGACGAGGTGAAGGACGGTCTCTCGGTACGCGGCGGTTACCCCGTCGAGCAGAAGCGGATGAAGCAGTGGCTGCTGCGCGTGACGGCCTACGCCGACCGTATGTTGGCCGGACTGGACGAACTGGAGTGGAGCGACTCGCTGAAGGAGATTCAGCGCAACTGGATCGGTAAGTCGGTCGGTGCGAAGATCAACTTCCGCGTGGTGGGTCACGACGAGCCGCTCGAGATCTTCACGACCCGTCCCGATACGATCTTCGGCGTATCGTTTATGGTGATCGCCCCCGAGCATCCGCGTCTGATGGAGCTGACGACCACCGCCCACAAGAAGGAGGTCGAGGCCTATGTGGCCGAGACGAAGAAGCGTTCGGAGCGCGAGCGCATCGCCGAGACGAAGCGCGTGAGCGGCGTCTTTACGGGTGCCTACGCCTTCAACCCCTTCACGCTGCGCGATGTGCCGATCTATGTGTCGGACTATGTCCTCGCGGGCTACGGTACGGGTGCCATTATGGCCGTGCCGGCACACGATTCGCGCGACTGGGCCTTTGCCCGCCACTTCAACCTGCCGATCATCCCCGTCGTCGATGGCGGTTCGGTCGAGGAGGGTTCGTACGATGCCAAAGAGGGTACGCTGATCAACTCGGGCGGCATCTTCACGGGTCGCGAGGTGAACGAGGCGATCGAGCTGATGTTCAAGGAGCTGGAGTTCCAAGGCCTCGGCGAGAAGAAGATCAACTACCGCCTGCGCGATGCGATCTTCTCGCGTCAGCGTTACTGGGGCGAGCCCTTCCCGATCTACTACGACCACGACCTCTGCTATCCGCTCGAGGAGGAGCAGCTGCCGTTGGAGCTGCCGGCGATCGACAACTTCGGCCCGACGGCCGAGGGCGAGCCTCCCTTGGCGCGTGTTGCATCGTGGCACACGGCCGACGGATGCCCCTACGAGCTCTCGACGATGCCGGGCTTTGCCGGTTCGTCGGCCTACTTCCTGCGCTATATGGATCCGCACAACGACGAGGCACTGGTGGGCAAAGAGGCGAACGACTACTGGCGTCAGGTCGATCTCTATGTCGGCGGCATCGAGCACGCGACGGGTCACCTGATGTACTCGCGCTTTTGGAATATGTTCCTCTACGATCTGGGCTATGTCTGCGAGCAGGAGCCCTTCCGCAAGCTCGTCAATCAGGGTATGATTCAGGGTCGCTCGAACTTCGTCTATCGCGTCGTTGGTACCAATAAGTTTGTGTCGCTCGGGCTGAAGGATCAGTACGAGACGCAGGAGATCCATGTCGATGTCAATATCGTGAAGAACGACCAGCTCGATACAGAGGCCTTCCGCCGCTGGATGCCCGACTTCGCCGATGCGGAGTTCATCCTCGAGGATGGGAAGTACATCTGCGGCTGGGCGATCGAGAAGATGTCGAAGTCGATGTTCAATGTCGTGAACCCCGACCACATCGTCGAGCACTACGGCGCCGATACGCTCCGTATGTACGAGATGTTCCTCGGCCCGTTGGAGCAGTCGAAGCCGTGGGATACGAACGGCATCGACGGTGTGCATAAGTTCCTGAAGCGTCTGTGGAGCCGCTTCTACGACCGCGACGGCCGCTTCCTCGTGACCGACGAGCCGGCCACCGACGAGGAGCTGCGCACGCTGCACAAGACGATCAAGAAGGTAACGGAGGACATCGAGCACTTCTCGTTCAACACCTCGGTAGCCGCCTTTATGATCTGCCTGAACGAGCTGGGCGACTGCTCGAAGCGTGCCGTGTTGGAGCCGCTGGTGGTGCTTTTGGCCCCCTTCGCGCCCCACATCTGCGAGGAGCTCTACGCCGCCCTCGGCCACACGACAACGGTCTGCGATGCCCGCTACCCCGCGTGCGAGGAGAGGTACCTGACCCGCTCGGCGTTCGAGTACCCCGTTTCGATCAACGGCAAGCTGCGCTTCAAGCGTTCGTACGATCTGAACCTCGATCCGCAGACGATCCAGCAGGATGTCGTCGCACAACCCGAGGCGCAGAAGTGGCTCGAAGGCCGCGCCCCGAAGAAGGTGATCGTCGTAAAGGGCAAGATTATCAACATCGTCATTTAATCAGAGGGAGGGAAGAATGAGAATACTGTGAGTACTGGGAGTACTGCGAGGCTGACCTAATTCACAGAACTCCCAAAATTCACAGAACTCCCAAAATTCACAGAACTCCTAGAACTCCCAAAATTCCCAGCAGAACACCTGACTATGAAACACTTACTACTCGCATTAAGCCTGTTGGTTTTCACCGCGCAGGCGCAGGATATGAGCCGTGCAACGATGGTCGTGCGCGTGTGGGACAACGCCACCGCACCCCACTCGAACGGTTTGGCCGAGGCGGGTGAGATCAAGAACAACCGTCCGAGCCTGACGACCGAGACGATCCTCTATGTCTATGCCCCTGCGGCCGAGAGGGCCAACGGCCGAGGCGTGGTGATCTGCCCGGGCGGAGGCTACCGCCACCTCTCGATGGAGAACGAGGGGGCACAGATGGCCGAGTGGTTCGCCTCGGAGGGCTATGTCGCCGCCGTGCTGCACTACCGGATGCCCAACGGCCACCCCGAGGTGCCGTTAGAGGATGCCGAGCGTGCCATCACGCTGCTGCGCGGTAAGATCGAGGGGGTTGCCCCCCACCTGTGGGTGCCGACGGTCGGCATCGTCGGCTCGTCGGCAGGCGGCCACCTTGCGGCGATGACCTCGACGATGGGCAAGGAGCGACCCGACTTCTCGGTGCTCTTCTACCCCGTCATCACGGCCGAGGAGGGCAAGGCACATCGCGGCTCGTTCGTCCATCTGCTGGGTGAGAAGGCCTCGAAGAAGCAGCTCGCTTACTACTCGTTGCAGAACCGCGTGACGGCCGCAACGCCGCCCGCGTTCCTGCTCCTGCCCGACGACGACCGCACCGTGCCGTCAGTGAACAGCACGCTCTACTACAACGCGCTGAAGCGGCACGGCATCAAGGCCTCGCTCCACATCTACCCCGTCGGCGGACACGGCTTCGGGATGCGCGATTCGTTCCCCTACAAGCAGTCGTGGCAGCAGTTGCTCATCGACTGGCTCGACCGCACACTGACGGCCGAAACGACTGAAAAATAAGCAAAATAACAACACAGAATATGGCAGATAACAGCATTTTGATTCGACTGGACGGTCTGAAGCTCAAGTACGAGGAGACCGGACAGAAACTGACCGATCCGGAGGTAATTGCCGATGTCAAGCAGTTCATCCAGCTCACGAAGGAGTACAAGGAGTTGGAGCCGATCATCGAGAGCTCGGAGCGTTACCGCACGGCGATCGCCAACCTCGCCGAGGCGAAGGATACGCTCGCCAACGACAAGGACGAGGAGATGCGCGAGATGGCGCGTGAGATGGTGACCGAACTCGAGCCCGAGATCGAGCGACTGGAGGAGGAGATCAAGCTCCTTCTGATCCCGAAGGATCCGCAGGACTCGAAGAACGCGATCGTCGAGATTCGCGGCGGTACGGGTGGTGACGAGGCGGCGATCTTCGCCGGCGACCTGCTGCGTATGTACACGAAGTACATCGAGTCGAAGGGGTGGCGTTACGAGATCACCTCGTCGTCGGAGGGAGCCGTGGGCGGCTTCAAAGAGGTCGTGATGAAGGTGACCGGCGCAAATGTCTATGGTACGCTGAAGTATGAGTCGGGCGTGCACCGCGTGCAGCGCGTGCCGCAGACCGAAACGCAGGGTCGTGTCCACACCTCGGCCGCCTCGGTGGCCGTGCTGCCCGAAGCCGAGGAGTTCGATGTCGAGATCTCGATGAACGACATCCGCAAGGATATCTTCTGCGCCTCGGGCCCGGGTGGTCAGTCGGTCAATACGACCTACTCGGCAATCCGCCTGACCCACATCCCGACGGGTATCGTCGTGCAGTGTCAAGACCAGAAGTCGCAGCTCAAGAACTTCGACAAGGCCTTCGAGGAGCTGCGTACGCGCGTCTTCAACCTCGAGTACTCGAAGTACCTCGACGAGATCGCCTCGAAGC